>JAJYHR010000135.1 GCA_021784675.1 Actinomycetes bacterium
GGGTGATCTGGATTGCGAGGCCGTCGAGGAGCGCGGCAAAGGTGATGGCAAAGTCCTGCACGTTGATCGGCTTGAACTCCTTTGCAGCCAGGCCGTCCTCCACGATGCTTCGGATGGTGGCGCGAAAGTGCTCGTCGAACTCTTCTCGTACCCTCCGGAGGTGGGGTTCGCGCAACGCCTGGCTCCAGAGATCGAGCCAGACCACCCATGAGTCGTCGAGGACGAGGCCAGCCTCATTCCCCGATTGGGAAAGACCGTCGCCATCGGGTGGAAGGCAGGTCATCGCCACCACCTCCTCGAGGCGTTCCGCCGCAGATCCGAACCGCGACACCCGGCGGGCCATCTCGCCGTACCAGTCGCTTTCCGATCGGCGCATCGCTTCGGCAAGCAAGCTAGCCCGGGTCTTGAAGTAATAGATAACCAGAGCCGGGCTCACACCAGCGCGTTCCGCCACATCGGCGATTCGCGTTTCCGGGAAGCCGCGGTCGATGATCACCTCGACCGTAGCGGCAAGGATTTGCTCTGCTCGGGAGTCCGAGGGTGAGCTGCTCGTCACCGGTTTCGTTGCCAAGAGAGCCTCCTTGTGCGCGGCCTCCAGCAAGCTTAGGCAGCCGGTTCGATGCGTCAACCGTGGTCGGGGCGCAAGTTCTTCAATGACAAAGGCCGCCGAGCGTGGCTTCCTCCCGGCCGGTGGTGCTGCGTGGGTGGTTGGCGTGCCCGGATGCCGGATTCGGCAAGTTCCAGCTATTTTTCGACATGCCGGCAGCTCGGAGTGGTAAAGTCGGACAGGTATCCTGTCTAAACACTCAATCAGGATCCGTTAGGGCTGGTCAGAACGCATGGAAATGAGGGAGGAGCAACAGATATGGCGAGCGTGAAGCTTGGCAGGCGGGTGCCAAAGCGGGCCGCTGGGCGCGTCGCAGCGGTGCTATTGGCGGCGGCGCTGGTCATGAGCGCCTGCTCCAGCGCGAGTGGAGGCTCGTCGAAGGGCGCGACGGTGACGTATGCCCACGGAGTCGGCGACCAGTTCAGCTGGATACTTCCGCTTCCAAATCAGTCCAACTACGATCCATGGGACCAGAACACCGAATACAGCATGTGGAGACCCCTGTACTACGCTGGCAATGGCTCGAAGCCGGTCATCGATCAGCAACTCAGCTTGGCCTATCCCCCCGTGTGGTCGAACAACGACACGGTGGTGACCATCAGGCTCAAGCACTACCTGTGGTCCGACGGGCAACCGGTTACCACGCGGGATGTCAGGTTCTTCTTTAACCTCTACAAGGCGAACAAGTCAAATATCGCGACCTACATCCCCGGGGACATGCCGGACAACGTCAAGAGCATCGACTACGTAAGCCCGACCGAGTTCGTGATGCACCTGACGGGAAGCTTCAGCCAGCAGTGGTATACCAACAACGAGCTGACCTTGATAGTTCCGCTTCCCCAGCAAGTATGGGACGTCAAATCTGCGGGTGGCAAGGTCGGGAACTACGATCTCACCCCGGCTGGCTCTCGTGCCGTCTTCAATTACCTGACGGCTCAATCCAAGACGGTGTCAACCTACGCGACCAACCCGATATGGAAGGTCGTTGACGGGCCGTGGCGGTTGACCGGGTACAACCCGACTACCTACCAGACCACCCTCAGCGTCAACACGGCTTACTCTGGACCGAATAAACCGAAGATTGCCCATGTTGTGTACGAGACTCCGACGAGTGCCACCGCCGAGGTCGATGCACTTCGGAATGGTTCGATCGATATCGGATACCTGCCACTGAGCGATTACGAAGGGCTTAAAGGGTACTTCAAGAGTCACGGCTACACGGTGGCTCCGTGGGCTCCGGAGTACGTACAGTGGGCGGAACTCGGCTACACCAGCCCGGTGTACGGCCCGCTGGTCAAGCAGTTATATATAAGGCAGGCACTCCAGCATCTGGTTAACGAGCCACTGTACCTGAAAACCACGCTGCACGGCCTTGGCCAGCTGACCTATGGGCCGGTACCGAACTTGCCGAATTCTCCTTATGTCAGCCCCCAGGAGAAGGTAGATCCGTATCCGTACTCGATACAGGCGGCCCGCTCTCTGCTAACCTCACACGGCTGGTCGCCTGGCAGCGGCGGGATCATGCAGTGCGCCAGCCCGGGTACCGGAACCGCAAACTGCGGTCCGGGGATAGCGGCCGGCAAGAAGCTGGAGCTGTCGCTGTACTACGTGACCGGCTACCAAACCCTCGCTTCGCAGGTGCAGGCGTTCGCAACAGCGGCCTCGTCGGCGGGAGTTGGTATCGTGTTGCATCCGGAGAGCCAGTCCACGCTGTTCTCCATCGGTGGGGTTTGCCCTTCTTCGGGGCCGTGCAACTGGGGCATCGTCCTCTACAGCGCTTGGCTGTGGAACTACGGGCAGGCAGATGTCTACCCGACTGGCGGCCAGATGTTCGGTCAGGGCAACTACTGGGGCGGGGGGTACTATAGCCCGACAGCGCAGAGGCTCATCGAGCTGACCCATACGCACACAGGCCTCCAGTACCTGTACAACTACGAGAACTACATCTCGCGGCAGGTCGCGGGCCTCTGGTTCCCGACCTGGGATAACCGGATCTCGGTCGTGAAGGACACGATCAAGGGGTGGCAGCCTCAGCAGGCCTTTGGAAATCCGGAGCCGTCGAGGTGGTACGTGGCAGCGGCAAAGTGATCGCCCGAGCCGGCAAGTGCCGGTTGCGGATTGCGCCGCAATCCATCCGGGGCACGGGGATGGTGGTAAAGCTCCAATGAGGGCGGACGTGGTCCTCCACTCCGGCAGGATCTGGAACCCTCGTCGAGGCGCAGTATCGGCGCTGGCCATAGGTTCCGGCAAGATCGTGGCCTTGGGTTCAGACTCGGCGGTCCGGGACGCGGTCGATCGTTCCTGCGAGACTGTGGATCTTCGGGGGCGGACGGTGGTGCCGGGCTTCCAGGATGCCCACGTGCACCCGGTAGACGGCGGTCTTCGGATGCTTTCCTGTGACTTGAGCCAGGCTTCGTCTGCCTCTGGCTGCCTGGATGCAGTCGCCGCGTACGTGGCGGAGCATAGCGATCTGGAGGTGGTGGTCGGGGACGGTTGGCTACTCGAGTGGTTCGAGAGGGGGATCCCCCCGGCCGGGGCTCTCGACGCAGTGGTGGGCAACCGCGTCGCATTCTTCACCGAGGCAGGTGGCCACTCGGCGTGGGTGAGTACCGCCGCTCTGAACGCTGCCGGAATCGACAGCGGCACTGCCGATCCCAGCGATGGCCGCATCGAGCGGGCACCGGACGGGCGACCGGTCGGGGTGCTCCATGACGGGGCTATGGAACCTGTGCGGCGGTTGCTGCCGGAGACTACCCGCGATGGCATGCGCCGGGCACTCGAGCTCGGGCAGGAACACCTGATCTCCTTGGGAATAACTGCTTGGCAGGATGCCATCGTCACGCCGAAGATCGGTCTGGCCTACATCGACCTTGCGAGCAAAGGTGCGCTGATTGGCCGGGCATCGGCCGCCCTGTGGTGGGACCGGAGCGCAGGGGTCGAGCAGCTAGGCGAGCTGGTGCGGCGGCGAAGCCTGCTCGAGGAGGCTGGCGTGCGCGCTAGCACGGTAAAGCTGATGCTCGATGGTGGGATTGAAGTAGGCACTGCTTGGATGCTGGAGCCATATATCGGATATCTCGGCGGGCCCTCCGGGTCTCACTCCGGTGAGCCGTTCATCTCAGCGGAACAGCTGAGCGCAGCGCTTCCGGCCATGGAGAGGCTTGGGTTTCAAGCGCATTTCCATGCCATCGGCGATGCTGCCGTCCGCGGAGCGCTGGACGCGGTTGCTCTGGCGCGGAGCGAGAATGGACCATCGGACCGGCGCCACCAGATAGCGCACCTGCAGGTTGTACACCCCGATGATCTCGGACGGTTTGTCGCACTTGGAGTAGCCGCGAACATCCAGGCTCTCTGGGCCTGTCACGAGCCCCAGATGGACGATCTCACCATCCCGGTCTTGGGCGAGGTACGAGCGCGCTGGCAGTACCCGTTTGGAGCGTTGTGGCGCAGCGGTGCACACCTCGCCTTCGGCAGCGATTGGCCGGTCTCTAGCGCCAGCCCGCTAGAGCAGATCGCGGTTGCAGTTTCCCGTAGCCGCGCGCTTTCAGGGGATGGTGGCGTCCGCACCCCGTTCCTGGGGGATCAGGCGCTGAGCCTCGACGCTTCGATCGAAGCGTTCACGCAGGGCTCGGCGCGCGTCCACTTCATCGAGGACATAACCGGGAGAATTGAACAGGGGATGGATGCCGATCTGGCCGTTCTGGATGCCGACCTCTTCAACCTCTCCGGCCGGGCGTTGGAGGATGTCAAGGCGGACATGACCTGGATCAGAGGGAGGCTCGTGTTCGATAGTGAAGGGTAGCTGGCCGTGCTCAAACGGTGCTACCGGCGATCAACCCCTCAAGCACGGCCTCCTCCACTGTTCTTGGTGCCATGCAGTCGCCAACACCGTAGGTGGGAATGGAGCTGGCCTCCAGCTCTCGCAGAAGCTGGTCGCTGGGCTGGCTGCCGGTCGCAAGCACGGTGCCGCGCACATCCTCGAGGAGCACCGGCTGTTCCGTGAGGACGTGCTGAAGGTACACCGTATCGTCGTCGACCCCGTACAACCGGGCCAGGGCAACTATATCGACGTGCTGGTGGTGCAGAGCTGAGAGCAGCCCGTCCCGTACGTACTGCTGGAGCGTCTCTCCGGGGGCATATCCTGGGGTAACCAGGGTGACTCGGTTGCCGCGCGCGGCAAGGATCCGCGCCACCCCGATACCTACCCAGTCTCCCCTCCAATCGATGACGGCGGCGTTTCCGCGGATACTCACTCCTTCGGCTATGACCTGCCTGGCGTCGAGGATTAGGGGCGACCCCATCACCGTGATCGGTGGCCGGTACGGAGTTGATCCGGTCGCCACGATCACCGCGTCGGGAGAGAGGGATCTGATCAGGTGCATATCGGCGCGGGTTCCGGTTCTCACTTGCGCCCCCGATTTGACTACCTCTCGGATCAAATTCTGGGCGACCCCTCCAAACTCTTCCCGGCCAGGCAGCTGCTCAGCCAGAAGGACCTGGCCTCCGAGTCTGCTCCCGGCTTCGGCGATCGTAACCTGGTTGCCGCGCTCGGCTGCCACCGCAGCTGCCTTCAACCCGCCGGGACCGCCTCCTACAACAAGAACTCGCTTTGGTTTGGGTGCCGCGATGCGTCGCCCGAATCTGAACTCGCGCCCGGTCTCGGGGTGCTGGATGCACGATATTGGGTAACCGGCGTGAAAGTGGCCTATGCAGGCCTGGTTGCAAGCTACACAAGCCCGGATCTCCTCGGACCTGCCTGCAAAGGCGAGCTCGGGCATCCTCGGATCGCAGATGAGAGCGCGGGTCATAACGCAGGCGTCGGCGTCGCCACTGGCAATGATGCGCTCCGCATCTTGGGGTTGGTTGATTCGGCCTGCGATCATTACCGGCACGTCGACGAGTTCCTTGACCCTGCGCGCGAGTGGCGCGGCATACCCGTTGGCCCACGCCATGTCGGGGACTATGTGGTCGGATCCGCCCAGGCTCGCGGAGGTGCCGGTGGTCACGCTGGCGTAGTCGATCAGCTTCCGCTCGGACAGGAAGGCCAGGGCCTCCAGCGCAATTTCCTCGGGAAGACCATTGGGATCGCGCTCGCCGACCGAAATTCTCAACCCGACCACACCCTTGCCCGGCTTTTCCCTGATCTTCTCGAGGACCTCGACAAGGAAGCGCAGCCGGTTGCCGGGAGTTCCTCCATAGCTGTCTTCCCGCTGGTTGCTGGTGGGATTGAGAAACTGGGATGGGAGGTATCCATGGCTGGCGACGATCTCGACCCCGTCCAGCCCTGCCAGGATTAGCCTGCACGCTGCTGCGGCATAGCCAGCCTGGATCTCCCATATCTCGCTAGCGGCAAGGGCGCGGGGCATCACCCTGAACCTCTCGTTGGGGATGGAGGAGGGTGCGAGAGCGACGGGTAGCGAACCGTCCTGCGACTCCATCACCTCCTTTCCGGGATGGAAGAGCTGCCCGATTAGCCGGGTTCCGTGGGGGTGGACCGCCTGCGCAAGCTGCTCATATCCGGGGATGCAGCTGTCATCTGCGGCCATGAGAATGTGGGAGGTGTAGCGGGCGGACTCGTGGACCCCGGCCACCTGGACGACGATCAACCCTGCGCCGCCTTGGGCCCTGGCGGCGTGGTACGCAACGAGCTGTTCGGTGGTACGTCCGGCGCTAACCATCACCGTGTCGTGACCGGATGACACTATGCGATTTTTCAGGATAACCTGCCCGATGGCCAGCGGGGAGGCCAGGTAGGGGAACTCGGTCTTGGCCACCTTCAACTCCTGGAAGCGAGCGTACCAGCCGCAGGCAGAGGGGAGGGGTCCGAAGCATTGTGAAGGCGAATGTTGCGGTTGGAGGCAGCCAGCACCCCTGCGGTGCGAACCAGGACGGGGTAGAGCTTCGCGTTGGCGGGCGGCTCGATCTGGATCGGTGGCGGGTCGCCAGCCTGTATTTCATCCAGTTCCCGCCGAATCCTGGTGCCGCAGGCGGGATCCAACTTCTTGCAGCTCGCCCGGCGTCCCACGGAGGCAGCCAGCATTTCTTGCCTCACTTTCTAGCCTCGGTCAGTACGCCGGGCTTATTTGAACAGTGATTCAATTCCAGATATACTGCAAAAAAAGGGCTACGTCAAGGTCGGATCGGCGCCCCGCGTGCGGGCAGGCCATGGGGGAGGTGGGGCAAGAAAATGGAGAAAGATCGTGACGACGGTACTTGCACAGGTTTGCCAGCAAAAATCGTCGGCTCCAGGCCGCAGAGGGCAGCTTTGAACTCCCGGAGAGCGGGGTTGAAGCTCGATCGAGCGGCCTTGGTATCCGTGTTTCTATTGCGAAAACATTTATGTGTTCAGGTGCGAATAGGGGCAAATGCGAGTAATGTAGTCGCAACGCGGTGAAATTACAACGGAATTCGTAGCCCTGCTCGTTATCCGTCGGGCAGAGGGGGTGTGGTGATGTCGCAGAGCGACGAGGAGGCAGCGGAACGGGTAGCGGCGCACACGCTCGTGGGCACCGAGGCGCCAGAGGAGATCTCGGCTCCGCAAAGCCCACTCAGTATCGCGCTTGGCACGTTCGCGGCTAACAAGCTTGCCGTCGCTAGCCTTGCCATTCTGGTGGCGGTTATTGCCTTCTGCTATCTGGGTCCGATTTTCTACCACACCAACCAGATATCGACCAACCTGCTGCGCGAAAATCAAGCTCCTTCTGGTGCGCACCTTCTTGGAACCAGCCCGACGGGTAAGGACGAGCTGGGGCGGCTGATGCTCGGCGGCCAGAGCACCATCGAACTTGGCCTGGCAGTGGGTGTGATAGGTACCGGTTTCGGAGTTGTCTGGGGAACGGTAAGCGGATTTGTCGGAGGTGCTGTCGACTCGATCATGATGCGCGTAGTAGATGCTTTGCTGTCTATCCCGTTCCTGTTCTTCGTGATCCTGCTGGCGTCGATCGTGCGGCCGACCCTCATCCTCATTATCCTGGTGATCTCCGGAGTGAGCTGGCTCTCAACCGCTCGCTTGGTGAGGGGAGAGACGCTCTCGATAAGGACTCGCGACTATGTCAGCGCGGCCAGGGGCTTCGGGGCGTCGAACACCCGCCTTATT
>JAJYHR010000157.1 GCA_021784675.1 Actinomycetes bacterium
CGGCAGGTGGGGCTCCGCTGGAAATCATCAAGCGATACATCGAGACCCAGCAATTACCCAACCGGCAGGGGAGGCCGCCACGCAACCGGCGACCTTGACCACGCCCTCACGGACGGGGATTGCGGTCGCCAACTCGTTCAGTATTCCGCCTCCGCTGGCGGGCGAAAACCGAGGCGGTGCATCAGCCTGGTGTTGTTGTACCAGTGGACCCATGCCAAGGTTATCGCCTCAAGATCCGCCACGGCGGTGATCGGCGCGCTTCGAAACGGCGAGTCCTTCCTTGCGCACTCGGTCCTGTAGAGCCCAATCGCCATCTCGCCGAGCGCATCCTCGTAGGCAGCGCCGGCGCCTCGGGCGCATTGCGCACGAGGCGCTCAGGGTGGTCGGCGCCTGCGGCCATCAACAACGTGGCCGCAGGCGGCGGCGATCTCCTGGCGAGCAGCAGCGTACCGCCGCTCTACCGTTACAGGCGGTTCAGGAGTGCCCCCAAGCCGTGAACCCGGCATCTTGCCGGAATTGCAGAGCGGGTCTTAGACTCTGCACGTATGCAAGCTCCGGCCACCGAGGCCTTCTATGCAGCGTTGGCCGACGGCACCTACCAGCCGACCCTCCACTGCCAGGGTCCGTGGGATCCCGGAGCCTGCCATGGAGGACCGCCGTCGGCCCTTGCCCTCCACGAGATCCTCAGGCACGACGGCGGCGGGGGGCTGGTCGTGGGCCAGCTCAACATAGACCTTCTCGGGCCCGTTCCGCTGGAGACGATCGCCTTTTCCACCCGGACGTTGCGGGAGGGAAGGCGCATCCAGCTGGTCGAGACCACCGGCGCCGCCGGGGGAAGGCCGGTAATCAACCTCCGGGCGTGGAAGCTGCTCGCCGCTGGCGATGGCATCACCGATGTCGGGATCACCGCCACGATCCCGGGTCCGGCCGCGGGGCGGCCCAGCAGCGCCATCTCCGCCTTCCCCTACGGAGCCGCTATCGACTGGAGCTTCCTCGAGGGCGACTTCGGCCAGACAGGACCCTCGACAGCCTGGGCGACACCGCGCATCCCGCTGGTGGAGGGGGAGGAGATCGCCCCCATCGAGGCGGCGGTCCTGGTAGCCGACTCAGCCAACGGCATCAGCTCGGTGCTCCCGATCGACAACTACCTCTTCATCCCGCCAGCGGTCTCGACTACCATCATCCGCTACCCGAAGGAGACCACGGTGGCGATATCGGCCCGGACCCAGATCAGCAGCGACGGCATCGGCATCACCAGAGCCACCCTTCTCGACGCCAGCGGACCCTTCGCATACCTCCAGCAACCCCTCTACGTGGCGGCGCGCTGAAGCAGTGCCAGCAGCTTGACCACCAGATAGGCCGACGCTCCCCAGACCAGATCCTCGCCGGCGTCGATGAAGAAGAGCTGCCGCCACTCCCTATCGAGGTACCAGAGCTCCCCGGTCAGGTGGGTGCCCATGTAAGCGCCGGTCACCGGCAGAACCAGCACCCGCTCCACCTCGGCCGGGTTCGGCGCCATCTCTGGCAGGCCGTCGAGCGTCCCCACCACGCACCCGAAGGTGCTCTTGGTGCTGCGCGTTGCCGCTACGCCCAGAAATCCCAGCGGCTCCACAAGCGAGGGGTCGACCCCGATCTCCTCGCTCACCTCTCGCAGCGCACCCTCCAGGATCCCCTCGCCCTCCTCGAGGCCGCCGCCCGGGAACGACACCTCGTTCGGGTGGGCGCGCAGTCCGCGCGAGCGGCGAGTGAGTAGGAGACCGCAGGCGCCATCGGAGTTGAAGAGCAGCGCCGCGACCGCCGAGCGGAGCGATCCGGTCTCCGCCGGTATTGGCGATAGCCGCTCCCTCAAGAGCTCGCGGCAAGCCTCGTGGCTCCCGGGAAGATCGAACCCCCGGGTCGGGATCCTCACCCGGTGCAAGGGCAGGGGCAACTCCTGCACGAACGCTGACATCTACCTCCAAAATAGCCGGAGGGCAGGCGCGACACGCCTGCCCTCCCGACGAACCGACTCCAGCCGGCTACATCATTCCGCCCATTCCGCCCATTCCGCCCATTCCGCCCATTCCGGCGGCCGCAGCAGCCGCCGCGCCGTCCTTGGGCTCGGGCTTGTCGGCGACGAGCGCCTCGGTTGTCAACAGCAGCGCAGCAATGGATGCCGCGTTCTGCAGCGCCGAGCGAGTCACTTTGGCTGGATCGATCACACCGATCTTCACCAGGTCCTCGTAGACTCCGGTCCGGGCGTTGAGGCCGACGGACCCCCGCTCCCGCTCCACCGCCTGCACCGCAACCGGTCCCTCGAGGCCGGCGTTGTAGGCGATCCACTTGAGCGGCTCCTCGAGTGCCTTAGCCACCAGGGCAGCCCCGGTCGCCTCATCGCCCTCGAGCTTGGCCACAACCTCGGCAACCGACGACCGGCTCCGGAGGAGTGCGGTACCACCGCCTGCGACGATGCCCTCCTCGATCGCGGCGCGGGTAGCGGAGAGAGCATCCTCGATCCGGTGCTTCTTCTCCTTCAGCTCGACCTCGGTGGCCGCGCCAACCTTGACCACCGCGACGCCGCCGGCCAGCTTGGCCAGCCGCTCCTGGAGCTTCTCCCGATCCCAATCCGAGTCGGTCTCGTCGATCTCGCGCCTGATCTGGGCGATCCGACCGTCGACCTCGGCCTTGGCACCGCTGCCGCCGATGATCTTGGTGGCGTCCTTGGTGACCTCGACCCGGCGCGCCTGCCCAAGCAGGTCGAGGGTCGCCGTCTCCAACTTCAGGCCCACCTCCTCGGCGATCACCTGGCCGCCGGTAAGGACCGCCATGTCCTGGAGCATCGCCTTCCGGCGCTCGCCAAAGCCGGGGGCCTTGACCGCGACCGAGGTGAAGGTGCCCCGGATCTTGTTGACCACCAGGGTCGCCAGCGCCTCGCCCTCGACATCCTCGGCGATGATCAGCAGCTGCTTGCCGGCCTGCATCACCTTCTCGAGAAGGGGCAACAGGTCGTGGATGGAGGAGATCTTCGACGAGGTGAACAGGATGTAGGGGCTCTCGAGGATCGCCTCCTGCCGCTCCTGGTTGGTGACGAAGTACGGGGAGAGGTAGCCCTTGTCGAACTGCATACCCTCGGTGAACTCGAGCTCGAGTCCGAAGGTGTTCGACTCCTCGACGGTAACCGTGCCGTCCTTGCCGACCCGGTCGATCGCCTCGGCAAGCACCTCGCCGATCGCGGTGTCGGCGGCCGAGATCGCGGCGACCTGGGAGAAGTCGCTCTTCCCCTCGACCGGCTTGGCCTGGGAGGCGATGGCGTCAACCGCGGCCGATACCGCCTGCTCGATGCCCCGCTTCAGAGCCATCGGGTTCGCTCCGGCGGCCACGTTGCGCAGCCCCTCCCGGATAAGCGCCTGGGCAAGGACGGTAGCGGTGGTGGTCCCATCGCCAGCCACGTCGTTGGTCTTGGTGGCAACCTCCTTGACCAGCTGGGCGCCCATGTTCTCGTACGGGTCCTCGAGCTCGATCTCCCGAGCGATAGAGACGCCGTCGTTGGTGATGGTGGGGGCCCCAAAGGACTTGGCGAGCACCACGTTCCGCCCCTTGGGGCCGAGGGTAACCTTCACCGTATCCGCCAGCTTGTTTACACCCGCCTCCAGGGCCCGGCGGGCCTGGTCATCAAAGATAAGGATCTTCGCCACTTACTTGACCACCTTCGCCAGCACGTCCCGGGCGTTGAGGATCAGCAGGTCCTCGCCGTCAACGGTGATCTCGGTTCCACCGTACTTCGAGTAGACCACGGTATCTCCGGTGTTGACATCGACGGGAATCAGCTCTCCGGTGGAGTCCGCGCGCTTCCCAGGGCCGACCGCGAGAACCAAGCCCTGCTGGGGCTTCTCCTTCGCGGTGTCGGGGATGACCAGCCCGGACGCCGTCCGCTCCTCGGACTCGGCGGGGCGGACCACAATGCGGTCCTCTAGCGGTTGGAGATTCATCTCTCTGCCTCCTTGTATCTGATTTCCAAAGATGGATTATTGGGGATAGCGAACCGTTTTCCGGCCACTTAGCACTCTAGCATGCAGAGTGCCAACTCTGACCGCCGGGGCGAATTTCCCCTCACCACCCGCTATCGCACCAGACTACGGCCGGGATCCACATCCAGGAGATAGCCGGCGGGCGCGCCTTCGGAGAGCCTCCAGGCTCCGGCGGCCGCGATCATGGCGCCGTTGTCGGTGCAGAGAGCCGGCGGGGGGATCGCCGCCAGCAAGCCGTAGCGGGAGGCGATCCCCGCCAGCCGCTCTCGGAGACGCAGGTTGGCTCCGACCCCCCCACCGACCACCAGTGTCGAGTAGCACCCGGCCTCGATCGCCCGGGCCACCCGGTCGGCGAGGGTATCCACCGCCGCCTCCTGGAAGCAGGCAGCGATGTCGGCGACCGCGGCCGCCGGGTTGGCCTCCACGTACCGCCGGACCGCGGTCTTCAGCCCCGAGAAGGAGAGATCGAGCCCCTCCTTCACTACCGCCCGGGGAAAGCTCACCAGCTCGCGGTTGCCAGCTGCCGCCGCCCTCTCGATGGCCGGGCCGCCCGGAAAGCCGAGCCCCAGGAGCCGCGCCACCTTGTCGAAGGCCTCACCGGCGGCGTCGTCGCGAGTGGCGGCGATCCTCCGGTAGGCGCCGGGACGGTCGACCGCGATCAGCTCGGAGTGCCCCCCCGAGACCAGCAGCACCAGCGCTGGAAGCTCGATCGGTCCGGCCAGCGTTCCCGCGAACAGGTGGCCCTCCATGTGGTCCACCCCGATCAGCGGAACCTGCAGCCCCACCGCCAGGCCGAGCGCGGACGAGACCCCGACCGCCAGCGCGCTCGGCAGCCCGGGACCGCTGGTGACCGCCACCGCCTCAACCCCGGAGGGCGCGACGCCGGCGACCTCCATGGCCTGCAGGACGACCTCGCCCACCGCCGCGTCGTGGGCCCTCGCCGCCAGCTCGGGGACCACCCCGCCGTAGGGTGCGTGCACCTCCACCTGCGATCTGATCACCGAGGAGAGGACCTTCCCCCCGGCGATGACCGCGGCCGCGGTCTCGTCGCAAGAGGTCTCGAGCCCGAGGATCACCCCGGACTCCACCAGGCGCAGCTCAGCCATCGCCCTTCCTCACCTCCAGTGCGGAGGCGATCCCGGCACGGCGGTTCCGCTCCCGATCGCTCGCCAGATCGTAGGCCCACATGATGATGGCATCCTCGTCGTTGTTGTGGTAGTAAGCCCGCCGGACCCCGACGGCGACAAAGCCGAACCGGAAGTAGAGCCGCTGCGCGCGCAGGTTGCCGGCCCGCACCTCCAGCGTGCAGTCCTTGATGCCGCCGTCGCTCGCGTGGTCGAGGGCGTCGAGAAGGAGGCGGCTGGCGATCCCCTTGCCCCAGGCCCGCTTCGACACCCCCAGGTTGGTGATGTGCGCCTCGTCGGCCACCCACATCATCCCGACGAAGCCGACCAGCTCCCGGCGGCACATGGCTACCCGGTAGTAGCGGTCGCCGCTCCGGGAGATCTCCTGGAGGAAGAGGGACTTCGACCACGGTATCGCCGACAGCTCCCGCTCCACCCGCTCCACTGCGGCAAGGTGGCGCCGGTGCATCGCCTCGATCTTCACCTCCAGCCCGCTCACCGTTCCCCATCTCCCACCCGAGCGATCACGCCGTCGGGCCCTCTCACCTCGTAAGAACGGCGGGCGCCGGCGTCGCGGAGGTACAGAGGGAAAAGGCTCTCCGGGCCAACTGCCGCACCCGCGGCCAGCTGCGACACCACTAGCCCCGCCAGCGCCTCGGGGGTCGGGGCGTAGACGCCGGTGGCGGTGCCCCCGAAGCTCTCCTCGGCGGTTGCCAGCCCTGCCACCAGGACGCCCGCCGCGAGCAGCTCGCCGCGAGCGATCAACCTGGGTTGGGGCTCCCCGGCCTCCCCGAAGCCGTACTCCGCCACCGCCAGATGACCCCTCCCCATCGGTTCGGCCACGATGAGCGGCGACTCGCCCCGGTCGACGGAGGCCTCCACCGCGGCGAAGACGGTGACTCCGACCGCCGGAAGCGAGCGGGCCATCGCGAACGCCCGGGCAAAGGCGACCCCTCCCCGCACCGCAACCACGCCGCCGGGCCCGGTAACCACCCCGACGCCATCGGGATCTCCACAGAGGCGGAGCAGCTCGGCTGCCCGCTCCCCCAGGTCGGCCAGCGGCCGCGCCGGGTCCCGCGGATAGAGCACCTCCACCCTTCCCAGGAAACCAGCAGCCGCGAACCCTACCCGGGCCCGGGAGTCGATCGCCAGCACCAGGGGACTCTCAGATCTCCAAGCCAACGCGCTCCAACCGTTCCTTCCACTCCGCACCGGCGCTCAAGAGACCCCGCCGGCCCTCACCCTCCTCGGTGATCCTCAACTCGAGCGTCATGTAACCCTGCAGGTCGCCCGCCTTCTCGCCCCATTCGACCACCGCGATAGCGCCCTCGTCCACCTCCTCGAGGATCCCCTGCTCCTCGAGGTACCCCTCGGCGGCCACCCGGTAGAGGTCTACGTGGAGCAGGGGCACCCCGAGGCTGGTCGCGTAGACCTTGAGCGTGAGGAAGGTCGGCGAGGTCACCTCCCTCTCCACGCCGAGCCCCCTCGCGATCCCGCGGGTCACGGTGGTCTTCCCCACTCCGAGCTCCCCGTCGAGGAGCAGGATGGTCGAGGGCGCGAGGGCGCGGCCGATCCGGAGCCCGAGCTCCTCGGTCTCGGCCTCGCTGGCCAGAAACAGCTCCGGCACTCCTACCCGGCACCCAGCATGACCAGGTGCGCTCGGGCAAAGTCAACGCGCATCTCGGTAACCACGCTAGCGCCGCCGCGAAGGGCTGCGGCCGGGTGGTAGGTGGGGATGTAGCGCCGGCCTCCGATCTCGAACCGGCGGCCACGCAGCTCCTTGAGCGGGTCGCGCCGCTCGAGAAGGCGGGAGGCGGCGATCCGTCCCAGGAGGACCACCACCTGCGGATCCACCAGCTCCAGCTGCCGGGCAAGGTATCCCGAGCAGGCGCTCACCTCGTCGTCCGCGGGGTCCCGGTTGCCCGGGGGGCGGCACTTCACCACGTTGGCGATGTAGCAGCTCCTGCGGTCGAAGCCGAACTCCTCCTGGATGAGCCGGTCGAGGAGCGCTCCGGAGCGGCCAACGAAGGGCCGGCCAAGCTCGTCCTCGCGGGCTCCGGGACCCTCGCCGATGAACATCACCCCGGAGGGGACGGCACCCTCGCCCGGCACTGTGTGGGTGCGGCCCGCAGCGAGACCGCACCGGTTGCAGGCGCCGATCTCCCTGATCAGTTGGGCCAGCTCCTCGTCGCGGCTCACCCCGCGTACCTCCGCGGTATCCTCGGGCCCAACCGCGCCAGCACCTCGTAGGAGATGGTTCCGGTCTTTAGCGCCCACTCGGCGGCATCGATGCTCTCCTCCCCCTGGGAGCCGATCAGCACCACCTCGTCGCCGGGCGCCACCGGATCGGAGCCGACCCATGCCATCGAGTAGTCCATGGTCACCACCCCGGCCAGTGGGCGGCGCTCGCCGCCGATCAGGACCTCGCCGCCGCCCTCGAAGAGGGAGCGGGGCACCCCGTCGGCGTACCCCGCCGGAAAGGTGGCGACCATCCCGGCATCCGGATTCCGCAGCCGGTGTCCGTAGGAGACCCCCTC
>JAJYHR010000113.1 GCA_021784675.1 Actinomycetes bacterium
GCCCAATCATCCACCAGCCCCTCGGGGCCGGACCAGTTGGTCGCGGTGGCGTGAGGACGGCGATGCCAAGTAACCCCAATCAAACGGCGGGGCCAGAAGCCCCGTCCGTAAGGGCGGGGAGGTTCACTACCGAGGTGGTGATGATGAAGGATGGGGTGCCGATCCGGGTGGAGCTTTTTGGCGATCCCGGCCGGACCATCCTGCTGGTGCATGGACTCGCCTCCAACGGTCGGCTTTGGTGGCCGGTCGCCCGCCTGCTTTCTCCCTACTTCCGGGTTGCCGTGCCGGACCTCAGGGGTCACGGGGCTTCGGGCGGGCAGGGAGGACCGCTCGGGATCGAACTGGCAACGGATGATCTGTTCCGGTGTGCAGAGGAGCTCTCGCTAGAAGTTGCTGCCGTCGCCGGGCAATCGTGGGGAGCTGCCGTGGCCACCTGCTTCGCCCGCCGCCACCCCTCGGGGATAGAGCTGGTCGCGATGGTCGACGGGGTGCTGGAGAGGTTGAGGGATCGCTTCGGCACCAAGGATGAGATGTTGCAGGCGCTCACGCCCCCCGACGTTGCCGGTATCTCCTGGGAGAGCCTCGGCGCCCGCCTTGGCGAGCGGTATCGGGGCTTTCCCGAGGGAGCGGTGGAGGCGGCTCTGGGCAGCTTTTCTCGGGGGAGGGGGGGAGAGGTGGTTAGGAGCCTTCCGCTCCCGGATCACCTCCGCATTCTCTCCGATCTTTTCGAGTTCGACATGGTGGCGTGCGCTGGCGAAATCGAGGCAAGGTTACTGGTAATCGCCGCGCTATCGGGCAATCCTGCGGAAGATCGGCGGAAGCTCGAGGCCTCGCGCTGCTTGATCGAAGGGGCGGCGAGGGGTTCGCAGCTTCTTGGCATGGTGGCCGATCACGACGTGCACCTGCAGATGCCAGGCGTTGTCGGGGCGCAGCTGCTTGCTGCCCTGTGCTCGGGTGAGCTGGGTTTGGTTCCGGCTGATCCTAACGCAACGCTTTGAGCTTGACCGGAGCGCAATCCCCACCCCCGTGGATGGGGAGGTCCACGCGGCGCAATCGATGGCACCGGTTCAAGCGGCCGCCGCTCTCACCTTGCGATCAGAGGCCGTGCCTAGCATGGGACCGAAGGAATATGACGGTCCCTGTGGAGGTGGAGATCGATCGGATAGGCTCTAACAAAGCATCAGGAGGTAAAGCGTGCCTTACCCGCTCATAGGGAGCTCTCCAATGGAGTTGGACGAATGGTCGGATCTGAAGCGATACGCCAGTGAGCTGAAGGGCGCGACTATCAGGGGGCTCTTCGAGGAGGATCCGGGACGGGCCGAGCGCCTCCGGTGCGTGGCCGGTTCTGCGGTCGTCGACTTCTCCAAGAACCTCATCGACAGCTCGGTGGTTGGAACCCTCGTACGGTTGGCGAGGCGCCGCGGGCTCGAGGATGCTATCGACGCGATGTGGTCGGGACGGGTTATCAATACCACCGAGAACCGGTCGGTGCTCCACGTCGCCTTGAGGATGCAAAATGGCCCCGCGCTCGTGGTTGCGGGAAGCGACGTTGTCGCCGAGGTAAACTCGGTGCTCGAACGGATGTCGGAGTTTGCCACGTCGGTCCGGAGTGGTGGATTCCGCGGGGCGACCGGAAGGCCGATAGCCACGGTGGTCAACATCGGGATCGGCGGGTCGTACCTCGGCCCGGAGATGGCCACCTACGCGCTGGCGGACTACGCCACCAGGGATATCGACTTCAGGTTCGTCTCCAACATCGACCCGGCGGCGATCGCCTCGGTTATGGAGAGCTGCGATCCGGAGACGACGCTGTTCGTTGTTGCCTCCAAGACTTTCACCACTCTCGAGACCATGACCAACGCTCGCGTGGCGAGGCAATGGATTCTCGATCGGCTTGGAGACCGGGAGGATGTGATCGCCCATCACTTCTGCGCGGTCTCTACCAACCTGGATCTCGTATCCGGCTTCGGAATCGATCCTGCCAACACCTTCGGATTCTGGGATTTCGTCGGCGGCCGGTACTCCGTCGACTCGGCGGTTGGACTCTCGCTGATGGTTGCGATCGGGCCCGAACGGTTCCGCTCCTTCCTCGCCGGTTTTGCCGAGATCGACGCTCATATGCGCTCGCAACCGCTCGAGAGCAACGTGCCGGTGCTGATGGGACTGCTTGCGGTGTGGTATCGGAACTTTTGGGGAGCGCAGACCCAGGCGATCCTTCCGTACTCCGAACGGCTGCGGCGCTTGCCGGCCTACCTGCAGCAGCTGGTGATGGAGTCGAACGGCAAGTCGGTGAGGCTCGATGGCAGTGGGGTCGAGTACAATACCGGGGCGGTGATCTGGGGGGAGCCGGGAACGGACGGCCAGCACGCGTTTTACCAGCTTCTCCACCAGGGGACGACACTGATTCCGGCAGATATCGTCCTCTTCGCCGAGCCGGTCGCGGGACCGCCGGACCAGCAGGATCTGCTGTTCGCAAACGGCGTTGCGCAGGCCGCGGCGTTGGCTTTTGGCCGCAGCGAGGCAGATCTGCGGGCTGCCGGGGTAGCCGAGGAGGTGATTCCCCACAAGCGGATGCCCGGCAACCGGCCGAGCACAGTGCTGCTGTTCCCCCAGCTCACGCCCAGAACTTTGGGGTCGCTGATCGCGCTCTACGAGCACTCGGTATTTACGCAAGGGGTGATCTGGGGGATAGATTCCTTCGATCAGTGGGGTGTCGAGCTCGGCAAGGAGATGGCGGCCGACCTGGTTGGTCCGCTGGTTGGCGCGAGGGCGCCCGACATCTCGGGGATGGATTCTTCCACCGCCGGTCTGGTGGCGGCCTACCGGCGTCTGAGGGGGCGGCCAAACAGCTAGGTGCTGTGGGCTGGCAGGTAGCGGTGTTAGCAGGGGTATGCGGGAGTTCCCGGCATACCGTAAGGGATGGAGGAAGCATGACGGCCATTGACGAACTGGTAGGCGAGGGGCAGAGCATCTGGCTGGACGCGATCTCACGACGCCTGCTCTCCTCGGGAACGTTGGCGAGGTACATAAACGATCTTCGGGTGACCGGTCTCACCTCGAACCCCTCCATCCTGTCGCACGCCATCGCGGGTTCTTCGGACTACGACGCCTTGCTGGCGAAGGCGGCGCTGGAATCATCTGATCCAGAGGAGCTGGTCTACGAACTTGCGATCTGGGACCTTTCGGAAGCATCCGATCTGTTCATGCCGGTGTACTCGGCAACCGGCGGAAGGGACGGCTACGTATCCATCGAGGTGCCGCCGCAATTTGCCGCAGACTCCCGGCAGACGTTATTGTGGGCCCACCGGCTGCACGCGCGCTTTGCCAACCCCAACGTGATGATAAAGGTTCCTGGGACGCCCGCCGGTTTCGAGGCGGTAAGCCAGCTGATCTACGAGGGAATCCCGGTCAACGTCACCTTGCTCTTCGATGCCGGCCAGTACCGGGGGGCGTCCAGCGCCTATCTGGAGGGGATCGAGCGCCGGGAGGCCGAGGGGCTTGAGCTGGAGGTCGCCTCGGTGGCTTCGGTTTTCGTGTCGCGATGGGACGGAGCGATCGACACCCTGGTTCCGCCGGAGCTTTGCGCAAAGGCGGGGCTGGCGGTCATGCAGGAGATCTACGTCGCCTACCAGGAACTCCTGGACACTGCGCGGTCGCGCCGGCTGGAGGCTGGTGGCGCCCGTCCCCAGCGGCTTCTCTGGGCTTCGACATCGACCAAGAATCCGGACTTTCCGGATACCTACTATCTGGGGAAGCTGGCAGCTCCGGGGACCATCGATACCGTGCCCGAGAAGACTTTGCTGGCCTTTGCCGACCATGGCAGCGTCGATCCGGTTCTCGGCAGCTCCGTCTCCGCGGCGCGAGAGACCATCGCCGGGATCGTGGCGCACGGGGTGGACTTCGCGGAGATGGCGGTAACCCTCCAGCAGCAGGGGGCGGCGGCATTCGAGGCCGACTGGAGGTCGCTTACCGCCACGGTGGGCGGGAAGGTCCAAAAACTCGGCCAGTCCAGCTGATCGGTCTTCGCCGGAGCGTGGCGAGGCGTTGAGAAGCTGGGCGTACTCGGCAGTAACACGGTTCTGGCGATCATAGCTTGAGTGCGCTTGCCCACCGGGAGATGTAGCGCCGCCGGCGAAGGGGGACCGGGTCTGACTCCCTTGTCGGCGTTAAGTACTACTCAAAGTGGGGAGGTGAACGCTAATACGCCCTCTTTTAGGTGGAAATTGCCGGCGCGGAGTTGAAGAATAAAGTGGAGCGAAAGTAGCGCGCGCCCTGCGAATTGTTGCGGGCTTAACGGGGACACGATTGAGCGTTTTTGCAGCTAGTCAACGTATGTTGATGCGTTATTCTAGGTACGAGCGTGCTCGGCACCCGCGAAAGAGGTTCGAGTGATCGCGAGTCCAGGGAGGGTCAATGACGGAGACTGCCATAGGACGGGCGCGTAGGTCTGCCGACAGGCCATTCTCCACCCAGCTTGATCTTGCTAAATGGCTTATCAGCAATATCGATGTACTCGGGGACGCAATAGGACTTGAGTTGGTCGGCTCCCTGGGATTGCAGATCGGTTCTGATATCCACCTTCTCGAGGATTCCCTCGCTCGCACCGTGCTGCTCGTGCCCGATTTGGGCAGCACGACCGACTTCGGTCTCGGGAGGTTGATTGGCGAGATGACAGCGAGCGGTGGCGCTCCCGTCGTCTGGATCGCCGAGGATCCGCTGCCGCGGCATCTTGCCGCCTGTTTGCGGCTGAACAGGAGCCAGCTCTTCGAGGTCTACCTGGCCAGGGTGCAGTTCATGGTGACCGGCACCGGGATCGTCTTTCCGGTGCTGGCGGGCGTCCTCCGCCCTGAAGGCTCCGATCGGAACGACGAGGTTAGGCCGGTGCTACTCGATCGGCAGGCGAGACGGGCCAGATGGTGGAGGATGCTCGGGGAGACGCCCGGAGCGAAGATCGACTTTGGGCAGTTCCGGCCGGAGACTGCTACCGCCATCTTTCGGAGGATCCACAGCTCCAGCATCGGCTACGTGGTTGGGGAGTCCTCCTCTTCAGTTCAGGTGAGGGTGAGCACATGGAGCCGCGGAGACCAGCGCCCTGAGGCGAAGATCCTGGCGGCCCGGGCGGCGTTGGAGGAGGCTGCATCTCCGGAGATGCTCGTCGTTCACTCCAACCTGCAGGGTCAGCTACGCATCGATGTGTCGATTCCGTGTGGCTTCAACTCCCCATCAGAGCTGTGGCCGGAGGGGCATGCGCGGCTGGTGGGCGCGTACCGGCGCGTTGCGCGGGTGGTGAAGGATGTGCTGCGGCGGTAGCTTGCGGCTGGGCCTCCCGGCCTAGGAGAGCCGGCGGATCGCCTCTTCGAGTTCGCGCACCAGCGAGCGGTTCAACGCCAGCGCTGACCGGAGCGACTGCGCGGGCGCCTCGTTGCGGGCCAGGTGCAGGTCGGACTCGATCTGCGCCAGCCGGCGACTGAGCTCTTCGTAGCTAGAGACCAGGGAGGAGATTTCCGCCCGTTGCGACACGTGCCACCCCCCAGACTGCTCGGGCTTCGACGACAAAGGGTATCGCATTAGACTAGCGGGATGCCTGGCAACGACAGGTTTTGGTTCGTTGGTTAAGGAGATGCAGTGTCGGAATCGTCGCTCTCCCACTTGGATCTGCGTGGGATAGGGCGTCCTCTGGTCGAATCGGACATCCCGCGGCCGAACGCGGTAGTTCCGGGGACACTGGACACCGTACGGGAGATCGTGGCCGGAGTGCGGGACAGCGGAGACGACGCTGTGGCACGCTACACCGAGCGCTTCGACGGGATCAGGCTTGAGAGGATGATCTACGATCCCCGAGACTTTGAGGCTGCCTTCAAGCGAATCACCCAGCAGCTCCGGGATGCCCTGTCGGTCGCTGCGGAACAGATCCGCGCGGTATACCGGGAGGAGCTATTGTCCGAGCCGACCACTAAGAGCCGGGGCATCACCGTGGTCAGGCGCAGCGTCCCCGTCGGGAGGGCCGGGTGCTACGTTCCAGGAGGCGCCGCGCGCTACCCCTCATCAGTGCTGCACACCGCGGTAGTCGCCAAGGTTGCCGGCGTTGGGGAGGTTGTCGTCGCCACGCCTCCGATGGCGGACGGCTCCATCGATGATCCCACTCTGGCCGCGTGCCACGTGGCCGAGGTCGACTGGCTGGTTGCTTCGGGTGGGGCCCAGGCGATCGCTGCGATGGCCTTCGGCACCGAGTCCATCCCCAAGGTCGACGTGATCGTCGGCCCGGGGAACCTCTACGTTTCGCTGGCAAAACAGGAGGTCGCCCGGCACGTCGGCGTCCCCTCCGCCTTTGCAGGGCCTTCCGAGGTCGTGGTCGTCGCTGACGCTTCGGTGAAGCCGGTCTTTGCGGCTCTCGACGTTGCCGTGCAGGCCGAGCACGGACCGCACGGCCTGGCATGGATGGTCACCTGGGATCAGCGGTACGCTGGCGAGGTCGAGGCTGCGCTTGCCGCCTACCTCTGCGGCGCTCCCCGCGAGCGGGAGATACGGCAGACGCTCAGTACCGGCGGATACCTTGCGCTCGTCCGCGATCGCGAGCAGGCGATCGAGCTTGCCAACCTGATCGCCCCCGAGCACCTGGAGCTTCTTTACCAAGGTGGGCTCGAGGACTCGTGCAAGGTGGAGAATGCGGGTGTCGTCTTTGTCGGACCCTATGCCAGCGCCGCCTTTGGCGACTACGTGGCCGGTCCCTCGCACGTTCTTCCTACCTACGGCACGGCTCGTTTCGCCAGCGTGCTCTCGATCGAGGACTTCACCAAGCGCTTGCACACCGTCGTGGTCGAGCACGAGGGGCTGCGCGATCTGGGGTGGGCGGTCGAGGAGCTCGCCGCCGTTGAGGGCCTCATCGCTCATGCGGAGTCGATCGCGGTGCGGAGGCGGGGCGTATGATCGACCCGTCACTTTCTGGCGCAACGAGCGGCGCTTACCATTCGGTGCAGGTCAGCGTGGATGTTCGGCTTAACGTCAACGAGTCTCCGCTCGCTCCTCCCGGCGGTTTCAGCGAGCGGTTGGGCGAGCGGTTGGCCACGCTCTCGCTCAACCGGTATCCAGATCGGGGGGCAAGGGAGGTCCGCGCCGCCATCGCTCGCCGCGAAGGCAGGTTGCCGGAGGAGGTCTTCGTCGCCAACGGCTCGAACGAGGTTCTCCAGACCCTGTTCCTGGCCTACGGCGGTCCGGATAGGAAGGTCTACCTGGCGCAGCCCACCTACGGGATGTACTCCCAGATTGCGAAGACCACCAGGACCGCAGTCGTCGAGGGCAGGAGGCGCGAGAACTGGAGGCTCGATCGCGGGGACATCATCGAAGCCGGCGCGGAGGTGGTGGTGATCTGCGATCCCAACAACCCCACCGGGTTGGAGGAGCTGGATGGGCTTTCCTCCATCGCGGCGGAGCGTCCGGGTTCGCTTTTCGTTGTCGACAGGGCGTATGGCGACTTCGCTGAGGGGCTTGAGCCGTGGCGGGGACCGAACGTGGTGGAGGTCAAGACCTTCTCCAAGGCCTTCGGCATGGCGGGGCTGCGGCTGGGTTACGCCATCGCCGAGCCTGAAGTCGTCGAGGTGCTCTACTCGGTGGTGCTTCCGTACCACCTTGATTCGCTCAAGCAGCAGGCTGCCCTGGTCGCCCTGGAGATGGAGGCGGAGCTGTCGTCGGTCGTCGGCGAGGTGAAAAGGGAACGGGATCTGCTGATGGACGAGCTCGATTCGCTTCCGGTCAGCTACTGGAGGAGCTCCGCCAACTTTGTTCTGTTTTCGCCCCGCAACCGGCAAGCGAGGGCGGTATGGTCGGCGCTGGTAGAGCGTTCGATCCTCGTCCGGGACTCCTCGACCTGGCCCGGTCTCGACAACACCCTTCGAGTAACCGTGGGCACGCCGGAGGAGAACGCTCTCTTTATCAAGGCACTCAGGGAGGTGTTGGCGGGTTGAGCAGGATCGGCAGCTACCGGCGCGATACTCGGGAGACCCGGGTATCGTGCGAGATCGACCTGGATGGCGGAGCCGCGGCGGTGAACACCCCGGTGCCGTTTTTCAGCCACATGATCGATCAGCTGGGCACCCACGGTCGCCTTGGGCTCACCGTTCAGGCAAGCGGAGACGTGGAGGTCGATGCGCATCACCTGGTGGAGGACGTTGGGATCTGCATGGGCAGGGCGCTGGCCGCGGCGCTTGGAAGCTATTCCGGGATCGCGCGCTTTGCCGACCGGACGGTGGGCCTGGACGAATCGCTGGTGCAGGTGGCGGTCGACCTTGGGGGTCGTGGCTACTACGAGGGTTCGATCGGAGGGGTTGAGTCTCTCGGGCTCGGGGAGCCGGCCTTCTATATAGAGCACGCCCACGAGTTCTTCCGGGCTTTCGCCACCAACGGCGGATTCGGGTTGCATCTCCTATCGATCCGGGGTGGAAACACCCATCACCAGATCGAGGCGGCTTTCAAGGGCGTGGCTCGCGCCCTGCGGGACGCTGTTGCGATAGATGGGGAAGCGGTCCCCTCTACCAAGGGCGTTATCGGTGGGTAGAGTCGCGGTCATCGACTACGGCATCGGGAACCTTGGCTCGGCCACCAATGCCTTCCGGCACCTTGGCATCGAGGCGTACACCGCAACCACGCCGTCGGAACTCGGAGATCCGGAGCTGGTTGTGGTACCGGGCGTAGGCAGCTTTGGCGCCTGCATCGAGGCGTTTCGGAGCCGGGGTTTCGCGGGCCCGGTGCTGAAGCGCATAGAGGCGGGCAACGCTGTATTGGGCATCTGCGTTGGGATGCAGATGCTATTCGAGGGGAGCGAGGAGTCGCCTGGAGTCTCAGGCTTGGGCGTCCTTGCGGGCAAGGTGGCGAGGATGAGCCACCGGCGCCTTCCGGAGATGCAGTGGAATCAGCTGGAGCTGGCGAAGCACCCGAGCCTCGACCAGCTGCCCAGGCACCCGTGGATGTACTTCGTCCACTCCTACTCGGTGGTCGAATCGGAGTCAGCAATTGCCTGGGAGGAGTTCAGCGGCCGGTACGTCGCGGCGGTGGCGGACGGAAACTTGATCGGCGTTCAGTTCCACCCAGAGAAGTCTTCGGCAGGGGGGCTGGCGCTGCTGCGACGGGTAGCTGAGTTGGCGGGAGCGGTGGATTGAGGTTTTTCCCAGCCATCGATGTGATCGATGGGCGTGCGGTGCGCTTGCGCCAGGGTGACTATGGCAGAGCGCGGGAGTTCGGAAGCTTTGGAGAGATCCTGGAGGTCTACCTGAAGGCGGGGGTGGAGGGGATCCACATCGTGGATCTGAGCGGTGCCAGGGAGCCCGCGAACCGGACGAACCGCGAGCTCATCCTCTCGACGCTGGCAGGAGCCGGCCCAGGGCTGCCGCTGGTAGAGCTGGGCGGCGGCCTGCGGAGCGTCGAGGAGATCGAGGAGGTGCTTCTTGCCGGGGTCGAGCGGGTGGTGCTCGGTACTGGGCTGCTTGCCGGCGATGGTTTTGCAAAGAGCATCCCCGCAGAGCTGAGGAAGAGGATCGTGGTGTCGCTCGACTTCCGCGAGGTTGACGGGGTTAGGCAGGTAGCCATAGACGCCTGGACCAGGACTCTTTCAACCACTCTTGGCGAGGCGGTGGAGCGGTTTGCCGGAGCCGGTTTCGACACCTTCCTGGTGACCAACATCGCCAGGGACGGGATGGCAAACGGCCCGGATCTGGCGGTCTACCGGGATCTGGTTCACTCCTTTCCGGTTAAGGTGATCGCCTCCGGCGGGGTGCGCACGGCTGCCGATCTTGGTGCGCTCTCCGGAATCGGGAGCGGCCGCGGAGCTTTGGATGCTGTGGTCGTGGGCACGGCGGTGTTTGAGGGCCGGCTCGGTCTTGAGGAGGGCATTCTCGCTTGCAGAGCGTGAGGGTTATTCCCTGCCTGGATGTGAAGGAGGGGCGGGTAGTAAAGGGCACCTCCTTCGTCGATCTCCGGGATGCGGGGGATCCAGTGGAGCTGGGAGCGCGTTACGACCGCTTGGGCGCGGACGAGCTGGTCTTCCTTGACATAGCCGCCTCCAACGAAGGACGGCGAACCCTGATCGGCCTGGTGGAGCGGGTGGCCAGGGAGGTGTTCATCCCCTTTACCGTCGGCGGCGGCGTGGGCGCGGCGGCGGACGTCGGAGAGCTGCTCCACGCCGGTGCCGACAAGGTTTCGGTCAACACGCAGGCGCTTCACAAGCCATCGCTGATCGAGGAGATCGCGTCGACCTTCGGCTCCCAGTGCTGCGTGGTGGCGATCGACGTCAAGCGCGTGGACGGCGGCTTCGCGGTCTTTACGCATGGAGGATCCCGCCCCACCGGAGTGGAGCTCGGGCGCTGGCTCGACGAGGTCCAGGACCGCGGCGCGGGGGAGATCCTGATCACCTCGATGGACCGGGACGGGACCAAGCGGGGGTACGATGTTGAGCTTCTGGAGATGGTGATGGCGCGCACGGCGGTGCCGATCGTCGCGTCTGGCGGGGTCGGCGCGGTGGAGCACTTCGTGGAGGCGGCGGCTACCGGAGCGAGCGGCTTGCTGGCCGCCTCCGTCTTCCACTATCAGGAGATCGGCATTGGCGAGGTCAAGGACCGGCTCCGTGCGGATGGTTATCCGGTACGGCCGGCTGGCCTGGAGGAGAGATGAGCGGACTGAACTCGAGGAAACAGGCGGTGAACCTGCTGGCTGACCGCCTGCTGGTCCAGGTTCCGCCGGGGGAGGGGGAACGCACCGCGCGGTCCGGAATCCTGATCCCAGCGACGGCGCAGGTCGGCAAGCGGCTGGTCTGGACCGAGGTGACCGCAGTAGGGTCGTCGGTCCGCTCCGTCAGGCCGGGCGATTCGGTGCTCTTCTCTCCCGAGGACCGCTTCGAGGTCGAGATACAGGGGGAGACCTACCTGATCTTGCGCGAGCGCGATATCCACGCGGTCGCCTCCGACGCCATCGATAACGAGACCGGACTTTATCTGTGAGGGGTGAGATGCCGAATCCGATCGAGCTCGATACGGCCGTGCTGGAGAAGCTCAACTTTGGCCCCGGCGGCCTGATGCCTGCGGTGGTTGTCGACGAGGGGAGCCGGGTGCTGATGGTGGCTTACGTCGACGCGGAGGCTATCCGCCGGATGGGCGAGAGCGGGCGTACCTGGTTCTACTCGCGCTCGCGGCGGGAGTACTGGGCGAAGGGCGACACCTCCGGAAACACGCAGGATGTTCTCCAGATCCTCACCGACTGCGACTTCGACACACTGTTGATCAGGGTGCGGCAGCACGGCGCAGGCGCCTGCCATACCGGTAGCTACAGCTGCTTTACCAACTCGGTCTCGGTGGGAGCAGCGGATGGAGCGTAGAGCCGGGGAGCTGCGAGTCGTTACCAGGAGGCTGCTTGCCGACGGACTCACCCCGGTAGCCGCCTTCTCCGCCCTGGTTGGAGAGGCTTCTCGGGGTTTCATCTTCGAGTCGGTCGATCAGCAGGGAAGCTGGTCCCGCTTCTCTATCGTTGGCAGGAACCCGCTCGCCCGGATCGCGCTTTCCGGTAGGGAGATCGCCATCGACGGCTGGGTCCCTCTCCTGCCGGAGCCTGGGGAGGGTCTCTTCGCTTACCTGGAGAGGATGGTGCCGGCGCTCGGTACAGTTAATCTTGGGGAGTTGCCGTTTGCCTCCGGACTGGTCGGCTATGTGGGTTACGACACAGTGCGGGAGATCGAGCCTTCGGTCCCGTTGACCGTCGTCGACGACACCGGCTTCCCCGATGCCGTCCTCTACCTCGCTGGCGAGGTGGTGGTCTTCGACCACTGGACCCAGTCGGTGACTCTGATCGTGTCGCGCTTGGGCCCGGGTGCGGATAGGGAGGCGGAGGAGCGGTTGGATTCCCTTGCCGGCGCGCTCGCGGCTCCGGAGCGGCTGGGCTGCTCGGCGTGGCCGGAGCTTGCTGGGGGCGAGGAGGTGGACCTTCTGGGGACCGAGTTCATCCCCGGCTACCGGGAGCGCGTGGTCACTGGGAAGTCGCACATCATGGAGGGTGACATCTTCCAAGTGGTCCTGGGGCACCGCTTCGACTTTCCGTTGCAAGCGGCGAGGCTGGACGTGTACCGGGCACTCCGGATCACCAACCCCTCTCCCTACATGTACCTGATCCAGGATGACGCGGTCTCGGTGATCGGGAGCTCTCCGGAGGCGTTGGTGACCGTTGCCGGCAGCAGGGTGATGACCCGCCCGATCGCTGGGACCTCGCCTCGGGGCCACGACCTGCTGGAGGACGAGGAGATCAGCGCTCGCCTTCTCGAGGACCCGAAGGAGCTCGCCGAGCACGTGATGCTGGTCGATCTGGCCCGTAACGACCTGGGGAAGGTCTCCAGCTTCGGCAGCTGCGAGGTGGTGGAGCGGATGGTTCCCGAGCGTTTTGCCAGGGTGATCCACTTGACTTCGACGGTGGTCGGGGACCTGCGGGAGGGGGTCAGCTTAATCGAGGTGCTTCGCGCTACGCTACCGGCCGGAACGCTGTCAGGCGCGCCGAAGGTGCGGGCGATGCAGATCATTGACGAGCTCGAGGAGACCAAGCGCTCTGTCTATGGAGGCGTAGTCGGTTATATCGGCGCGAACGGCTCCATGGATTTCGCCATCGCCATCAGGACCATCGTTGTCGGCAACGACGGCATGGCGCACCTGCAGGTGGGAGCCGGTATCGTCGCTGACTCCGATCCGGAGTCCGAAGCCAGGGAGTGTGTGGCCAAGGCATCCGCCGTAGCCCGCGCGGTCATCGTCGCACGCTCGCTGCGGCAAGGCCAGCTCCGGTAGCAAATTCGAAGTACGGCTCGCTGGCGAATCTCCGCTTGATCCGGAGCGCCGCCACCGAGAAGCCGGGGCCGGCGGCGAGCGCGGTCACGGTTCCCGCCTCCTCGCCGCGGCACAGGAGGGGTTCCGGGCCAAGCGCGACCGATGGTGCGTCCGCAATCGGCTTGAGATCGGCGATTCGAAGCACCTCCGGCGGTGGCGCCCCCCGGGAGTCGGTCCGGTTGATCAGCTCCTGGCCGACGTAGCAGCCCTTGGTGAAGCTGACAGCCGCCGGAACCAGGCCGGGGACGGCGTGGGACAGGAGCCCGGGGCCGGCGTCGCTGGGAAGGTAGAATGCCCCCCTTTCGAGCCGGGCGTAGGTGAAACGTTCCAGGTTTACAGCCTCGGCGGCGGGCGCCATTCCCGGACCCAGCGGCCACCAGGGAGAGGGATCGGAGGCAGGGTCGGGTGCGCTCACCTCCCATTCGACGGAAAACTCCACCGAGACTCGCAGCTTGAAGCGCTTGAGCCGGTCGAGCGCCTGCTCCAGATGCGGGGTGGGCAGGAGGGCACGCCAGGAGCCCGGGCCGGCGTGGATCAAGTAGAGCGTGGTAAGGAGTTTGCCCTCCACGGTAGGGAGGATGGAGAGGCTGCCGGACCCTTCGGGGATCCGCGAGAGATCCTGGGTGACCTGACCCTGGAGGTAACGGGTGGCATCGGCCCCGGAGATCCGCACAGCGGCGAAGGGTACGGTGCCTAGGGGCTCGGAAACGGATAGCGGCTGGAGCTCCATCCCATCAGCTTAGCTGGGCGACGAGTCCCGGCTTGGTGACCGGGCTAGCCGTGGGCTGGCTCCCGAATCTTAAGGAAGAATGCGGTCCCGGAACCGGAGGCGAACGGGGAGATGTATCCCAGCTCCATCTCCAGGATGGATGCGAGCCTGGCCACGATGAGCAGCCCGAGCCCGGAGCCGATCTCCAGGCCATGGCCCGGCGTCGGGGTCACCTGCTGGTTGAAGATGGCGCCGCGGATGTGCTCTGGAATTCCGGGGCCATCGTCGGCCACGGTGATGGTAGTGGTCTCATGGTCGAGCCGGGCCTCGATCATGACCTTGGAGTTTGCGTACTTGATGGCGTTGTCGACCAGGTTGCCGAGGAGTTGGAGGAGTCGTTCGGGGTCGGTGCTTGCCCAGAGGGCGGCATCGGGCAGGCCGAGTTGGATGGTGAGGCCGTTGGCGGTGGCCCGGGGGGTCACGCTCTGGGACAGGTGAGCAAGGAGGGATGCCAGGTCTACCGGCTGGCGGGTGGCCGAGTAGTGGCTGGCGCTGAGGCGCGCAAGCGAGATCAGATCGTTGATCAGGTGCTCGATCCGGCCGGACTCCCGAATGATGGTGCCCGCGGCGGCGGCCGGGTCTTCAACCGCCTCGTCGATGATCGCTTCCGCGAAGCCGCGTATCGAGGTGAGCGGCGTCTTCAGGTCGTGGGAGATCGCGAGTAGAAAGGTGGCTTGGCTGCTGCTCGCGGCTTTGAGCGAGGAGATCATCCTTTCTAGCGCTCCCGCCAGGTTACCAAGGTCGCGCTCGCGCATCGAGGTGCGATCGAGGGGGGTCTCGAGGTCGCCGTCGGCGATCCGGTCGGCGGCCGCGACCAGTTTGAGGAGCGATCGGGAGATGCGCCGGGTGTAGCGATCGGCGATAAAGATGGCGATGCCGGCGGAGACGATTGCAACCAGGGCCACGAAGAGGGCGGGGAGCAGCATCGACGGCAGCGGCCGGGTTAGAACCAGCGCGAAGGTGTGTTTTCCGCCGTTAAGGGTCCTTTGGAAGGGGAAGGCGATGAAGGCCATGTTTCCCCGGGTGGCGAGGAGGTAGTGGCCGCGGAGCAGGGAGGAGGCTGCGAGGTCGGACGGGACTAGCGGGCGGGGCAGGGTGCCGGTGATCTTGCCGGTACTGGAGATCTGGATCAGGTGGTCGCGGGTGAATCCTCGCGGGCTGGCGAGCCGCTCGAGCCGTGCCGGCTTTGCGCGCTCGATTCCGGAGGCGGCGTTCTCTGCGATCTTGAGCAGGTATTGCTGGGTCTGGTGGTCGGCCACCGTCCGGGAGATGAAGATGGTTCCGAGCCCCGAGGCGACCACCGCCATCAGGGCGGTTGCCACGATCCCGGCCCGGAAGGTCGACCGGATCGTGCGCTGTTTACTCAAGCCGGTATCCTACCCCCCAGACGGTCGCGATCGGGAGGGCGTCGCCGAGCTTTCGTCGCAGCTGCCTGATGTGGACGTCCACGGTCCGGTCGTCCCCGTACCACTCCGGACCCCAAACACCGTCGAGCAGCTGCCGCCGGGAGAGGGCGACCCCCCGGTTGCGGATGAGAAACCCGAGAAGATCGAACTCCCGGTTGGTGAGCGGCATCTCCTCGCCGTCGAGGAGAACCTGGTGCTTGGTCCGGTTCCAGGTGATCCGGTCGAGGGTCATCACTGGGGACTGCTCCGGGGATGCGGGTCCGGCCCGCCGGAGGATGGCGTGAAGCCGCGCAACCAGCTCCCGGGGGGAGAACGGCTTGGTGACGTAGTCGTCGGCGCCGATCTCGAGCCCGAAGACCCGGTCGAACTCCTGATCGCGAGCGGAGAGCATCACGATCGGGATCTGTGACCGGGTGCGCAGGATTCGGCAGACTTCAAGGCCGTCGATGCTGCCGGGCAGGTTGAGGTCGAGGATCACCGCGTCCAGCTGGACCTGGTCGGCGAGTTGCAGCGCGACCTCCCCGGTCGGCGCGAGGTGGACGGTTGCGTACTCCCGCTCGAGGTACGCCTCCAGAAGGCGAGCGATCGACGGATCATCTTCGACGATGAGAATCGATATCCGGCTCACGCCAGCCAATGCTACCAGGCAACGAGGGGAGGCTGCCGGAGCGGTTCCTACCTGGCTTCAGCCTCGTCGAGCCCGTAGCTGGGGTCAACGGAGTCGTCCGGCTCGATATCGGCCGCGGTGTGCACCCCGCCGTGAAGGGCGGAGACGCCGGCGGCTACGATGCAGGCGATGGCGGCAAATAGGAAGGCCTCGAAGAGGCCTTGCCCGACGGAGTGGGCGATCAGGTGAGGGAAAAACGACCCCCCCACCAGGAAGGAGGCGTTAGCCGCTGGAAGGTGGGCTAGCAGGCCCGGGCTCAGGATCTTCGAGATCGGGTCGTAGCCGAGGAAGGCGGCAAAGAGGACGGCGACCGGTGGCAACGAAGAGACCGCGCCGGCGGCAACTCCAGGGACGTGCTGGTTGATCAGGCCCCGGTAGAGGGCGTGTGAAAGCTGTGCCTGCATGCCGCTTATCATCAGGCTGAAAAAGATCCCGATCGACAGCACCATGGCCGCGTTCTGGAAGGTGGCGAGCATCCCCGAACCAACCCCGCGTCCGTTGACTGGGAGCGCGTTCATGACCGCAGCCCGGTTTGGGGAGGCGAAGAGGCCCATTCCCAAGCCGTTAAGGAGGAGAAGCACCGCGAAGTAGGGGTAGCTGAAGTTCACTGGAAGGGCCATCAGCAGCAGGAAGGAGGCGGCGCTTACAAGCATCCCGCCGGTGGTGAAGAGGCGCGGCCCGAACCGATCGGAGAGGTAGCCGGAGGCTGGAGCGGAGAGCAGGAAGCCGACGGTAAGCGGGACCAGGTAGATAGCGGCCCAGAGCGGTGTTGAAGCGTAGCTGTAGCCGTGGAGCGGGAGCCAGATGCCCTGGAGCCAGATGATCAGGATGAACATGATCCCGCCGCGGCCAAGCGAGGCGAGCAGGTTGGCCAGGTTCCCGGCGGTAAAGGCTTGGATCTCGAACAGGCGCACGTTCATCATCGGGTGGCTGGAGTGGAGCTCGATGAAGATGAAAGCGACCAGTACGGCGACGCCGCCGCCGATGGCGGCGATCACCCAAGGGTTGGTCCATCCCATCGAGGAGCCGCCGTAGGGCTGGATGCCGTAGGTTATCCCCACCAGGACGGAGATCAGGCCCACGGCAAAGGTGGTGTTCCCTAGCCAGTCGATCTTTGCCTTGACCCGGGTGCCGAGATCGTGGAGCACGGCAAACGCCCAGACGGAACCGATGATGCCGATGGGGACAGAGACCAGGAAGATCGCGCGCCAGGAGACGGGAGCCAGTATGCCCCCGAGGATGAGCCCGATGAAGGTGCCGGCGATGGCGGCAACGTTGTTGATCCCGAGCGCGAGGCCGCGCTGGTGCTTCGGGAATGAGTCGGTGAGTAGCGCCGGCGAGTTTGCGAAAAGCAGGGCACCTCCCACGCCCTGTCCGAGGCGCATGATGATGATCCAGATCGCTCCGGCAGCACCGGTGAAGTAGGTGAGCGAGAGCATGATCGAAAACACGGAGAAGATGGCAAAACCCATGTTGTACATGCGTGCCCGGCCGTACATGTCGCCGAGCCGCCCGAAGCTGACCACCATCACCGCGGTGACGACGAGGTACCCCATTAGCACCCAGAGGAAGTACGAGGTGTTCTGCGGTGCCAGCGGGTCGAGCTTGATGCCGTTGAAGATCTCGGGAAGGGCGATGAGAACTATCGAGGAGTTGATGGTCGCCATCAGCACGCCAAGAGTGGTGTTGGAGAGGACAATCCACTTGTAGTGCGGGTGCTTGCTGATGGAGAGGGTGCGGCTCCGTATCGATTCCCGCTGCTTCTGGCTCTCCAACATCGCTACCTACTCCAAGCACACGCCCCGCACCGGCGCGTCGTCACGCTTACCATCATCCCGCTACATTGTTGGTGGATACAACTAAATCAAGTCTAGCGGTTCAAGGAGGGGAGGATGCCGGAGGGCGCAGGTACGCTTGTCTGGTAGTGGCAACGTACCTCGACGAGATTATGAGCTGGCACCGCGAACGGGCCAGGCAGGATACCCGGAGCATCGCCGGGCTTCTTCGTGAGGCGGAGCTGGCTTCGGCGCGCCCCGGTTTCAGGCGGGCGCTGTCGCGGCCCGAGTGTGGGATTATTGCCGAGATCAAGCGGAGGAGCCCCTCGAAGGGCGCGTTAACCGACGCGGAGGTGGTCCCCGTCAAACTTGCCCGGGAGTACGAGGAGGGAGGAGCGGCGGCGATCTCGGTCTTGACCGACGGCCGGTTCTTCGGTGGCTCGCTTCCGGACCTGGCCGCGGTTGCCAATGCGGTCGACCTGCCGCTGCTCAGGAAGGATTTCGTGGTGTCACCACGGGACCTGATCGACGCCAAGGTGGCGGGGGCGTCAGCGGCACTGGTGATCGCGGGCGCGCTTGACGACGAGGAGCTCGCCACCCTGCTGTCAGCGGCGGCGGATGTGGGGGTCGAGACCCTGGTCGAGGTGCACCATGCCGGAGAGCTGGAGCGTTTTGACCTCTCGCTTGCGGCGGCGATCGGGGTGAACCAGCGTGACTTGGAGACCTTTGCGGTTGATCGCGATCGGGCGGTGGCCGTGCGGGGGGCTATCCCGGCCGGCATCCCGGCGGTTGCGGAGTCCGGCATCGAGAGCGCCTCGGACGTGACCGCGCTGGCCCGGGTCGGTTTCTCTGCGGTGCTGGTGGGCGAGCTGGTTATGCGGTCACCAGCGCGCCGGGAGACGGTGATGGAGCTAGTGGAGGCTGGACGGAGTGTTCGTCAAGATTTGCGGGATAACCAACCAGGCTGACGCGTTGCTGGCTGTGGCCCTTGGCGCCGATGCCCTGGGTTTCGTTTTCGCACCGTCGCCGCGCCAGGTGTCGGCTGTGCAAGCGAGGAGGGTGGTGGAGCGGCTCCCCTCGGGGGTGCTCACCTTCGGGGTCTTTCGTGACGAGCTTCCCGCACGGGTTGTCGAGATTGTCCATTCGGTAGGGCTCTCCGGAGCCCAGCTTCACGGAACGGAGAGCCGGGATGCGGTCGAATACGTGGCCAAGAGGGTCAACCGGGTGATCAAAGCGGTGCCGGCGGGAAAGGGCATCTTCAACGGCGCCGCCGGCTTCAGCTCTTGGGCGCTGCTGGTGGACAACCCGGAGCCCGGCTCCGGCCAGGTGTTCGACTGGGCCCTGATGGACGGCATTCCTCCGGGCCGGAGGGTGATTCTCGCGGGCGGTCTCACCCCCGCGAACGTGGCGAACGCCATCAGGGTTGTGGATCCCTTCGGTGTCGACGTCTCGAGCGGCGTGGAGGCCTCCCCCGGGCACAAGGACCCGGCGGCGTTGCGGGCGTTCATCCGGGAGGCGCGGGCCGCCGCCCCGGAGGCGGCAGACTTTCCGGATGATCTGGAGATTTTCGACGTGGAAGGAGACCGTACTTGAGCGTCATGGGGCACCCGGATCCGACGGGGCGATTTGGCGAGTTTGGCGGGCGGTTCGTCCCGGAACCGCTGATGCCGGCGGTGATCGAGCTGGAGAGGACCTTCGAGGAGGCCTGGGCTGATCCCGCCTTTCGTGACGAATACCACCGGATCCTCCGGGAGTACGCTGGGCGGCCCACGCCGCTCTACCACGCGAGGCGGCTCTCGGAAAGCCTGGGGGTCGACCTCTGGCTAAAGCGCGAAGATCTTGCCCACACCGGCTCCCACAAGATCAACAACGTCATCGGGCAGGCCCTGCTGGCGCAGCGGCTGGGCAAAACCCGACTGATCGCGGAGACCGGAGCCGGCCAGCACGGGGTGGCAACTGCGACCGCCGCGGCGCTGTTTGGCCTTGAGTGCCAGGTATTTATGGGAGAGGTGGACGTCAAGCGCCAGGCCCTCAACGTCTTTCGGATGCAGCTGCTCGGTGCCGAGGTTGTACCGGTCTCGTCGGGTTCGCGAACGCTGAAGGACGCGGTTAACGAGGCGATGAGGAACTGGGTGTCGTGCCTGGAGACTTCGCACTACTGCATCGGCTCGGTGATGGGGCCGCACCCCTACCCGTATATCGTTAGGGAGTTCCAGCGAGTGGTCGGGGAGGAGGCAAGCATCCAGTTCGAGGCGGCCACCGGCAAGAGCCCGGAGTGGGTAGTGGCCTGCGTCGGCGGGGGATCGAACGCCGCCGGAACCTTTGCCGGCTTTGTTGACTCCTCCGCAAGGCTGGTGGGAGTTGAGCCCGAGGGCGGTGCCGCGATCGGAAGGGGTGTCGTCGGCGTGGTGCACGGGATGGAATCGATGTTCCTACAGGACGAGTTTGGCCAGGTCGAGGAGGCACAGTCGATCTCAGCCGGGCTCGACTATCCGGGAGTGGGCCCGGAGCACGCCCACCTCGCCGCCATCGGTAGGGCTAGCTACGAGTCGGTGAGCGACGCCGAGGTCCTCGATGCAGTCCGGATTCTGGCCCGCTCTGAGGGGATCATCCCCGCACTGGAGTCGGCTCATGCGGTGGCGTGGGTCATCAGGGAGCGGGAAAGGTTCGGGGACGGAGACTCCGTACTGGTTACGCTGTCGGGCCGCGGGGACAAGGACGCCGAGACGATAGCCAACGCCACCGGGGCGGGGCTGTGACCGGCCTGGAGACCAAGCTCAGAGCGCTGAGGGACGGGGGCCGCAAGCTGGTCGTCCCGTACCTGATGGCGGCTACTACACCCGGCTGGACCGAGTACCTGCTGGCGGCGGAGGCCGGGGGCGCGGACGCCATCGAGGTGGGAATTCCGTTTTCGGACCCGAGCATGGACGGGGTGGTCATCCAGCGTGCCGGCGAGCTCGCGCTGGGCAGGGGGGCGAATCCTTTTGGGATTCTCGCGGAGCTCAGGGGGATCTCGCTCGGGATCCCGATGCTGGTGATGACGTATTACAACCTCTTCTACAGGGCGGGACTGGACCGGATGGCCGGGATGCTTGCGGAAGCCGGGGTCGAGGGAGTTATCCTGCCCGACCTCCCCCTTGAGGAGGCCGGGCCGTGGATTGAGGCGGCGTCGCCGGGCATCGCCACCGTCCAGCTGATCTCGCCGATCACGGAGGGCGAGCGGCTGGCACGGGTTGTCGCCGCTTCGGAGGGGTTTGTCTACGGGGTCGGCCTGATGGGGATTACTGGGGAGCGGCTGAAGCTTGCTGAAACCGCCACCGGTGTGGCCAGGCGGATCAAGGCGGTCTCGGATAAGGTGGTCTGTGTCGGCGTCGGGGTCTCGTCCCCGGAGCAGGCGGCAGAGGTGGTAGCCGCGGGATCAGACGGAGTCGTAGTCGGCTCGGCACTGGTGCGAAGGGTACTTGAAGGTGCACGCCCGCAGGTGATAGAGGAGTTTGTCGGGGGATTACGTTCGGCTGTCGATCGAGGTTGATCCGAAAGGGTACAGAGATGGATATTGGTTTTGTAGGTCTCGGCAGGATGGGTGCGAATATGGCGGTGCGGCTGGCTGCGCGGGGCCATTCGGTCTCGGGTTACGACGCCGCAGCCGGGGCCCGCGACTCGGCTCGGAAGGACGGGATCAAAGTTGCGAACTCCCTGGAGGAGCTGATTGACGGGCTGGCTGCGCCGAGGGTTCTCTGGCTCATGCTCCCGGCAGCGATCACCGAGGCGGTTGTGGGGGAGCTGGAGGGGCTGCTCGACGCGGGCGACGTTGTGGTCGACGGTGGGAATGGCAACTACCTCGCCGATGTGGCGCACGCCAAGCGGCTCGCCGAAAAGGGCATCGGCCACCTTGACTGCGGTACCAGTGGTGGTGTCTGGGGCCGCGAGCGCGGTTACTGCCTCATGATCGGGGGCGAGCGGGCCGTCTTCGACGAGCTGCACTCCGTATTTCACGACCTCGCACCGGGAGTGGGGGCCGCGCCGAGAACCGCCGAGACCGGCGGCGTTAGCGACGCGGAGGAGGGTTTCCTCTACTGTGGAGACCACGGTGCCGGCCACTTCGTGAAGATGGTCCACAACGGGATCGAGTACGGGATGATGGCCTCCCTGGCGGAGGGGTTTGCTATCCTGCAGTCGGCCGGCATCGGCAGGGAGGCGCGCGCCGCAACCGCCGAGGTGGCTCCACTGGAGAACCCGGAGGCCTACTCCTATGCCATCCCCGTCCCCGAGGTTGCGGAGCTCTGGCGGCGCGGGAGCGTCGTCTCCTCCTGGCTTCTCGATCTCACCGCGTCGGCGATGGCTAAGGATCCGGAGCTCTCCGCCTTCGAGGGGAGGGTGTCCGACTCCGGCGAGGGGCGGTGGACCGCAAAGGCGGCGATCGACGAAGGGGTCCCGGCGCCGACGATCCTCGCTGCGCTCAACTCGCGCTTCGCGTCGCAGGGGGCTGGGACGTATTCAGGCAAGGTGCTTTCGGCGATGCGAAGTGAGTTTGGCGGCCATAGCGAGCTCACCGGGCAGGGCTAACCGGTGCGCCGCTGCTCCATGCGCCGGCGGATCAGATCCCTTCGTGCCTTTAGCTCGGAGTAGCTCATAGCCTCGAGCTCGGCATCGACGCCGAGGCTCGCCTTGAACCCGGATAGGTCGATCAGCTCCGCGCTTACCGGGACGCCGATCTCGCTGGAGATCTGCGCTCCGTAACGGGTCATGAAGTACGAGGCCAGATAGGTTATCTCCGCGAACAGGTCGATCTCCGGGGCTAGGTTGGCGAGCGACGAATCGATGAAGATCATGTTCTTTACGAAGAGCATCAGCTCCTTGGGGAGGCGGGCTCCGTAGCCGAGGAGGGCCTTGGTCAAGCCTTGGATCTCCGAGACCAGCTGTTCTGGGGTCATCTGGGTTGGATCCGGGGTGGGCTGGTCGAGTCCGAGCTCCTCTATGGCGGCGTCGATGTCGGTAGTTGGCGGAAGAGCGCCAAGCTCGGTAAGCGACTGGACCTGGCCACGGAGATCGTTCATGGACGCCGCCATCAGGAGCCGTAGGAACGCAAGCCGCTTCCGCTCAGTCAACCTACCGGTGATGCCAAAGTCGAGGAGGGCCACCTTCCCGTCCGGCTGGACGAAGAGGTTTCCACCATGGAGGTCTCCGTGGAAGACGCCGTGGAGCATCGCTCCCTCAAGGAAGCCGACCAGCGCCGCCCGCACCACGGCAGCCGTGTCGATCCCGGCCTCGCGCATCCCGGTGACGTCGTCCCACCGGAAGCCGTCGAGGCGCTCCATAACCAGGACGCGCCGGGTCACCAGGTTCGGATGCGGCCGGGGTACCACGATCGCCCGCTGGTCGGTGGCAGCGAGAACCTGAGCGATGTCAAGCATGTTGGCGGCCTCGAGGCGGAAGTCGAGCTCCTCGACTATGGTCTCAGCGAAGAGCTCGACCAGCGCCGGGGGGTTGGCGAGGGCGGCCACCGGGATCCTCCCGACCAGGTGAGGAGTGATCCAGCTCATCGCGTTCAGGTCTCTCCTCACCAGCGCGGCCACCCGGGAACGCTGGACCTTCACGGCCACTGGCGTGCCGTCGCGGAGCTTGGCGTAGTAGAGCTGGGCGATCGAGGCGGCTGCGACAGGGGTGGTGTCGAAGTCAGAGAAGAAGGCGCCGATCGGCCCGCCCAGATCCTCTTCGATGGTCCTCTTGACGATGGGGAACGGCTCTGCCGGCACCCGGTCGCGCAGCTGGCCGAACTCCTCGACCAGCTCCTTTGGGAAGATTCCCTCACCGGAGGAGATGATCTGCCCGAGCTTTATGTAGGTCGGGCCCAGTGCCTCGAAGGCCCGCCTGAGGCGCCGGGAGAGGCCTTGCCGGGAGCGCTCCCGCCCTTTGTGCCGGTCGAGCTGTCGCCAGAGGAGGAGCGCGCTCCCCAGCCGGAAGCCGGTGCCGAGCACCCGGCGGGCTGGAGGAAGGGTGCCGTGGCGGATTAGGTCCGGGATCCGCTTCCGGGTGGCCACCCGGAGCGGGCCGGTGCCCGGAAGCCACTCGAGGCGGCCGGGGACGAGTACCCACGGAGGTGTACTGGAGAAGGAGCCGAAGGCAAGGTCGGCAGGGGAGGGCTCCTCGTGATCCTGGCTCATCCCCATGAGCATAATTGGGAAAAGCTGATGGCTTCCCGCGCTGGCCGGCGGCCCGTTTCCCCGGGCGGACCCGGCTGCTGACCAGCTCGGCCAGCGCGGGAAGTGGATCTCAGTAGCCCGGAGGCGGACCGAAGACGATGCAGGAGTTGTGCCCCCCGAATCCGAAGGAGTTCGAGAGCACGTACCCGCCGCTGAAAGGGCGCGACTCTTTGAGTACTACGTCGATATCGACGCCGGGGTCGAGTTCGAGGGTGTTGGCGGTGGGAGGTATCAGTCGGTTCTCGTAGGTGAGGGCTACGGCAACCGCCTCCAACGCCCCAGCGGCCCCAAGTGCATGCCCCAGCGCCCCTTTTATCGAGGTGGCCGGAGGGTTGTGGGGACCGAAGACTGCCCGGATCGCGGTGGCCTCGGCGAGGTCGTTGAGCGGAGTGGAGGTTCCGTGCGCGTTGATGTGGGTGATATCGGTTGCGCTGATCCCGGCGTCCTCTATGGCCATGGCCATCGCGGCGCGGGCTCCGGTCCCTCCAGGGGCGGGAGCGGTGATATGGTAGGCGTCCGCGGTGGAAGCCACACCCTCGATCGTCGCGTAAACCCTCGCTCCCCGGCGCAGCGCGTGCTCGAGCTCCTCAAGGACGATGACCCCCGCCCCCTCTCCCATGACGAAGCCATCCCGGTTCCGGTCGAAAGGCCGGGACAGGAACTCTTTGGAGAGAGCGGTCATGTTGGTAAAGCCCGCAGTGGCCGCCCGGGTTATCGCAGCCTCGGCGCCCCCGGTGAAGGCCATATCCACGCGACCCGAGGCCACCAGTGCTGCCGCGCTGGCCATGGCGTGGTTCGAGGCGGCGCAGGCGGTGACGGTGGTCTCGCACGGGCCCTGAAACCCGAATCGCATCGAGATCGAGGCCGAGTTTGAGTTCGCCATCATCAGCGGGACCAGGAACGGGGTAACCCGCGAGTAACCACGCTGCTCACCGACGATCACCTGGTTCTCCAGGCTTTCGAGCCCACCGACTCCGGTCCCCATCATCACGGCGACCTTGGCGGGATCGATCTCGGGCCGGCCGGCGTCCTCAAAGGCCATATCGGCAGCGGCTACACCCATCTGGTTGTAGCGGTCGTGCCGGCGGATCTCCTTGGGTCCAAGCCAGATAGTGGGGTCGAAGTCCGCGGCCCGCTTGGGTCCGCCGGGGCTGGAAGGGTTGTTCACACCCTTCCAGAAGGCTTCAAGCCCTACGCCGGCAACCGACACCACTCCTAGCCCGGTGATCGCAACCCGCCGGGAAGCGTGCCGAGGATTGTCGCCGAACTCTACTCTCATCCAAGCTTCCCGTATACGAGATCAAACGCCTTCCCGATAGTGTCGACTCCCTCAAGCTCGGACTCGGGAACGGTGATCGAAAACTCGTCCTCGAGTGCCATGATCAGCTCGACCAGATCGAGGCTGTCCGCGTCGAGATCGCCGGCGAAGCTCGCCTCCGGCTTGATCTGGTCCTTGGTGACGCCCAGCACCTTCACTGCACAATCGCTGAATCGCTCGAATGCTTCGTCTCGGTCCATCTTGGTTCTCTCCTTTCAGATCCACTGAAACCGCCGGCACGAAGCCGGCACCTTGCGCCCCGCTTGGGGCTCAAGCCTTTTTGGGGCCTAAAGCCCCATCGCCAATCCCCCGTCCACGGGGATAATCGCACCTGATACGTAGCTCGCGCCTGGGGATACCAGGAACACCACCAGCGGCGCCACCTCCTCGGGAGTTCCGGTGCGGCCCAGCGGGACCTGGCCGGTGATGGCTCCGATGCGCTCGGCTCCCGCGTCGTGCAGCAACTTGGTCTCGATCGCTCCCGGTGCGATGACATTCGCGGTGATCCCCCGGGAACCGACCTCCCTCGCCACCGATCGGGCGAGTCCGATCAGGCCCGCCTTGGCGGCGGCGTAGCTGGCCTGACCGGGTCCGCCCGCGAGCGCCACTATGGACGAGATCAGCACGACCCGCCCGTACCGTTCCTTCAGCATCTGCGGCAGGACCGCCTTGGTCAGGCGGAAGGCGGAGGTCAGGTTGATCTCCATCATCCTGTTCCAGCTATCGTCGGAGATGCGGAGCAGGAGGGCGTCGTCGGTGGTCCCCGCGTTGCCGACCAGGGCTCCCACCGGTCCAAAGCGGTCGCGCGCCTCCTTTACGGCCGTGGCAATCTGGGCAGGGTCGGTGATGTCCAGCTGGAGCGGGAAGCACCGCTCCTCCTTCCGGAGGTCATCAGGGAGTTGCTGGCTGTGGAAGGTCGCCGTGACCTCGTGCCCGGCGGCGAGGAGCGCGCGGGCTGAGGCCAGGCCGATTCCGGACGCCGCTCCGGTGAGCAGGACGTGGCTCATCCCCACCTCACCACCAGGGACGCCCAAGTCATGCCGGCTCCGAAGCCGGTGAAGAGCACGAGATCTCCATCGTGGAGGCGACCGGCGTCGCCCGCATCTGCGAGGGCAAGCGGAATGGAGGCCGAGGAGGTGTTTCCGGTCCGGTCCAGGACGATCGCGGTCCGGTCTCGCGGGATTCCGAGGCGCTGGTTGGCCGCCTCAATGATCCGGAGGTTGGCTTGGTGGGGGACGAGGAGGGAGACGTCGTCTCCGGTCAGTCCGGCCTGCTTTAGCGCCTTTTCGGAGGAGCCGATCATCACCCGGACGGCGCGCTTGAACACCTCGCGGCCCTCCATGTACATGCAGCCGCCATGGTCGCAGTAGAGGATCGGGCGGGCGGAGCCGTCGACTCCGAGATCCCAGCCCAGGAAGCTCTCCTCCTCGCTCCGCTCGACCACCACCGCGCCGGCGCCGTCGGCGAAGAGCACGGCGGTGGAACGGTCGTTCTGATCGGTGATCCGGGAGAGGGTGTCTGAGCCGATCACGAGGATCCGGTTCATGCCTATGTCGATGAGGCCGCGCGCTACTACCAGGGCATATACGAAGCCCGCGCAGGCGGCGTTGATATCCATCGCCGCGCCTCGGGTGCCGAGCTCGTTGGAGACGTCGGCAGAGGTGGCGGGAACCGTCTGGTCGGGCGTGGTGGTAGAGAGGATAACGAAGTCGATGTCGTCTCCGGTGAGGCCATGGCGGTCCATCGCGTCCCGCCCAGCGGCGACCGCGAGGGAACCGGTGGTGCCGCCAAAGTGGCGCTGCCGGATCCCGGTCCTTTCGGTGATCCACTGGTCAGAGGTGTCGAGGTATGCCGCAAAGTCAGCATTGGTGACGACCTTCTCCGGAAGGGCCGCCCCGTATCCGGCTATTCTTGCTCCCATCTGTCTCCCTTTGTCATGGCCCAGGGCCTTGGTTCTTGAACGTGCAGGCGGGCTAGCCGTTGACTGCGCCATCTGGCACTCGTAGCCAGGCGATCGGTTGGCCGACGGTTACGCGCTCTCCGGCCACGGCGATCATGCCCTGGAGGCTGCCGGCGAACGCCGACCGGACTGGAGTCGCCGAGACCGTGCCGATCTCCTCTCCCACCTTGATGAGGGCGCCCTCCCTGGCAATCTCGGGATTGGGAGTAAAGACGCCCGAGGTGGGCGCGACGATGAGTCTCTCGCTGCCGTAGAGGCGCTCTCCGTGATGGGAGGTGGCCCACTCGCTGAGAGGTCCGTGAGAGGTGACGGTCCCGAGCAGGGTCTCCAGATCCTGCGGCGTGGACACGGATATCGACGCCAGGTCGGGTGCGGACCGGCGGTTTAGGTTGGTGAGAACCCCTCCGGGGCCGACCTCGACCAGAAGGCGAGGCTGAAGCTCGCGCAGGTGGCGGACGGTGCTGTCCCACTGGACTGGGTTGGTCAGCTGCTTGGCGAGGAGGCCTGCCCACTCCGATGCCTGCCAGTGCTCAGCGGCGTCGACGTTGGCGATCACGGGAATTTCGAGGTCGTATAGCCGAGTGGAGCTGATCGCCTTCTCCAGCCGCTGCCGGGCGGTGATCATGTACGGAGAGTGAAAGGCCCCGCCGACCTTGAGCCGGGTGGTGCGCTTGATGCCGTACGCCCTGCCGTTGGTCTCGATCTCGGCTACCGCCTCCAGGGTTCCGGAGAGCACGATCTGCGTCTCCGAGTTGTGGTTCGCTATCCAGAGGTCGCCGTTGAAGCTCTCGCAGATCGCTTTGGCCTGCTCGATCCCCATTCCCAGCAGCGCGATCATTGCACCCGGCGTGCTCTCGGCGGCAAATGCCATCGCCTCGCCGCGCTCCTGAACGAGGAGAAGGGCCGATTCGAAGCTGATGCCGCCCGCGGCGACCAGCGCCGCATACTCGCCCAGGGAGTGTCCGGCGCAGATCTGTGGAGCGACTCCGACGCGTTCAATGGCATCGAGCACGATCATCGACATCAAAAAGGTCGAGACCTGCGTGTTCCTAGTCATCTGCAGCTCATCCTGGCTGGCTTCGGTGAGCAGCCAGATCATATCGCGGTCGATGATGTTGCTCGCCTCCTCGGCGAGCTCGAAGGAGGGGTGATCGAACCAGGGGGTCCCCATCCCAGACTGCTGGGATCCCTGGCCCGGGAAGAGGAAGCCGATCACCTGCCCACCCCAAGCCCAGCAGAGCGCCCCGTCTCGCGAAGGGCGTCGGGCTCCCCCACCTGCACGGTTGGCAATGGGGTTGTGTTGGCTGGTCCAGCTACCGCGTGGGTCACGGCCGCTGGCGCGGTGGGCAAACGGTTGCCAGGCACGTCCGCTCCTCTCCTTGCCTTAGTGTCCGCTTCGAAAGCTGTTCCGAGGCAGGTTCGGCGCCCGAACCGGCCTCAGTCTGATAACTACCTTGATTAGAGGTCGCTTGGACCGTTTTGGTTACCGGAGATTTAGGGCCGGCAGTTAGGCTGGCGTCGCTGCCCGGGTGGTGGAATGGTAGACACGGAGGCCTCAAAAGCCTTTGCTCGCAAGGGCGTGCGGGTTCGAGTCCCGCCCCGGGTACTGGCGCATAGACCCGCGCCGTTTCTCAACCTTAACCGGCTGCAGGTTCCACTTCGTGAGCTACCTAGGAGCGCTGCAGGAATGGGTTTTCCGCCCGCTCCCTACCGATGGTGGTGGTGGGGCCGTGCCCGGGAAGAACAGCGAGCTCGTCGGGGAGTGGAAGGATCTTCTCCACCATCGAGCGCATCAGGCTCTCCATCGATCCTCCCGGGAGGTCGACCCGTCCGATCGATCCCGAAAAAAGATGGTCGCCGGTGAATAGGACCTCTTCGCCTTGGGCTGCCACGCGCAGGCAGACCGATCCTGGCGTGTGCCCCGGGGTGTGGATCACGGTGATGGCTAGCCCGGCCCCCTTGATCACGTCGCCGTCGCCCAGATCCACCAAGAGCTCTGGAGGACGGAGATCGAGCCCCGTCTCCGCAAGGGCGGCGCCGAGCAGCGATGAGGAGCCGACAGGATCGGTGAAGTAGCTGTGGTCGTGCGGGTGACGGTGGACCGGGACCGGGGACGAGCCCACCGGCGACGCCTTTGCTGCCACTGTCGGGATTCCACCGGTGTGGTCGATGTGACCGTGGGTCGCAACGATGGCCACAATCCTCAAGCCGGCGTCCGCTGCCGCTCTCAAGATGACATCTGGTTCAGGCGGGCAGTCGATGACGATGCACTCGCGATCGTCGGCCGAAACCATCCAGGAGTTCGTGCTTGCCAGCCAGAGCGGCGTTCCGACGATCTTCACTGCGTTCCTCCTCGCCGCGCTCGGGCCAGCGGGCTCGAATGGGGTTTTTCACAAAGCCGGCGCTGTGGCCTTGCGAACGCCACCACGCGTCCTAAACGCTAGTGTGGTCAACGCCACGTTAGGTTCATTTCCGAAGCACCAGGGAGTCCGATGGCGGTGAGGGTCGTTATAGCGGAGGATGAGGCTATCATCCGACGCGATCTCAGAGAGATGCTCGAGCAGGAGGGTTACGAGGTCGTGGCCGACCTTGGCCGCGGCGACGAAGCTCTTCAGGCGATCAAGACCCTGCGCCCAGAGGTTGCGATCCTCGACGTAAAGATGCCGGGAATGGACGGGATCGCGGTTGCCGACGAGGTCGGAAAGAGCCAGATTTGCGCCGTGATCGTCCTAACGGCGTTCTCGCAGCGAGCCCTGGTCGATCAGGCGCGCGATGCTGGCGTGATGGCCTACCTGATCAAGCCGTTCCACGCCGCCGACCTGGTCCCCGCTATCGAGCTGGCTCTTGCCCGCTATGACGAGCGCGTGGTGGTGGAGGCGGAGCTTTCCCGAGTGCAGGACGAGGCGAAGAGGCTAGAGGAGAGGCTGGCGACTCGCGTCTTGCTTGACCGCGCGAAGACCCGGTTGATTGAGGAGTACCACATGTCGGAGCCGAACGCCTTCCGCTTTCTGCAAAAGAGCGCGATGGATAGCCGGTCGCGGGTACGGGATATCGCCGAACGGGTTCTGAATGGCGAGATCGCTCCCGCCAAAGCCGAGTCGTAGCGGCGAACCCCAGGCGGGCGGGCTGCTGCTCCTAGACGGGTACTCGCTGCTGTTTCGCGCGTTCTTCGCTCTACAGCACCTCACCAACCGGCTTGGCGACCCCACCAACGCGCTCTTTGGCTTCTTTCGAATGGTGGCTGCTGTTTACGCAGAGACGCAGCCGTCGCACATGGCGGTCGCACTGGATCACCCCGGCCCCACCTTCCGGGATCAACTTTTCGATGGTTACAAGGGAACGCGCAAAGAGACGCCAACCGAGCTGAGGGAGCAGCTTGAGGCGGTCCGAGGGCTGCTGGACGCGGTTCAGATCGGCTGGATCGACCAGGAGGGTCTCGAGGCGGACGATCTCATAGCCACCCTAGCGACCCGTGCCCGCGCGGATGGGATCTGCAGCCTGGTGGTGACGGGCGATCGGGATGGGCTCCAGCTGGTCGAGGATCCTTGGGTGACCATCCTGCTTACGCGCAAGGGAGTCTCGGATCTTGCCTGGATGGACGAGGCTGGCGTCGAGGAGCGCTACGGGGTGGCAGCGTCCCAGTATGCGGACCTTGCGGTGCTTCGTGGGGACAAGTCCGACAACCTCCCCGGCGTTCCGGGGATCGGGGAGAAGACCGGGGCTGCGCTCATCAGGGAGTACGGTTCCTTGGAGGGTGTTCTTGCCAACCTAGGGTCGCTTCCTCCGCGGCCCCGGGAGGCGATCTCGGAGCGTACGGAGGAGTTGCGGCTTGCCAAGCGGTTGACCGAGCTCCGGAGGGATGCCGAGATCGGAGTCGATCTTGATTACTTCAGGGTGGGGCCGTGGGATGCAGCCGGGGCGGAGCGGGTCTTTGTGGGGACCTACGACCTCCGCTCCCCGTTCAACGCCCTCAAAAGCGCCTTTGGGGCTCGGAAAGACATGTCCAGGGAGGCGGGGCCGTCGCATTCGGATCGGGCGCCAGTAAAGCGCCTGGCGATTGCGCAGCTGGTCGACGTGCTCGATTATCCCGGCAGCCTGTACGTTGCCGCCAGCTACGAGGGCTCACCCGGTAGGAGTGTGTTGAGTCGGATTGCGATCGGTAGCGAGCAGGGCTGGTGCCCGGCGGATCCGGCCGAGATCGGCGCGGCGGCCGAACGCTTTGCGGCTCACGAGCTGGTCGGTCTCGATCTGAAATCTCTGATCCGCTCGCTGGCGCTCTTTCACGGCGTAGAGCTGCCGGCGCAACGCTTTGTGGATTTGGGGGTGCTTGCCTACCTTGTCGACCCGGAACTGGGTCGGGATACGCTGGCGGGACTGGTCTCCTCTCTGATCGGAAGCACGGATGCTTCGCCGCCGGGCGGGGAGAGTGCCCAGGGCCTGTTCGACTCTTCTGCTGATGGCAGTGAGGTCGAGCAGCTCCAACAGCTGATCGAGCTGAAGGCGGAGCTCGCGGGAAGGCTGGCCGAGAGTGGGATGGAAGAGCTGGCCTGGAGGGTGGAGGTGCCCCTTCTCGAAGTGCTCGCGGAGATGGAGATCGCCGGGGTAAAGGTAGACGCTTTGCGGCTTGACGAGATCGGGGCCGAGCTTTCGAGCGAGGCAGCGGTTGCGGAGCGCCAGCTCTACTCGCTTGCGGGGGAGCAGTTCAACCCCAACTCGCCGAAGCAACTCGCAGAGGTGCTTTTCAACCGGCTCGGGCTGACTGGGACCAAGAAGACCAAGAGCGGATACTCCACAGACGCGTCGGTGCTCGAAGCGCTCAGGGATGCGCACCCGCTGGTTCCGGTTCTCCTCCGCTACCGGGAGCTGGAGAAGCTGCGCAACACCTTCTTCGAAGGTTTGAGATCGGAGATCGGGCTGGATGGACGGATCCACGCTAGCTATAACCAGACGGTCGCGCGGACCGGGAGGATCTCGTCGGAACGGCCAAACCTTCAGAACATCCCGGTGCGCTCGGAGGAGGGCCGGCAGTTCCGCGAGGTGTTCGTAGCACCCGAGGGGAGTCTGCTGGTCTCGGCGGATTACTCACAGATCGAGCTCAGAGTGCTCGCCCACCTGAGCGGTGACGAGTCACTCTCGGCTGCCCTCAGGTCGGACGAGGACGTCCACAGGCTGGTCGCCGCGCGGGTATTCGGGGTCGCACCACCGGAGGTGAGCTACGAGCAGCGCTCGGTGGCAAAGATGGTTGCCTATGGGCTCTCTTACGGTATGGAGGCCTACGGCTTGTCGCAGCGCCTTGCGGTGCCACCCGCCGAGGCGGAGGCGATCCTTGACGCTTTCTTCACCGCCTTCCCCGGTTTGCGGAGCTACCGGAGCACCGCTGTCGAGGAGGCTCGGCGGCTCGGATACACGGCTACCTTGCTGGGGCGGCGACGCTATATCCCCGAGTTGAGCTCCTCCAACAGATCGCTGCGGCTGAGCGCGGAACGGCAAGCCATGAACGCCGGAACCCAGGGTCTTGCCGCCGACATCTTCAAGATCGCCCTAGTCGAGATGGGGCGGAGGTTGAAGCCACTTTCCGCTCTTCTGGTCCTCCAGGTCCATGACGAGGTAGTGGTGGAGACCCCCACCGAGCGGGTGGAGGAG
>JAJYHR010000143.1 GCA_021784675.1 Actinomycetes bacterium
ACCCGGTCTGGGCACGCCGTGACCGTCTTCGAGCGCGCCGACCGCCCGGGCGGCCTTCTCAGATACGGCATCCCCGAGTTCAAGCTTGAGAAGTGGGTTCTCGATCGCCGGCTAGCTCAGATGGAGGAGGAGGGCACCACCTTCGTAGTCGGTGCCGAGATCGGGCGTGATGCCACCCTCGAGGAGCTGAGGGGCAGGTTCGATGCTGTAGTCCTCGCTCTGGGCTCGACCATCCCCCGCGATCTTCCGGTGGCGGGCAGGGGGTCGGAGGGCATCCATTTCGCGATGGACTACCTTCCCGATGCCAACCGGGCGGTCTTTGGGCCACCTCCCGAGGGCATGGTTACCGCAGAGAATCGCCGGGTGGTCATCCTTGGAGGTGGCGACACCGGGGCTGACTGCCTGGGGACGGCGCTCCGCCAGGAGGCAGCTTGCGTGCTCCAGCTCGAGCTTCTTCCGCAGCCACCGCTCGAGCGGCCCTCCTCGCAGCCGTGGCCGACCTATCCTATGCTCTTCAGGACCTCCTCCGCCCACGAGGAGGGAGGGGAGCGCCGCTACGCCCGGCTTACGGTGGGGTTCGAGGCGGACGGTACCGGCCGGGTCAGGGCCTTGAAGACGGTGGGCGTGGACATGGAGGGGGGGCGCCCGGCGCCGGTTCCGGGCACTGAGGAGGAGATCGAGGCCGATCTGGTCTTGCTTGCCATGGGTTTCGTCGGTCCAGAGCTTGATCGGATCGATCCTGCGAGGCAGCTGGAGCGGACGCCGGCCGGCACCATCGCGGTCGACTCGCACTGGCAGACCGGCATTCCGGGGGTTTTTGCCGCCGGAGACGCCCGGAGGGGCCAGTCGCTGATCGTGTGGGCGATCGCCGAGGGCCGCTCGGTGGCGAGAGCGGTCGATAGCTACCTCTCCAAGGAGACCGAGCTTCCGGCGCCGATCGATCCGTCGACCAAACCGCTTACGGTGGGGTGATCTCCTCTTGGTTGCCGGTGTACTTGGAGCTGGCCCGCTTCGCGTAGTGGATCGGCTCCCAAGGGGCGGCAGCCTGGCACCAGCTCTGTGCGAGATGCCAGGTCTCCTGGCCGGCGGGCCTCTCCGCCCTTGCGGACGGGGCTCCTGCACTGCCCGCTGGGTTGCGCGTCTTGGGGGCATTGGGGTAGAAGGCCGTCTCGTCTTGGCCTCGATCTCGAACGCGCCATCCTCGTAGCTCTGTGGAACATGATCACAACCGATACCGCCTACTCCGATCCAGGTGGGGACTACTTCACGCGCCTCAACCCGGACCGGGCCAAGAATCGCGCTCTCGACCAGCTCCGCAAGATGGGCTACGCCGTGACACTCGAACCCCTTGAGGAGGCTGGCTGAGAGGCAATCTTCGTGTCAGGTTCCGACATTGTGTTCACCCTACGACATATCCGTTCGGCCGCCTGAAGCGCCTCTAGCTGGTCGCGAGCGTGCGAGACGTAGGGATCAGGAGTCCTTCACGGCGGCCCAAAAATTGGCTCGGAGTATCTTTCGGATCTTTTCGCTTCCCCGAACCGCGTCGCCGAGTTTGGCCTCTGCATGGCGAAGCAGTTCGGCGTCGACCTCGCGCGGTATTCGTGGTGCGTGGTTCAAAATACCGATTTTCGATGACTCGCTCGCACCGGCTAGCCACGCCTGAGCAAAGGTCTTCCCGAGGGCTGCCGCCACGTCATTCGACAGCTTCACGTCGACTTGGCTCGGGGCGGGGCACGATTTCGAGAAAAGAGGTTGCAGTTGATGACGCGACAACTGCATTACCTCGTCGGCTTCAGCTACGAGCTCCCGCGACTGGTTATGGAACTGTGAAGACGGATCTATCCCGAGCAGAGTCACACGTACTCCCTGGTCTTGGGCCGCACGCACGCCCTCGCGAAGGTCCTCATCGCCCGACAGCAGGAACGCTTCACAGATTGCCCGCTCCCGAGCAAGTGTCATTAGGTCGCGATATATCAGGGCGTCGACGCCCTTCTGCTGGTTCCTGGAATTGATTCGGCCAAGCCGCAGCTTCACGTTTGCCTGGGCTGCAATGTTCTGGTGACTTACGGTCGGAATGCCATCGCGTGCTCCGTCGTACCAGTAGGTACGCAGTACAGGGAGCCGGCTTTTGCCAGCGATGTCGGCCAGCAGGGAGTTCGCAGCAGCCGCGTCAAGGTCGATCGCGGACCTCGAACTGGTGCCGCAACACAAGTCGCCGCCCGCCGCGTAGAGATACCCGGCATCCACAAAGATGGCGCATCTGTCCATTGTGCAGAGATTCTAACAAAAAAACGGGGCCCCTTGCGGGGCCCCGGCTCCTCATCCGAGGAACCACAAATAGTGCCGACCGAGGCCGACGTACACAGTATACCATACTTACGCGCACCGAGGTCAAGCCCTGCGCCTGATACCTCCTCAACAACCGCAGCGTCATAGGGACGGTCCTGAAACTCGCACGTCACGGACGCTCGATCCCTTTCTAGGTGGGTGCGGTGGCAGGCACTGCCAAAATCAGTCCAGCCTGAATGTGAGTCGGGGCCTCTCCCTGATCCAAGATCAGAGACTTCGCGAGGTTCGCCGGTGTCGGCCCACTGGCTCCCCCGTGGCACGCTTGACGTCCTTTGCACCGCGTCCGCCGGGTAGATGCAGGAGCTCAGATACTTCGCGGCGCTCGACGAACGTGCCGACAGCGCCCCCCTTGCCGATGCTGCGGTCACCCACACGAACCTCTCCCAGCTCTTCCGCCGGACGAGGGGGGGTGCAGAACCTCGCCCGCTCCGAAAACAACAGACGGGAGAAGAGATGAGTTAGACGGCGGGTGCGGATGCGACACCGGCGGCACTGGCCGCGGCGGGTTTAGGCGTCTCCAGAGTGACCGCTACCGATCTCCGGAAACTCGGAATAGCCCACACCACCCCTAGAGCGGGGGAGACCTCTCGCCTGGCGGTTGGTCACTCCCGGTAGGGGAGCATCGACTCGGCAAGCTCGATCGCTGGAATGCTCCCATGGTAGGCGCTGGCGCCGTAGAGGCTCGGGCCGGTGGTCCAGTAGAGCGAGGTGTGGACTCCGTCGGGCGCGATGTCGCAGCTGAGGAGGCCGTCGTCTCCGGGGAGTGGGTTGGTGGTGGTGTAGTTCGCGATCTGGGAGGCCACGGCTTTCCAGATCGTCCCGCTCCCGGAGTAGAGGTCGCCGGCAAGGATGAAGGTCCAGCCGCCGTGCGTCCAGGTTGCCATGCAACCCTGCCCGTCAACCTCGTAGAGGGTTGCGGAGGGACCGCCCGGAGAGAGCTGGACCTTGCTCTGGCTGGCACCCGGGCACTCCGGGGATGCGCTATTCAGCGTGGACGCTTGAGCCGCGGCGGCGACGGCCGGATCCGGGAAGGTCTTGCCGCTGAAGGCGCCGTAGACATCCGCCAGGTCGCCGCAGCTTCCGTTGCCAACGCCGGGATCGTTGAGCGGGAGTGGCGAGGGGCAGTGGTAGAGGCTCACCGCGTAGGAGCTGTCGATGGCGGCAGCGTCGGCGGAGTTGGCCATGAGGGAGGAGGCCGGCAGCTGGCTGGGCGCCTCCGCCACCGCCGCTGTGCGCGGCTCGATGTAGGCCATGGCCTGAGATACCAGCGGTGGCCAGGCGGTCGAGCCGCTGCCGGTCGAGGAGGAACCTCCCGCCGATTGTGCAGGCGGAGCCGCAAGGCAGGCCGGCCCCTGGATCGGAGTCCCCCTTCCTGACTCTCCGCTCAGCGAATCCACCAGGTTGTAGAGGTAGGCCTTGGCGCTCCCTCCAGCGGTCGTGACGGTGCAGGTCTCGGGGTTGCTGGCTCGTAGCGTCTCCGTGCCCTGAGGCGTCGGGCAGTTCGCCCCTCCCTGGGGACATAGGTCGGAGAAGTTGGTGCCGGTCGCTACCGCCTGGCCGGAACGATTGATGGTCCAGTGCAGCCCGGCGACCCAGGTGTTGTCGTTGAGGAAGACCGTCGCCGGGAAGCTTGGCCATGAGAAGAGCCTTCCGGGTTCGAAGGGGGTGTTGATGTAGAGATCGGGCGTTCGCCGCGCCGGTGCCGGCTTTGGCTGCCGCTTCGATGCCTGCGGGGCTGGCTTCGTTGCGGGCCGAGAGGGTGCTGCGCCGCACCCGGCGAGGAAGAGGAGGGCGGCGGGGGGCAGGAGAGCCGCGCTCATTCTCCTGCCTCGCCCGCAAACTGCCGATCCCGGCGCGAGCCGTCGCGAGAGGCTCTCACCGAACGCCTTCCTAGCCATCCGTAGTCACCGCTCGGAAGCTTACTCCCTTCGTTTCAGCTCCCCAAGGATCCGGCGACACCTTCCTATCGACCCAGCGGAACCCGGGTGGTACGGCCATCTTGCGGGTCAGCACCGCCGGGGCCGGCTTCGAGTGCCCTAGTCGACGCAGATCCCCGACGCTACCCGGCGCGGAAGGGTGACCGGGGTCGCGCCGGAGAAGGAGACCTTCACCACGTCGCCGGCCTCGAGAAGCAGCACCGGGCAACCGGGATGGAACTCGGCAAGCAGCAGGGACTCGAGGATCTGCTGGTCGCCCTGGAGCTCCTCGGTTATCCTGGTCGCTCTTGCCGCTTGCCCAGCGTGCAGGTCGGTCAGCCTCGCCGAGCGGCTCCACCTCCGCTCGGCCGATCGCCCCGGGATGGGGTTGCCGTGCGGGCAGGTCTCCGGGTTGCCGAGGACCTTCACCAACCGGCAAGCCACCTCGTCGGAGATGGCGTACTGCCAACGTTGCGCCTCGCGGTGGACCGTGTGCCACTCCATGCCGAGCAGGTCTACCAGCATGCACTCGGCGAGACGGTGTCTGCGCACCACCTCCTCCGCCTGTTGGAGGCCGGCCTCGGTGAGCACCACCTCCTTGCTCTCGGGATCGCGGGTCGCGTAGCCGGCGTTCTCCAGGCGCTTGAGCATGGCGGCAACCGTCGGCGCCGCTCGCTCCAGGCGCTTGGCGATGTGGGCCTGGATGGCCGGCTCACCCTCCTCCTCGATGGAGTAGATGACTGCCAGGTACTCCTGGACCGGCTGGCGGTTTCCCGTTGTCACATCCCCCCGTTCCGCGGGTCGCTGACTACTTAGCTTAGTCTAAGCTAAGTGCGGTGACCCAGCTAGCCAAGGACGATCCTGAGAGAGCCGGACGCTCGAGTCGCCGGCTCTCCTGGGGCACTCTGTTCCTGCTCTGGGGACCCGGGCTGGTGGTGATGCTGGCCGACACCGACGTCGGAAGCGTGGTAACCGCCGCCCAGTCCGGAGCGGTCTGGGGTTACCGGATGGTGCTGCCGCAGCTGGTGCTGGTTCCGGTGCTTTTCCTGGTCCAGGAGATAACCGTGCGGTTGGGGCTGGCTACCGGAAAGGGTCATGGGGAGCTGATCGCCGAGCGCTTCGGCAGGGGCTGGGCGATCCTCTCGTCGGCCACCCTCTACATCTCGGTTGTCGGCGCTCTCCTCACCGAGTTTGCCGGCGTAGCCGGCGTCGGGGAGATGTTCGGGGTTTCCAAGTGGCTGACGGTGCCGGTAGCCACGCTCCTCCTTATCGGCGTGGCGCTGACCGGAAGCTACCGGAAGGTGGAGCGGGTGGGTATCGCCGTCGGCCTTGCCGAGCTGGCGTTTCTCCCGGCGATGCTCATGGCCAAGCCGAGCGTCTCCCAGATCGTTGGATCGTTTGCGCAGCTGCCGCTGGGCAATCCCTCCTTCCTTCGCCTGCTTGCCGCCAACGTAGGTGCGGTCATCATGCCATGGATGATCTTCTACCAGCAGGGCGCCGTCATCGATAAGCGGCTTTCGCTCCGCGAGGCCAGGGCGGCCAAGCACGACACGCTCGCTGGCGCGCTGCTCACGCAGGCGATAATGATTATGGTGATCGTCGCCGTTGCGGCAACCGTCGGGATCGCCCATCCCGGAGCCGCACTCACGACCGTCCGCGATATAAGTTCCGCCCTGAGCCCATTTCTGGGATTTGTCGGAGCCAAGGTGCTGGTGGGCATGGGCCTGCTGGGGGCGGGCATGGTGGCTGCGCTGGTTGCGTCGCTGGCCGGCGCCTGGGGCATCTCCGAGGCCCTGGGGTGGCGCCACACCCTGAACGAGAGGCCCAGCGCGACGACGGCCAAGTTCTACGTCGCCTTCATACTGTCCAACCTGCTCGCCGCGGTCGCGGTGCTCTCGGTGTCCTCGCTCTTCTCGGTGGTGGTCGACGTCGAGGTGCTGAACGCGCTGCTGCTTCCGGTGGTGCTTGGCTTCCTGCTCGCGCTAGAAGCTCGAGCGCTTCCCGAGGCCAGCCGGATGCAGGGCCTTCACCGGCTGCTGGTCTGGATCGTCTGCCTTGCCGTGATCGGTTTTGGCCTCTTCATGATCGCGAGCATCGCCGGCCTCGGTTAACCAAGCTCTGCGGATCGCCGCCGTGCTCCGGCTATGCCAGGCGGAGGGCGGATCTTTGGTAGGGTTGGCGCATGCCCGGCGGCCGTTCAATCAGGGGATACTTTGCGGCGGCATCCGCTCCGTTCATGGTGGGCCTGGGGGTCGCCGCCTCGTCGGTGCTGGTGCGGTACCCGGCCTTTGCCAGCCAGGGCGCCCGCTACTTCCTGGGGTCGTTGATCATCCTGCTGGTCTTCCGCTCGCAGGTGCGGCTTCCAGCGGGCATGGGCTACGGGGATCTATTCCAGCTATCCCTCTTGACGCTGGTCGGGCTGGTCATCTTCTCCTCCTCCACCATCGAGGCGCTCCGCTACGCGAGCGTTGCGGGTGTGGGCGTGATCGTGGGGTGCGTGCCGCTGGTGCTCACCCTGTCCGGCCTGATCGTGGAGCGGCGCCGACCCACCGCCGCCCTCCTTGGCGGCGTGGCGCTGGCAACCTCGGGTGCTATCGTGGTCAACGGTGTCGCGAGCATCTCCGGCACGGGGATCGTCTTTGCCCTCATCGCCATGCTCTCCGACGCGGCCTTCTCGCTGCTGGCGGCGCGCCTGGTCGAAAAGACCGGTCCGGTGCCGCTGGCCTTTGCCACCAACCTCGCGGCCGGGGCCACCATGCTCTTCATGGCGCTGCTCCTGCCTCACGGAGACCTGGTCCCAACCGCGAGCCAGGCGACCGCTATCGTTTTCACCGCGGTCGCGGTCTCCTTCGGCTCCTTCGTGCTCTGGTACTCGGGCCTGGCATCCCTCGGGGTCGCGAGGGCGGGTGCCTTTGTCGCTCTCATACCCGTTGGCGCACTGGCAGGGCAGATCGCCGTGGGTGGCCGGCCGATCGCGCCACTCCAGCTCCTGGGGGTTGCCGCGGTCGCGGCCGGGCTGGTGCTTGCGATCGCGTGGGGGAGGAGAGCGTCAGCCTTTGAGCTTTACGATCGCCTCGACCTCGACGGGAGCACCTAGCGGAAGGGCTGCTACCCCGACGGCGGACCT
>JAJYHR010000038.1 GCA_021784675.1 Actinomycetes bacterium
CCCAGGTTCCCGTAGAGGTCGCGATACCCGCGGTCCCGGAAGGTGGTGCCCCTCGCCGCCAGCGCCTGCTCCACCACCGCTCGCGCACCCCGGGCGATCTCTCCTGCCAGGCCGGCCAGCACCGGCGAGGCGGGGGTCTCCGGGTGAATCCCGACTCGAAACAGCACCTCGTCAGCGTACATGTTCCCCAGCCCGGCCACCACCCCCTGGTCGAGAAGGACCGCCTTCACGGAACGGCGCGATGACGCCGCCCGGACCAGCGCCGCCGCCACGGCCTCCTCAGCAGCGAGCAGGTCGACACCGAGACCGGCGATCTCGCCAAGGTAGGGCGGCTCTTCCAGGCGCTTCGATATCCACGCCTCGCCAAAGGTCCTCGGATCGACCAGGGCGACGGAGCTGCCGTCGTCAAAGAGAAGGCGCAGCGTGGTATGCGGCTCTGTGGGAGAGCCGGGCCCGGCAAGCAGCAGCCGCCCAGACATTCCCAGATGGACTCCGAGGGCAGTGCCCGTCTCTAGCGCCAGGATCAGGAATTTCCCGGCCCGGAGCACCGCGGTAACCGACGACCCTTCGGCAGCCGAGCGGTCCAGCCGGCCGCGCCGCGCCACCCGCGACCCCGGCGCCGCCAGGCTGGTTATCCGCTTGCCGCAGACCGCCGCCTCGAGCTGGCGGCGGACCGTCTCGACCTCGGGTAGCTCCGGCATCTGCGCTCCCTGTCCTACGTCCCCGCCTGGCTCGCGCGCTTGCCGGTCTCGATAATCGCCAACCGGCAGGCCTCCTGCTCCGCCACCTTCCGGGAGCGCCCCTCTCCGGTGGCCTCGATCCCGCCGGCGATGACGATGGTAACCCGGTACCACCTCCGGTGGTCGGGACCGCTCCACTCCACCCGGTAGCTCGGCGGATCGAGGTGGAGCTTGGCCAAACTCTGGTGGAGGACCGACTTGTAGTCCCCATGGACCTGGTCCTGGCTGGCGGCCTCGAGGCTCTCGCCGACCAGCTCGCTGACGAAGTCCCCGGCCCCGCTATACCCCTTTACCAGGAAGATAGCTCCGATGACCGCCTCCAGCGCGTTGGCGACCAGCGCCTGGGTCATCGCGTCCGCCTGGCCGACCACCACCCGACGGCCAAGCCCCAGCTCTCCGCCAAGCCGCTGCAGCGCAGATCGGGAGACCACCGCCGCCCGAAGCCGGGTCAGCATCCCCTCGTCAAGGTCGGGGTAGCGCCGGTAGATCAGCTCGGTCGTCACCAGCTGGAGCACGGCGTCGCCAAGAAACTCAAGCCGCTCGTTCGAGGCGTTGGCATTGCGAACCGCCGAGCTGTGCGTCAACGCCTGGGCAAACTCCGGGCTCTTCTCCACGCCTTCCGGGAGGATCTCCTCCAGCCTGCGGGGCACAGCCCTCCTCCCCTGTTACCGTGCAAGCCGCGACGGCTTGCTAGCCCGCCGCTCCCAGGACGTTCGCCACGTAGTCGACCGCGTCACGCACCGTCCTCAGGTCCTCGAGGTCCTCGTCCTCGATTCGGAACTGGTGCTCGCCCTTCGAATACTCGGACTCGATCGCCTCCACCAGCTCGATGAGCGCCAGCGAATCCGCCTCCAGATCTTCTACGAAGGAGGAGCTCTCGGAGATCTTCCCCTCGTCGGTCTCGAGGATCTCGGCCAGCTCGTGCCTGATCGTCGAGAATATCTCCTGCCGCGTCAACTCCTCACCCACCACGCGCCTCCCAGCTCGCTTCGATCCTTCTAATCGTCGATACCACGTCCCCCTCGCCCAGCTTCTTCGCGTTCCTGATCGCGTTGGCCACCGCCAGCGGCGACGAGGAGCCGTGCCCGATCAGGTAGAGGCCATCGATCCCCAGCAGTGCAGCCGCGCCGGTCGCGTCAGGGGTGAGCTCGTTCCACAGCGGCAGCAGCCTCGGGAGAGCAACATCGAGCACCTCCTTGCCGTCCTCGCCGGAGCTGAGAGCATCGAGGACCGCGTGAGCGAAGAGGCTCGCCGCCCCCTCCAGCGTCTTCAACACCACATTGCCGGTGAAGCCATCGGTAACCACCACGTCCACCCGGGAGCTCATCACATCCCGGCCCTCGACGTTGCCGATGAAGTTGATCTGGGGCTCGCCGCTCAGAAGATCGAAGGCCTCCTTGACCAGGGAGTTGCCCTTTCCCGCCTCCTCGCCGATGGTGAGTAGGCCCACCCTCGGCGCCTCGATGCCCAGGCGCGCCGTGGCGTAGACCGACCCCATCATCGCGAACTGGTGCAGCCAGGCCGGCGTCACCTCGGAGTTGGCGCCAGCGTCGAGCAGCACCGTGGGAAGGCTGCCCGGAACCGGGATCTCGACCGCTATCGCCGGGCGGGCGATCCCCTTGATCCGGCCGATCTTGAGCAGAGCGGTGGCCATGGCGGCACCGGAGTTCCCCAGGGTCACCCCCGCGCTGGCCCTATGCTCCTTCACCAGCTTCGCCACCACCACCATGGAGGCGTCGCGCTTCCGCCGGGGTGCAGAGGCCGGGTCGTCGTCCATCTCGATGACCTCGGTGGCCACCACCTTCTCGACATCCTCGAACTTCTCCATCTTGCTGAAAGCGGCCTCGGTCCCCACCACGATCAGCGGGATCCGCTCCGCCGCCAGCAGCGATGAGATCCCCTCCAGCACTACCCCGGGGGCGTTGTCTCCCCCCATGATGTCTACGGCTACGGGAAGCAAGTGTTAGGCTTTCACCTCGACCGCGGCCCGGCCCTTGTAGTACCCGCAGTTCATGCAGACATGGTGCGGCCGCTTGGGGGCGCCGCAGGTGGGGCAGCTACTGACGCCTGGCGCGATCAGCTGCCAGGCGGAGGCTCTCCTGCTCCTGCTCTTCGACTTCGAGGTCTTCTTCTTTGGGACTGCCATCTCTACTCTGACCCTTCACGCCAACAAAACCGAGAACCGCAGTCTAGCCACTCTTTGTCGACGCCACCTACCGCCCGCGGCTGGCGCCGCCCAAGGCGGATCAGGAGCCCGGCTGGTCGAGCCCCGCCCAGCGGGGATCGCCCCTCTCGAGGTCGCAGCCGCAGGGACCGAGGTTGAGGTTCTTGCCGCACCTCTGGCACAGCCCGAGACACTCCGGCCGGCAGAGCGGGACCGCCGGCAGCGTCATCACTACCTGGTCGTGGATCAGCTCCGACAGGTCCACGACCTCGCCGTTGAAGCCGTAGGTCTCTTCGGTGGTCTCGCCCTCGCGGAAGAGCTCCCGGGCCTCCACCTCGAGATCGCCAGAGACCGGCTCCAGGCACCGGACGCACTCCCCGTGGAACCGGGTCCTCACCCTAACGCTGACCAGCAGGCCCTCCCCAGCAGCCTCTACCTCCCCATCGACCGCCACCGGCTGGTCCGCATCCACCTTCGATGAGGTGACGTACAGACCCTCCAGCGCCGAGACGATCTCGAACGCCTGCTGCTGGCCGGAGCCCCGAAGCAGCCCGGCCACCGAAACCTGGTACTCCCTCATCCCTCCTCCAGTCCCCGCTCGAACGGGTTCGCCTCCTCCTCCGCCACGACCTGCGGCATGGGAGCCTGCATCAGCCTGGACCTGCCCCGCCGGGTGATCTCGAGGACCTCCGAGAGGACGATCTCGAAGCTGGCCAACCGTTGATCGATAAAGTCCTCTGTCTGCATCCTCATCCTTGCAGCCTGGTCGCGCGCGTCGTTGACCAAATGGTTGGCCCGCGAGTTCGCCGCCCGGATCACCTCGGTGTTGGCGACCAGCGTCTCCACCCTCGCCCTCGCCTCGTCGAGGAGGTCGGCGGCCTCGAGCCGGGTACGGGCAAGGAACTCCTCCCGCTCCCTGAGCAGCCATCGCGCCCCCGAGACCTCCTCGGGAACGCTGGCGATCGCCGCCTCGACCAGCCTGATTAGCTCGTCCCGGGGAACGAGCACCGACGAGGAGAGGGGAACCGCCTTGGCGGCGAGCACCAGCGAGCGAATCTCCTCGAGAAGGTCGAAGATGGACGGAGGTGCCTCCCCTCGCGGCGTATCGCCCATTATCGCACCCTTCCGGCTCCAGGCAAAGCCTTCGCAACCACCACCGGAACGAGTCCGGATACGTCCCCGCCGTAGGCGGAGACCTCCCTTATCAACTTAGAGGAGAGGAAGGAACGTTCGGAGGATGTGGGGACAAAGAGGGTGTCGATCCCGGACAGCTGCCGATTCATCTGGGCCATCTGCAGCTCGATCTCGAAGTCGGAGACGGCGCGGAGCCCCCTTACGATCACGTTGGCCTCCACCTCGCGCGCCAGATCGACGACCAGCCCGGAAAGGGCGGTAACCCTCACGTTGCCGAGGTGCGGCAAGCTCGCCTCGATCAGCGCCATCCGCTGGTCCAGGCTGAAGAGCGGCCCGGCCTTCTGCGGGTTTCTCATCGCCGCCACCACCAGCTCGTCGAAGAGCGCGCTCGCGCGTTCCACCACCTCCAGGTGGCCGTTGTGGAACGGATCGAAGGACCCGGGAAACAAAGCTCTCTTCACCGCACCGCCTAGCCTCAAATCTCCTGCCGGTCAAAAAGCCCGATCTGCGTTCCACCATAGCGCCGCCACCCGATCGGACGCCAGGCCGCACCCAGCGCCCGTGGAGAATCGGCCTCCACGACCACCAGCCGGGCGGGGGGTAGCAGTGCCCCCAGCTCCTCGAGAGCGGCCTCGCGGTAAGGGGGGTCGATCAGGATCAGATCGTAGCTGCGCTCCTCCCGGAGGAGCACATCCGCGACCCGCCCGACCGCCAGCGAGAACCGGTCCGACCATCCGAAACCGGCGGCGGCGGCGGCGACCTCACGGGCGAGCGCCGCGTTGCGGTCGACGTAACGGACCGAGGCCGCACCCCTCGAGAGCGCCTCGAAGCCAAGCGCCCCGGTCCCCCCGTAGAGATCAAGGACCGAGCAGCCCTCGAGGTCGATCCTTGCGGCCACCATCGAGAAGAGCGCCTCTTTGACCATCCCGGTGGTCGGCCTCACCCCGCGCGGAACCCGGACCGGGATCGGTCGCCCCTTATGGCTCCCGCCGGCGATCCTCAGCACGGCTGAGCGGCCGCAGCCCCGGGAACCGGGCCGCGGGCTGGAGGCAAGTTAGCTCGCAAAACGGTTAGCAGCTTACCAAAGCGGCGTGAAGGAGCCACCGGCGGCTCCCGCCCGGTCAGCTCCGGAGGAGGTAGGAGACCTCCTCCTCGCCGAAGAGCGCCCGGATCTCCCGGGTGAGCCAGGGGTGGTTCTCGAGATAGGGGTCCTGGGCGATCAGGCCGGCGGCGTGGCGGCGGGCGTGCCCAACCAGGTCGCGGTCGCGGAGGATGGAGGCGAGCTTCAGGTCGCTCCTCCCAGACTGCCGGTCGCCGAGGATGGTCCCCTCGCCCCTGAGCTCGAGGTCGATCTCAGCAAGCTCGAAACCGTCGGTGGAGGAGCAGAGCGCCTGAAGCCGCCGCTCGGTCGCCAGGCTGTCCGCCTCGGCAAACAGAAAGCAGGAGGAGGGGTCGCTCCCCCGCCCCACCCGCCCGCGGAGCTGGTGGAGCTGGGCGATGCCGAACCTGCCCGCGTCCTCCACCACGATCACCGTGGCGTTGGGGACGTCTACCCCCACCTCGATGACCGTCGTCGCCACCAGCACGTCGACCTCGCCGCGCCGGAACGCCTCCATCGCCGCCTCCTTCACCTTGGAGTGCAGCTTCCCGTGCAGGAGTCCCACCCGCAATCCGGCTAGCGGCCCCGCCACCAGCCGCTCGTACTCCTTCTCCACCGCCTTCACGGCGATCCGGTCGGACTCGGAGACCAGCGGGCAGACAACGTAGGCCTGCCTACCCCTTTCCACCTCCGACCTCAAGAAGGAAAAAGTCTCCTCCTCGGCGGCCGCCCCCTGCGGCCAGGAGGTGGCCACCGGCCTGCGCCCCGGCGGCATGGTGTCGATGACCGAGAGGTCGAGATCGCCAAAGACGGTCATCGCCGCAGTCCGCGGGATCGGAGTCGCCGTCATCACCAGGGTGTCCGGAACCACCCCGCTCTCCGCCTCCACCCGGTCGCGGAGGAGCGACCTCTGCTCGACCCCAAAGCGGTGCTGCTCATCGACGACCACAAGACCCAGCCGGCGGTAGGAGACGTCGTCGCTGAGCAGCGCGTGGGTCCCGACCACGATATCGAGCCGGCCCTGCGCCAAATCGCCGAGAAGCCGCGTTCTCTTCGCCTTTGGCGTAGAGCCGGTGAGGAGGGCGGCGGTCACCTGCCGATGGTCGTCGGCGAAGAGCAGGCGCTGGTTCTGCTCGCGGACCCGGTGGCCGGCGAGCATGCCGGAGATCGACCTGAAGTGCTGCTCGGCAAGGACCTCGGTCGGAGCGAGAAGCGCCGCCTGGTAACCACCCTGGACGGCGATCAGCATCGACAGCAGCGAGACCAGGGTCTTCCCGGAGCCGACGTCCCCCTGGAGCAGGCGGTGCATCGGGGCAGGGGACGCCATATCGGAGGCGATCTCCTCTATCGCCCTCCGCTGCCCGGAGGTGAGTTCGAACGGGAGCCGCTCCAGGAACTCCGAAACCAGGGCCGGCCCCTCCCCGCGGAACGGCGCCGCCCGGTGGGCGATGCCGATCGACCGGTCGGAGCGGGTCCGGTGGATGAGGCCGAGGACGATCTGGATCCGGAATAGCTCGTCGAAGGCGATCCGGCGGCGTGCCCGCTGCGTGTCCGCAAGGGCTGCCGGCCGGTGGATGAGCTGGAAGGCCTCCCACCGGTCGAGCAGGCCCAGCTCCGACCGGATCACGCGCGGCACCGTGTCCGCCACCTCCGGATAGTGGCTGAAGACCCCCGAGATCAGCCTGCCGAGGGTCTCGGAGTTGATCCTTGCCTCCTCGCGCTGCGGGTAGATCGGCACGATCTGACCGGTACGGTCGCCGATCGGATCCACGACCGGGTTCACCAGGTAGCGCCGGTGCCGAAAGAGCTCCACCCGCCCGAAGACCGCCACCTCCCGATCGAAGGCGTTGAGCTGCTTGGCCCGGTACGGCTGCCGGAAAAAGCGCAGGGTCACCGACCCCGACTCGTCGGCAAGCGTCGCCTCCACCAGGGAGACCTTTCCCCGGGTCGGGATGGCCCTGGCTCCCTCGACCCGACCAACCAGCACCACCTGCTCCCCGGGGACCGCGTCGGCGATCAGCGCCTGCCGAGTCCGGTCGATATAGCGCCGCGGGAAGTAGGTGACCAGGTCGTAGAGGTTCTCGACCCCCAGGAGCTCGAGGGCCTTCACGCGCCCCGCGGGAACCCCTGGGAGCGAGGCCACCTTCACGGAGCAGAGCTGGTCGAGGCCGACGGCTACCGGGGGCGTGGCCATTCCCCTACGCCCCTCTCCCGAAAACGCGCACCGCCCAG
>JAJYHR010000145.1 GCA_021784675.1 Actinomycetes bacterium
CCATGAGGGTGATCACCACCACCGTCGCGGCTACGCGGATTGCCCCCATTCCAAAAACGCTAGCGCCGGCGAATCCGGTTTTTCCAGGCTGTGGGGAATTTCTGCCCCATTCTAAAAAAATCTGGTTAATTTGTGGCTCTGGTAGGCTGGTGGTGGCATAATTACTCATGCGTGCATTCGAATGTACTTATAACGGGTATCTCGAACGCGCGTGACAACTAAATAAAGGGGGGGAATTCCATGGCGGATACGCCGTCCAAGGTGCTTGACTGTCAAGGCTTGCAGTGCCCGTTACCGGTGATCAAGACTTCAAAGGCGATCAAAGAGGTCGAGGTAGGGGAGATGCTCGAGCTCGTCGCCACGGATCCGGGCGTTGAGCCAGACATGAAGGCTTGGACTTCCCGTACCGGGAACGAGCTGGTGAACATCGCCCAGGATGGCGGTGTATACCGCGTTCTGCTGCGCCGGACCGTCTAAACCAGCCACCAAACTCGTCTGTCTTGTAACACCTGGCGCCTCTTTGGCGCTGGGGTCGGGCAGTCGTGCTCGAGCGGTCGCGTCGACAACTGTTTAAGAGGGGATGAAGCTATGTGGAGCGGTGAAGGCGAAGGAAAGGTACTTTACGTCCAGACGCACGGGGTCAACGACCCGGGGAGATCGGCGACGCCGTTTTTCCTGGCCGCGTCGGCGGCGGCGATGGAGGTCGAGGTGGGCATCTACTTCACCATGTACGGCCCGCAGCTCCTGCAGCGCAGCGTGGTCGACAAGATCGGCCCCAAGGGGGATCGCGGGCAGCCGATCTCCTACTTCATCAAGCAGGCTACCGATCTTGGAGTAAGGCTTTGGGTGTGCCAGCCCTCTCTTGACCTCAACGACCTGACCATCGAGGAGCTGATCGACGGGGTGGAGATGATCGGCGGGGCCGCCTTCAACGACCTGGCCATGAGTGCCGATGCGGTGGTGTCTTTCTAATGCCGGCGGCAACGTTGGACCCCTACCGGAAGCGGGATAGCGTAGCCGGACACGGGGAGTTCCCGCTCGAGGTCAAGCAACGCCTCATCGGCATGGTGATGGAGGATCCCCGGTTTCCGGAGTATCTTTACGGCTGCTATGAGTGCGGGATCTGCGTAGCGGCCTGCCCGTCGGCGAGGTTCTACGACTTCAGCCCGCGCCGGATTGCCCAGGCCGCCTCGAGGCGGGATGTCGAGCTGATGTTCCAGCAGATGCAGGAGGACATCTGGGAGTGCTCCCAGTGCTTCTCGTGCCTGCGCTGCCCACGCGGCAACAATCCCGGCGGGATCATCACCGTCATGCGGGAGGTAGCGGTGAAGGAGGGGTTGCACAGCGCCAGAGAGGCGCTTGCCGGCTACTCGCGGATCATTTACAAGATCATGTCGACCGGAACGCAGGTGTCGCCAGACATGCTCCAGCCCGACGCGTTCCCTGACTGGGGGCCGGAGGTGAAGGATGTCTCCGAGAACCTGGATCTCTGGCGGCGGATGCTGCCCCCGGAGACGCTGCACACCACCACCACGGGGTGGAAGGTGGCGGATCGGACCCTGGTTGAGCTGTACGTGATCTGGCTGGAGACCGGAGCGCTTGACATGATCGCCCAGGTCGACAGGGGGATCCACATGATTCTGGAAGAGTTGATGGAGGAGAGGCTCGAGGAGGAGGGGATCGAGGTATGAGCGAGACGGCGGTTTCGGTAATCCTATCCAAGAAGAAGCAGTTTGACCGGGAGCCGGACCGGCGCTCCGCCGACTTCCATGACAAGCTGTTCCAGCTCGAGGCCGAGGGCGAGCTGGTGGTCCAGCGGATTAGCGGTGACTACGTGGAGGTCCCGACCAAGTACGGGATCGCCAAGAAGATCCAGAAGGCAAACCTCTGGCATCACAAATCGTGCGGGCAGTGCGGGCACATTCCCGGCTACTCCACCTCGATCTTCTGGATCATGAGGAAGCTGGGGTACGGTTACCACGACCCGGAGGATCAGACCTCCTGCACGGCATGGAACTATTACGCCTCCGCCACTTCCAACCAGGCGGCCCAGGCTGCGGTGGCCTTGCGCAACTTCGCCGCCGCCTACGAGACCGGCTACTTTCCGCTGATCCACTGCGGGACCTCGTACGGCCACTACAAGGAGGTCCGCTCCGAGCTCCTGCACGATGGAGCCCTGCGGGAGCAGGTGCGGAAGGTGCTTGCCAAGCTGGGCAAGGAGATGGTGATTCCCGAGGAGATCGTCCACTATTCGGAGTGGCTCTACGCGGTGCGGGAGGAGATCCGATCACGGATGGTCTACGACTTCTCCAATATCGCGGTTACCGTCCATCCCGCCTGCCACTACTACAAGCTGGTGGAGGGTGACGCCATCTTCGATCCGGATGTCTATCATGGCCAGCGGACTGCGGCGGTGAGCGGGCTGGTCCAATCGATGGGAGCCGATCTGCGGAGCTACTCCACATTCTTCGACTGCTGCGGTTTCGGCTTCCGGCATATCCTGGTGCAGCGCGACTTCACGCGTTCCTTCTCGACCCTCCGGAAGATCGAAGTCATGAAGGCCGAGGCCGATCCGGACGTGGTGCTCACCCACGATACCGGCTGCGTTACCGCCCTCGACAAGAGCCAGTTCGCGGCGCGGGCGCACGAGCGCAACGTCGGTATTCCCGTGCTGTCCGAGGCCCAGTTCGCGGCGCTTGCCATGGGGGCTCACCCATTCAAGGTGTGCCAGCTCCACTGGCACTCCACCAACTACAGGCCGCTTCTGGAGAAGATGGGGATCGATTGGCGAGAGGCGTGGAAGGAGTTCGAGGTGGACGCCAAGCGGCTTGAGCGCGGCGAGCAGGAGTTCCTTACCTGGGCTGACGTGGACGCGTGAAGGAGCGGATGTGGACGAGAGAGTAGTTGTTATTGGGGGAGGGCCGGCGGGGCTTTCGGCGGCGATCGCGGCAGGGCAGCTGGGCGCACCGGTTACCGTCGTGGAGAAGCTGGGCTATCTGGGCGGCAGGCCCATCGAGGAGCACTACGCCTCGCTTACCCCGCATCTAGCCGATGCCGAAGAGGTCATGGGGGGGATGGTTCACGATCTCGAGGCCTGCGCTGATGTGGAGATCCTCCTCGAGAGCGAGGTTGTCGGCGTATCCGAGGGGGATGCTCCGTTCACCGTGAGCATCCGGACCCCTCGAGGGGTTGTGGAGCGTACCTCTCCGAGCGTGATCGTTGCAACCGGTTTCCAGCACTTCGACCCTGGTCGGGAGACGCAGCTCTACGGCTACTACGAGTTCCCGGATGTCGTCGCCCTCCAGGACCTGGAGGCGATGCTCAAGGAGGGGAGTGTGGTCCGGCCGTCCAACGGCGAGGCGCCGAAACGGATCTGCTTTGTCCAATGCGTTGGGAGCCGGGATCGGCAGATCGGGAACGAGTACTGCTCCAAGGTCTGCTGCGGGGTCGCATCCAAGGAGGCGACCGAGGTGAGGATGGCACTTCCCGATTCCGAGGTGTTCATCTTCTACATCGACATGCGGATGTACGGCTACTGGGAGAGCCAGATTTACTGGCCGGCGCAGGAGAAGCACCATGTCCAGTACGTGAAGGGAATCATCACCGAGGTCCTTCCTAAGGATGGGAAGCTGCTGGTCCGGGGGGAGGACACGACCATGGGGAGGCCGATGGAGATTCCCATGGATCTGGTGGTGCTCTCGGTCGGGATGGAGCCTTCTCCTGGCACCCGGCGGATGGCACAGATGCTCGGGATCGAGCAGAACAAGTACGGCTTTGTCGAGGCGAAAAACCCACCGCTCGACACGGTATCCACCTCGCGGGATGGCGTCTTTGCCGTGGGAACCGCGCTCGGCCCCGCCGACCTGGAGGACTGCGCCTCGAGTGGAGGCTTGGCCGCCGCCCGTGCGGTAGCCAGGCTTGGGACCCGTGTTGGGGGATAGATGCTGGTGATGAGGCAGCAGCACGCCGATCTGGAGACGGCCCGGGAGTTCTACGCCACCATGGCGGAGACGTTGCAGCCCGGCTTCGTCTCTACCGTGGTCGGTGGGCTCGAGGGGCGGAGTTCGCTCGTCTCCGATCTGATGGCGCGTGATCTGGAGGGCCCGGGCCTCTCGGAGCTGCTCTCGCTCTTCTTCGGCTATCGGCGGCAGCGGGGCAAGCTGCTCGCGGCGGTCAACGGCGGGCGACTCTCGGAGCTGCTGGCGATTTTGCGGACCGATCCGGTCGCGGGTCTTGAGGCGCTGGAGAGAGAGGATGAGGAGGGTCGCTGGCGGCTTTTCGAGCTCGGCACCGAGGTGCTCCATGCGCTCGAGCCGGCTCGTTTCCCGCTCTGGACCCGCTGGGTCTTCGACGAGGAGGCCGAGACCGGTGCGCTGCTGCTTATCATCGACGAGGAGACCGACCTCTTCGGCGACAACCGCATAGATACCTACGGGAGAATCCAGCGGTTGAACGGATACCTGTTGCAGACGCTTGGAGCTGCCGGTATGCCGGTGGATTCGCTCCAGCCCTTCTCGCTCGACGTATTCCTCGCCGGGGTGTACGGGGTCTACACGCAGACCGTGTTGCAGATGCGCATGAGCAAGGAGTTCAACAAACTTCTCCCCGATCTCGGGGAGTTTATCCAGCGCCTATTGGGCACGAGAGTATTGGGGGGATGAAGGGTGCCGGTAGCCGGTGAGAAGCAGCTGCCCGACGTTGTCGAACTCGAGAGCGCCATCGTAGAGTCGCCGATTTCGGGCAGGGCGTGGGATGTCTCGGGCTCCTTCTCCAGGATGCTGAATCCGAGAGTTCTGACCGAGTACATACGCTGGATTGGCCAAGATCGCGGCTCTAAAGGGGGGCGAAACCCTGCAGAACTGCTACGGCTGCGGAAAGTGCGTGCCGGTATGCCCGGTGGATCTGGTGGGAGAGTACGGGCCAAGAAAGATCCACCGAAGGGTCCAGACCGGCCTCGACCTCTTCAAGGCGGATGAGCTCTGGATGTGCACCACGTGCGCGAACTGCCTGAGGGTCTGCCCGAAGCAGGTAAACATGGTCGAGGTGATGCCGGCCGTGCGCGAGGCGGCGGTTGCCGCCGGGGATATCCCCGAGGAGCTCCAGCTGGTAATGGAGAAGACCTTCCGCTACGGGAATGCCCTGGGTGAGAACCCGCGACGGAGGCACGCCTGGACCAAGAACGCCGGCGTTCCGGTGCGGGTCCTCACAAACGAGCCCGACCCGGTCGACGTCCTCTTCTATGTGGAGGACTACTGGAGCTACCACCCGCGCGGGCAGCAGGCGGCGCAGGCGTTTTCCCGCCTGATGACTCGTGCCGGCGTCGACTTTGCAATTCTGGGGGCGGAGGAGAAGACCATCGGGGATTCCCAGCGGCTCGCGGGCGAGAAGGGACTCTTCGAGGCGCTGATGGACGATGTGGTGCAGGTGCTCGGCAAGTACGAGTTCAACCGGATCGTCACGCCGGATCCTCATGGGTTCAACGCCCTTGTGAAGGAGTACCCAAAGTACGGGCACAGCTACGAGGTGCTCCACTATACGCAGCTTCTGGCCCCGCTCGTAGACAGGCTTTCCCTGACCAAGCGGGTAGACGCTCGAGTGACCTTCCACGATCCATGCTACCTCGGCCGCCACAACGGCGAGTACGACGCGCCCCGGACGCTGATCCAGGCTATTCCCGGCGTCGAGCTGGTGGAGATGGGCCGGTGCAAGGGGAACTCCTACTGCTGCGGCGGGGGTGGAGGCGGAATGTGGCTCGACGGCTTCAACGCCAACCACCTCTCCGAGCGCCTCAGCGAGCGGCGGGTAAGGGAGGCGGCGGAGACCGGCGCGGAGATTCTGGCGGTGTGCTGCCCCTACGAGGTGTCCCGGTTCGAGGACGCGGCGAAGTCGACTGGGAACGAGAGCTTGAAGGTGATGGACATCGCCGAGCTGCTCGATTTGGCAATCGGATAGACAGGGAGGGAGTTCTATGAAGATAGTGGTCGCGATGCGGCAGCTTGCCGATTTGGTCGAGGAGCTCGAGACCAACGCCGACGGAACCGATATCGATCGGGATTTCGTCAAGTTCGTCTCGAATGAGTGGGATGAGGCGGCCCTCGAGGAGGCTCTCTGCCAGAAGGACGATGGTGGAGCAGAGGTGACGGTGGTCGCTCTCGACGAGCCGGACGTAGACCAGACCCTCTACACCGCGCTAGCGAAGGGGGCGGACCGGGCGGTAAAGCTTACCGGTCACGACCCCGAAGCGTGGATCCGGACGGGGAATCGGGCGGCCATCCTGGCCGCGTGGCTCGAAGCCAACCCGTTCGACCTGGTGCTCACCGGCGTCCAGGCGGCAGATGATCTCGATGGGCAGCTGGCCGGAGTTCTCGGCGAGCGTCTCGGAGTGCGGCACGCCGCGGTAGTTGTCGGCCTCCATCCAACCGCGGATTCAGTGCAAGTGGAGCAGGAGCTTGGAGGAGGGACACTCGCCGTCTCCACACTTCAGCTTCCGGCGGTGGTCGGCGTCCAGGCGGCACGGCAGGCACCCAGGTACGCCTCGATCACCCGAATTCGCCAGGCTCAGCAGAGCCAACCGCTTGACGAGGTCGAGGTGTCGATCGATGCCGAGCCGGTTGCGGTGACGGTAAGGCGAATGTTCCCACCGGAGAGGCGCGGGGGTGCCGAGATGCTCACGGGCAGCGCCAGCGAGGTCGCGGAGAAGATTGCGGAACTGATCAAGACCAAGGGATTGGCTCGGGGTTAAGGGGGAGATTGATGGCGATTTCAGTGTTGGTGCTCTCCGAGAGGATTGTCGGAGAGCATCCGGAGGTGACCTACGAGCTTCTCGGCAAGGGTCGCGAGATAGCCGATCAACTCGGTGGCGAGCTAGGAATAGCCACGGCCGAATCGGGCAGCTCCGTCGAGGGGTTCGGCGCCGCCGACGTGGTTTTCGAGGTCGGAGGCCTGGGGGCCGGCGGCTACGCGGCGCCCTCCTGGAAGGCCGGGATCGCGGCGGCGATCGCGGCCGCCTCCCCCAGGGTGGTGCTGATGAGCACTGGCACCGTGGGCCTCGATCTTGGGGGGTCGCTGGCTACCCGCCTCGGCGGGCAGCTTGCCTCCTACGTTGTCGATCTCGAGGTTGACGGGGAGGAGCTGGTGGCCACATCCCAGCTTTACGGCGGGAAGATGCTGGCCGAGGTGGCCATGGGCGCCTCTATCTGCTTCGCTACCGTCATCCCAGGCTCCTTCCAGGCCGACGCCGGCCGCAAGGGAGGGTCTCCCCGTGTCGAGCGGATCGA
>JAJYHR010000063.1 GCA_021784675.1 Actinomycetes bacterium
CCAGAGTGAATCCGGCCACGAAAAGCGCCGTCGACGCCGCCACCTTGCTGAGATCCCTGCGGCCGCCCTCCGCCATTGCCGGAGCATCGATCCCGGAGATGACCGAAAGGTAAGCTGGAACCAGCGGAAGAACGCACGGCGAAAGGAATGAGAGCAGCCCCCCGCCGAACGCAATTACGTAGACCATCGCCGATCCCATGCCCCCAATTATACGTCGCATCCGACAAGCCAGGTTCCTGGAGTAATGTGTTCCCAGTTATCCGGCGTGTTGGTTATAGTTTCATAACTATTATGGAATAATACACAACGCTACTACGTTGGCTCTGGAAGCAGACGCATATGGAGGACACCACGTGAACGAGACCCACGGACGACCCAAACGGCACAGCGCACTGGCCATCGCGGTGATTGCCGGAGCGCAGCTGATGATCGTGCTCGACATGACCATCGTCAACGTTGCGCTACCCACCATCCGCACCGCCCTCCACTTCTCCCCGACCGGTCTCGCCTGGATCGTCAACGCATACACGCTCGTCTTCGGCGGCCTTCTCCTCCTCGGCGGCCGGTCGGGAGACATTTTCGGCAGGAGGAGGATGTTCGTTGCGGGCATCACCATTTTTGCGATCGCTAGCCTTTTCGGCGGGTTGGCCACCACCTCGAGCTGGCTCCTCGCCGCCAGGGCGATCCAGGGAGTCGGCGCCGCCATCGCCTCGCCAACCGCCCTCGCCCTAATCTCCAGCAACTTCTCGGAGCTGCACGAGCGAGCGCGGGCCTTTGCCATCTACTCAGGCGTATCTGCCGGAGGGGCAGCCATCGGCCTACTCGCCGGCGGGGCTCTCACCCAGTACCTCTCCTGGCGGTGGGTCTTCTTTGTCAACGCTCCCATCGCTGTTGTGCTGGCGTTCCTAAGCTTCTCGGTACTCAACGAGAGCGCGCGGATAAAGGGCTCAATCGACTACGTCGGGGCAGCGCTCGGTACCGGTGGTCTCGCCACCCTAGTCTTCGGGCTGATTCACGCCTCCACCACCGCCTGGACCGACTCCGCCACTCTTGGATTTCTCGGTGTTGGGGTGACGCTCCTGGCCGCCTTTGTGGTCACCGAGCTCCGGGTCTCAGCTCCGCTCATCAACTTCGAGATCCTCCGCGATCGCGACCGCGGCGGAGCGGTGGCGATGATCCTCTTCGTGACCGCCGGGATGTTTGGCGTCTTCTTCTTCCTAACCCAGTTCATGCAGGAGGTCATGCGATACTCCCCTACCAAGGCTGGCCTTGCCTTCCTGCCGATGACGCTCGGGATAATGGCCTCGGCGCAGGTAGCCTCCCGGCTGGTTCATAAGGTCGGTCCGAAGCCGTTCTTGATGCTCGGCTCCCTGATGATCGCCGGCGCGATGTACTGGCTCTCCTTCCTGACTCCTCAATCCGGGTACCTCAACACGCTGTTCCCGCTGCTGTCGCTGGCAATCGGCGCTGGGATGTCCTTCGTCTCCATCTTCCCGCTCGCTACCCACAACGTTCCCGGCCACCAGGCGGGAATGGCCTCGGCCCTGGTGAACGTGGGCCAGCAGGTCGGCGGGACTATCGGCTTGTCGGTGCTGGTAACCGAGGCCGTATCCTCTGGGATCCGTGACTTCGGCATCCTGCGCCCATCGCTGCACCAGCATCTCCTGACCCTGATCCAGGCGACCACCATCGCCACCGTCCACGGCTGGGATATGGCCTTCCGCCTGGCGGCGGTATTCGGCCTATCTGCCTTCGTGATAGCCACACTCGCCATCAGGCCGTTCCGTTTCGATCCCGGCGATGAGCCGGTAGCCGGAGGCGAGTTCGCCTAGCCGCGATCGCAAGAACGCCGGATCAGTCGCGGCCGGGCCGGGTGCGCCCGGCTTCCGGCGGCGAATGATTCCGTTAGCCGGCTGCCGATCTTGCTTGCTTGGCGGCTACCGGAGCGGGCTAGGCGCGCCGGTAGCGATCCCGCGTGGCGACGCGAAGGGAAAGCCCGGTGTGAACGCGAGTTCCCCCTCTTTGTCCACGGTAAAGGCCTCGAATCCGTCACCCACGGAAGGGAGCAGGCTGGGTCCCGCCGCGACTAGAGCGGTCGCGAGGGCGTCTCCAAGCCAGAGCGGAGCCCCCACGACGGTAGCCGCCACCGCCTTCAAACTCCCGCCGCGAGGGTTATAGATGTGCCTTCCCCGCTCGTAGAGTCCCGAGCTCGCGATCGCAGAGCTGCAGAGAGCCACGGCGCACAGCGCGTCACGGACGAACGGATGCCGTATGCCAACCGGTTCGGGTACCGCCGTAGAGAGCGCGATATCACCACCTCCATTCGCGATCGCCTCTTCGAACCCCAGGTCAAGCAGGAGCTTGAGAGAGCGCTCGACGGCGAGCCCCTTTACCAGGCCCGTAGGATCGAAGCCTGCTCCGCTGGCCCACGGGTCAAAGTAGCCTTGGCTGGCCTCCCTAGCCGCCTCGCCGAGCGTCATCACCTCCTCCATCTCCCGCGACACGCTCCCGACCAAGCCGCGATTGAGCCGAGATACCTCACTCTCCGGCCGAAAGAGACTGAAGCGATTCTCGATCTCCTCGAGTTCCCGTGCCACCTTCCGCACGGCGTCCATCCGGTCCCCCCCACCCTTCAGATGAAACGTGAAGACCGTACCCATGGCCTCGACAGCCCACAGGTCAAAACCACCGGCATCGGCAAGAACGTGCCCAGGAGGAAAGGTAGCGACATCGCGATGACCGGAATCGGCCCCGCCTTCCACAGCAGCCGCGCGTCTCAGCAGCGCCATTCCCTAAACGCTCCTAAACACTTGGCTGCCCTGCAGCTTCATCAGAACAAGTCGCCACATGGGCACCTACTTTTGTACATTAGCGCGAGCAGTGGCTAGCCCTTAATCTTCTTCAGTGCGGAGTAGACCGAGGAGGCGTACCCCTCGCTGGTATAGGTTGCGCCGGAGATCACCCGAATCGGTAGCCCCTGGGCCGCCAGCACCTCCTTGCCGAGCACGGGAATGGCGAACTGCCCGATCTGGGCGGAGTAGGAGTCAAGCGTCTTGAACCGGTTAACGGCCACCCGGGTAATGCGCCCTCCGGCCACCTCCACCTGGACCGAGATCTCGCCGTATCCGAAGTTGACCAGCCCGCCGGCCACGGTTTCCGGCGGCATCGGATAGCGGCGTGCGGCCGAGCTGCCGGATCGGCTGAGCGGCTTGCGGCCGTGGCCAGTATTGCCGGCCGCCGACCCCTGCTTTGCCGCGATGCTCTCGATTATGCCCCCACGCCCCTCCAGGAGGGTGATGGCGACGATACCAGCCACCGTGCCCAGCACGAACGAGAACGCTCTTCTCATCGGTCCGCCTCAGATCTCGTAAGCCTCAACGTGGATGCTCGCCTTTCGCGCACCCAGCTGGTGCAGGATTGCGCTCAGCGTATTCACGAACCCCTCGGAGCCGGCGATAAAGATATCCCGCTCCCGGAAGTCTGCAACGGTCTCGGCGATCGTCTGCAAGGCAACCTGATCGCGGGGACCAAGCAGTAGGTAGACCCTCCCGCGCCGCTGCTCCGCCATCTCCTCGATCTCGTCGAGCAGCAGCAGATGCTCCCGGCTCCGCGCTCGCATCACCACCACCGGTTCGGCCTCGGCAGGGATATCATCGAGCAACGATCGGATCGCGGTGGCTCCGACGCCACCCGCTATCAGCAGCGCCAGCCGGTGCCGGCGGGCCCGGGCGGTCAGCGATCCGTAAGGACCCTCGAAGGCAACCGTGGTCCCGATCGGTAGCGACACCAAGCCCTCGGTGAAGTCTCCCACCCGATCGACGGTAAGGCGAACCCGATCCCGGCCGAGCCGGCCCGAAACGGTGAAGGGGTGGGCCTGCCACCATCTCCCCGGAGTCAGGAAGCGCCACTCAAAGAACTGCCCACCCATGAACCCGAGCCTGTCGAGATCCCTTCCGGCAAGGACTACGGTAAGCGCCCCACTCGCCGCCGGCGTAACCTCGATCACCCGCAGGGCGTGCCGCCGCGATCGGACCCATGGGAGCCCCACCCGGAAGGTAACGACGGCGAGGCCGGCCAGTATCCACGCGACCGACCAGGCAATCTGCGCTTGCGGATGCCCGACAAAATCCGGTCCCAGCACCACCTCGTGAAAGAAGGAGATGATCAGCGCCACGTAGATGAGCAGATGAACCAGCCACCAGCTCTCCCGAGAGATCCGCTCCCGCGCCTGCGGGATGGAGATCCCCCCAACGGCGATCATGATAACGACCGCGACCGTCGCCTCCCACATGAACGGGTAGGTGGAGGTAAGCGCCACAAGCTCATGGACGGCCCCCACGTGGGCCACCATGGAGTAGGCCACGACCGACAGCAGGACGTGCGCGAAGATCAGCAAGAGCGTCCAGACGGAGAGGTGCCGGTGCCATCCCATCACAGTCCCGCGGCCCGCAACCCGCTCGAGCACCGGGACTCGCGCCGCCATCAACACCATCAACAGGGCCAGGTAGGTTCCGAGCAAACCGGTTGCACTCGAGAGGAAAAGAGTCCACCCGCCGGGAGCGTGAATCTCCCGGATCGTCCCGTCAAGGATCGGCATAACCAGAACGATCCCCAAGCCGCCACCCAGAGCAAACAGCAGAAGCCCGAGCCGGCCCTCTCCACTCCCGCCATGAGCAACACCCAGGGACCTCCTGGACGACCTTTCCCACGAGCGCTGAGAACGTCCTGAAACTACCAAATCCCCTCTGCACTCTCTTCGCACGAACTACGCTTGGCGCCCGGGATGCCAACGCTTCACTATTTGAACTGTTTGACCAATCGATTCTACCGACTAACCCGCCAAAGCCTCTGTAGAGCGCCTCACGGCGAACCCACAGGTAACAAAGCGCTGCCGGAGCGTTCGGGGTTAGCGGCCGCCAGCGGCGGATGTGGTTGAGCCAGTTCCGCCTGGGATGCTCTAGCCTCGCCGGCTCTCAATCCCCGCTTCACCACCCTCAAGCCGGTCGATCACCTCTTGCGCCTCGCGATAGATGGGGGTGCCGGTCGCCCCGTGGGCAAGCACCTGCTTTGCCCAGAAGTACTCCTTCGGCATCCCAACTGCCCGCCCGGAGAGGGGGACCTTGGCACTCGACCTGCCCATTCTCGCCGCCGATCGCTCCTCCGACGCCAGCCAGTTTCCCACCACGATCGCGATTGCCACAGTAGTCAGCATCTCCCCCAAGCCCCAGAGAAGCTGTCCCCCGGCGTACCACTGCTCCGGCGAGTAGATCGCCGCCGGCGGCTTAGTCGTGCCCGAGATCACGAGTCCCAGAAACGACTCGAAGGGGATCCCGATCACCAGCGTCCCCAGCCTGGCCCCAAATCCCATTCGCCAGTGGAGGATCGGATCCTTCCCCACCAGGGGCCACCAGAACAGGATGCCGCCGAGCAAAAACAGTAGGTTGAAAAGGTCCATGACCCACATTCGCGCCATCGCGAAGCCGATGGCACCGGTGGTGAAAAACCACCACATTACCCCGTAGTAGAGGGCAAACACCACCAAGGGAAAGGTAAGCCAGCGAAGGACCCGCGAATGGAGGAAGCTCGATAGCAGCTTCCGGCTCTTCGCGGGCTGGGTTTGCAGAGCGAGGGTAACCGGTGCGCCCATCGACAGCAACGCCGGCGTGACGATCATTAGCGTCAGGTGCTGGATCACGTGCGCGACGAAGTACCGCATTACGTACGTGCTCACCGGTCCGGCGAGCACGTAGGCCGCCGAAACCAAGCCGGAGAGGAAGGCAGCGGTGCGCCGCCGCCGCCAGTTTCTATGTTTCCTCCGTACCTTGGCTACTGCGTCGAGGTACCACCAGGCGAGCAGCGCCACCGCCACCAAGACCGAAACTGGAAAGGGCGCAAGCGACCAGGTTAAAACCAGCGAATGCACGCCAAGCGCAGGAATCCCCCACCACCTCTCACTCCCCACCTACAATACGCGAGCGCAAGCGGTACACCAAGAGAGAAGACCCTGCTCCATGTTCCCGTCAAACCGCACGACCCCCATCACTGGCTGTAGGCTAGACCCGTGGCATCCGTTGGATTTGTCCTCCACACCGGTCATCCCGAGGCTGACAGGCTCTACCGCCTCTCCCAAGGCTTTCTTGCCGGTAGGGGGGTAGAAGCCTTCGTTGCCGGCTCCCGAGGCGCGGAGAATTTCCCGGACCCGATCGCGGTCGTCTCCATCGGAGGTGACGGCACCATGCTTCGCTCCATGGCGATCGCCATGGAGCTGAACTCTCCGGTGTTGGGGGTCAACCTGGGCCATCTTGGATACCTGGCCGAGGTCGAGCCAGAGGAGATCAAGAGCGCGCTTGAGTGCCTGCTCGAGGGGGGTTTCGATATCGAAGAGCGGATAGTCGCCGAAGCGGTAGTCTCCGCTACCCACGCCAAGCACCGTTACCTGGCCGTAAACGAGATCGTCGTCGAGCGCCAGTCCTCGGGGCACGTCATCCGTGGCGACGTCTACATCGCCGGCCACTTCTTCCTTCGCTACGAGGCTGACGGCATCATCGTCTCCACGCCCACCGGATCCACCGCCTACAACCTTTCCGCCAGGGGGCCTATTCTCTCTCCTCAAGCCAACGGTCTTGCCCTGACACCCCTCTCTCCGCATATGCTCTTCGACCGCTCGATGGTTCTCTCGCCCCAAGAGTCGGTGGAGGTGCAGCTTGCCGCTGGGCCGAACGCTTCGTTGATGGTCGACGGTACCGTGAGGTGCAACCTTCTTCCCGGTGAGCGCGTCCGCATCACCGTCGCGCGGGAGCGGGTTCGGCTGATCAAGCTGGTGAACATCCCATTCCATCAGGTCCTCAAGCGCAAGTTCAGGCTCTCAGACGACCCACGGGCGCAAGATGATTGACACGCTGATGGTAAGCAACCTCGGGGTGATCCGGGAGGTGGAGGCCGAGGTATCCACCGGGCTGGTCGCGATCACCGGGGAGACCGGCGCCGGGAAAACCCTCCTTACCACCGCACTCAGCCTGCTGCTCGGGCAGCGCGGAGGGGTCGAACTCATCGGACCGAGCTCCGACACCGCCCGGGTGCGAGCGCTGCTGGTGCTCGATGGCACGGAGTTCACCGCCGAGCGCGAGATCACCGCGTCCGGCCGGAGCCGCGCCCGGCTCGACGGCTCGCTGGTCTCGCTGACGGAGCTAAGCGGCCGGACCTCCCGCGCGATTCAGCTGTTCGGCCAGCACCTCGCCGTCCGGCTTGCCTCCACCCGCGAGCAGGTGCGCCTGCTCGATCGCTTTGGCGGCTGCGACCCCTCCGAACTCCAGCTCCACTCCCGGGAGCTCACCGCGCTGAACGACCACCTCCAGCGCCTCGATCTCGAGGAGGAGAGCCGGCGGAAACGCCAGGAGCTCCTCGAGTATGAGATCGGAGAGCTGGAGGCTGCCGGAATCGACGGTCCGGAGGAGGACGCCCGGGTCTCCGATGAGCTCCAGCGCCTCGGGACCCTGGAGGAGCAGCGCGCGCTTCTAGGCTCTCTCCACGACTCGCTGGCTGGCGACGACGGGGTAACGGGCCTCCTCCACCAGGCGGCGGGCCAATGGCGGCGCCTCGACTCCGGAATCTGCGGACGGCTCACCGATCTCGCCAGCGAGCTCGACGATCTGGCGCAGGATCTCCGGCGGCGCGAGGAGTCGTTGTCTGACGACCCTGAGCGGACTGCGGCACTCGAAGACCGCCTCAACGTGCTGGTTAGGATCAAGCGGCGCTTCGGCCCCACCCTCGCCGACGCGCTCGCGCGCCGCGAGGAGATCCGCTTGGAGCTTTCCGGGATCGGGGCGGAGGAGCGCGATGCCGCGGCCGGGCTCCAGAAGCTCGCCCTTTTAGAGCAGGCAGTTGCCGACGGCAAGGCGCGCCTCGCGAGCTGCAGGCAGAAGGCGGCGGAACGGCTGACCGCATCGATCCTAGACCTTCTTCCCGCGGTGGCGCTGGACGGCGCCCGCTTCCAGGTTGCCTTTGACGAGGAGGAGGCGCTCTACCCCCGCTTCGAGTTCACCGCGAACGTCGGCTTCAAGCCCGAGCCAATATCGCGCGTCGCCTCCGGAGGCGAGCTGTCCCGGTTGATGCTGGCGCTCGCAACCGTGCTCGGTTCTGACTCGCCCAGCCTGGTCTTCGATGAGGTAGACACGGGTATCGGTGGCGCTACCGGGCTGTCTATCGCAAGAACGCTACGATCCCTGGGGAGGGAGCGCCAGGTCATAGTGGTAACCCACCTGCCCCAGATCGCGGCGGCCGCCGATCAGCAGCTCCTGGTGACCAAGACGGCAGAGGGCGACTTCTCCGGGAGCGCGGTCAGGCGATTGGCCGGCGAGGAGCGCGTGGCCGAGATCGCCAGGATGCTCTCCGGACAGCCCTCGTCCGAACTGGCCAGAGAGCACGCAAGGGATCTGCTTTCGAGCTTCAGTGGCTGATGTGGACATAGACTGTAGAAGACGCTTGAGATAGGAGCTAGGTTGACCAAGCACATCTTCGTCACGGGCGGAGTTGCGAGCTCGCTGGGCAAGGGAATCACCGCCTCCTCCGTCGGAAGGCTCTTGAAGTCTCGCGGGATCCGGGTAACCCTCCAGAAGCTCGACCCCTACATCAACGTCGACCCGGGGACCATGAACCCCTTCGAGCACGGAGAGGTGTACGTGACCGCCGATGGGGCGGAGACCGACCTCGACCTCGGGCACTACGAGCGCTTCGTCGACGTCTCCCTGCGAAGGGGATCCTCGGTCACCACCGGCTCCATCTACCGCGCCGTCATCGACCGGGAACGCCGTGGCGACTACCTAGGCAAGACGGTGCAGGTGATTCCCCACGTAACCGATGAGATCAAGTCCCGGATCCGTTCGCTCGCTCAAGACGATGTCGACGTGGTGATCACCGAGATCGGAGGCACCGTCGGAGACATCGAGATCCTCCCGTTCCTCGAGGCGCTCCGGCAGTTCCGCAACGAGGTGGGGAGGAACGAAGTCTGCTTCATCCACGTGACATTGGTGCCGCACATCGGGCCATCCCAGGAGGAGAAGACCAAGCCCACGCAGCACTCGGTTACCGACCTCCGTTCCCGCGGCATCCAACCCGACATCATCGTCTGCCGCTCCGACCGCGAGCTTTCCAAATCGGTCAGGCAAAAGATCTCAATGTTCTGCGACGTCCCGGAGCGCGGGGTGGTGGCGGCTCTCGACACCAGGAACCTCTACGAAGTACCCCTGATGCTCCACGAGGAGGGTCTCGATGGCTACATCGCCGAACTCCTCGGAATCAGCTCCAACCTAGAACTCGACCTTGATGAGTGGCGCTCGATAGCCGAAAGGGCCAGCACCCCGAGCGGCGAGGTGACCGTCGGTATCATCGGGAAGTACATCGATCATCCTGACGCTTACCTCTCCGTCGTGGAGGCACTCCGCCACGGAGGGCTGGCGAACGACGTCAAGGTTAATGTCGAGTGGATCTCGGCAGAGGACGTTACGCCGATGATGGCGCAAGGGATGTTCGAAGGTATCGACGGCGTGGTCATCCCCGGCGGCTTCGGGTTGCGGGGTATCGAGGGCAAGATTGCCACCGCCATGGTGACCCGCGAGACCGGCATCCCTTGCCTGGGGATCTGCCTCGGGCTGCAGGCCATGGTGATCGACGTCGCCAGGCACCTGGCCGGCCTCGACGGGGCACACTCACGCGAGTTCAACCCTGAGGCCCCCTACCTGGTAATCGACCTGATGGACGACCAGAAGAGCGTGACCGAAATGGGTGGAACCATGCGGCTCGGCACCTATCCCGCCCGACTCCTCCCCGGATCCAGGGTGGCCGCACTGTACGGCGACGAGATCGTCTATGAGCGGCATCGCCACCGCTTCGAGGTAAACCAGAAGTTCACCACCCGGCTCCAGGAGGCGGGCCTCCAGCTATCGGGGAACTCCCCGGACGGCCGGCTCGTGGAGTTCATCGAGCTCTCCGATCACCCCTTCTGGGTAGGTACCCAGGCTCATCCGGAGTTCCAGTCGCGCCCGAATCGCCCCCATCCTCTCTTCGCAGGCCTGGTAGGGGCCGCCGTGCGCCGGGCGAAAGACCACTGATGGGTGGAACCGACGACCGGCTGCTTTTCGACGCCGGCTTTATAAAGATGATCGAGCGCAGCGCGACCCTCGACGGCCGGGTGATCAGCAGGACGGTGGTATCGCACCGGGGCGCGGTTGTGATAGTGCCGGTTACGGCGGACGGTCGAGCCATCCTGATCAGGCAGTATCGGGTCGCGGCTGCAGAGTGGGTAACCGAGCTCCCTGCTGGAAAGCGCGATGTGGATGGCGAGCCGCCGGACCAGACCGCAACGCGCGAGCTCGCGGAGGAGTGCGGCCTCGCCGCCGGCAAGCTGGTCCGCCTCTGCCACTTCCTCAACTCGCCAGGCTTTACCGACGAGCGCACCGAGGTCTTCCTGGCGCTCGGCCTGCAGTCGGTGCCGCGAGCTCCGCAGTCACCCGAGGAGGAGGCAGCGGAGATCGTCGCCGTGCGCCTCGACCGGCTGCTCGAGCTGGTCACGTCGGGGGCCCTGATCGACGGCAAGTCGATCATAGGGCTCTCCGTCGCCCGCGACTACCTCGCCACCCGTGCCGGAGCCGAGGCGATCGCCGGCGCGCGCGATCGCCTGGCGGAGATGCCGCTTGCCTGAAGCTAGCGGGTACGTCCGCCCTGCGGCTATCGACGACTTTCTTACCTATTTGGTGGTGGTCTTTGCCCGATCAGAGGCTACCGCCAGCGCCTACGGGCGAGACCTTGAGGCGCTCGACCGGCACCTTCGCTCAACCGGGCACGGGATCGTCGAGGCTACGCCCCAAGAGATCGTTGGATTCCTGGCCGCGGCCGGCAACAGGCTATCGCCGCGAAGCGTCGCCAGGTACGCATCCAGCATTCGCGGCATCTACCGTTACCTCATGATCGTGGGTGCGATCGCCATCGATCCAACCGAGAACCTCCGGCTTCCGGGGACCGCCCAAGCGATTCCCAAGGCGCTGCGGGTCGATCAGGTTGCCCAGCTGATCGAGTCGGTCCCAACCGCAGATCCGATCGGGATCAGGGATCGGGCAATGCTAGAGCTGCTATACGCGTCGGGAATGCGAATCAGCGAGTTGACCGGGCTGAACCTGGACCAGCTCGCAAACGAGCCCGGCTGGATCCTGGTCACCGGCAAGGGCGACAAGGAGAGGCTGGTGCCCGTCTCCCGCCTGGCTCAAGAGGCACTGCAACGCTATCTGGAGATGGCGCGGCCCCAAGTCGCACGCGGCGCAACCGGTGCCGTATTCCTGAACACAAGAGGAGCGCGGCTGACCAGGCAGGGTGCGTGGTACGCCTTGAAGGCAAGGGCCGCTACCGCCGGCCTCGGCCCTCTCTTCTCGCCCCATGTCCTCCGCCACTCGATGGCGACTCATCTTGTCGAGGCGGGAGCTGACTTGAGGGTGGTGCAGGAGCTGCTAGGACACGCGTCGCTCTCGACCACGGAGCTATACACCAAGGTCTCCGTCGCGCACCTCACTTCGATCTACACCCGAACCCATCCTCGGGCCCTGGAGGGAAGCGGGAGGCAGCTGTGAAACGCGACCGGTTGATCCTGCTCGCTATCGTCGCCGCCGTGATCGTCGTGGCGGCAGTCCAGCACGCCCTCACGGTCGATCTGCTGCTGGCGGTGGCGGTCCTCGTCCCATCGGTGATCCTCCACGAGATTGCCCACGGGGTCGTAGCCAACTACTTCGGCGACTCCACCGCAAAGCGCCAGGGACGGCTCACCCTGAACCCGCTGGCCCACCTGGATCCGTTCGGGTCGCTCATCCTCCCGGGCGTCCTGGCCCTGCTCGGGATGCCGCCGATCGGCTACGCGAAGCCAGTGCCGGTCGACGTCAGCCAGCTTCGCAACCGCCGCAACGCCGTCCTGATCGTATCGCTGGCGGGGCCGGCTACCAACCTGGTCATCTCGATCGCCTGCGGGATCGCCCTCCGGGAGACCCTACCGCAACTGGCATCGAGCGCCGGGGGGATCGGCATCGGATTCACCGCCCTCTTTTACGGCGGTGTGGTCAACCTGCTTCTCACCGTTTTCAACCTGATCCCGATCCCACCGCTAGACGGCTCCGCCATTCTCGAGCGGCTACTTCCCCAGCACGCCTGGCACTCCTTCCTGCGAGTTCGCACCTACATGATTGTGGTGGTGGTATTCGTTGCCGTGCTCGCCCCGGGGGTGCTGCAGTCCATCTACTCCCCCTTCGAGTCGCTATGGCTGCACGTCTTCGCTGGTGCCTGAACCGTCTTCCATCTCGCGAACCGGAAGACTCTCCCACCTCCGACCGCCCGGCGACGAGCCGCCGGTTCTTGCAGCGAAGCCTCAGCCATCGATCGGGTCAGGCCGCCACCGGACGAGCAACATCCGTTGCGTTTCACCTGGGGTGGTGACTAAAGACCCTAAACTCTACCCAGGCTTGACTTTTAGAATGACTCCAACTGTGCCGAGCCTTGGAAATGGAGCTGGAAATGCTCGATGCTAACATCACGCTGACGCTAGCCCGCTGGCAGTTTGCCACCACAACCATCTACCACTTCCTATTCGTTCCAGTCACCATCGGTCTGGGCGTGCTTGTCGCTATCTTGCAGACCGCGCACTACTTCACCCACGATTCCCGCTACGATCGGCTCGTTGGCTTCTTCGGCAAGCTCTTCCTGATCAACTTTGCGATTGGGGTGGTGACCGGCATCGTGCAGGAGTTCCAGTTCGGAATGGACTGGGCTCAGTACTCCGCTTTTGTCGGGAATATCTTTGGCCCGCCACTCGCAATCGAAGGATTGCTTGCCTTCTTCATGGAGTCGGTATTCCTGGGGTTATGGATCTTCGGCAAGGACCGGGTCTCTCCAAAGATCCACCTGCTATCGATCTGGATGGCGTCGCTCGGCACCGTCCTCTCCGCGGCCTTCATCCTTTCGGCAAACTCGTGGATGCAGCACCCTGTCGGCTACCGGATCCTCGCCTCGACGCATCAGGCGGTGATGACCAACTTCTGGGCGATCCTGACGAACTCGATCTTCCTGGTCACGCTCTTCCACACGCTTCTTGCGGCGATGCTGACCGCCGGCGCGCTCATGCTGGGAATCTCCTTCTACCAGATGCGCCGGGAGAGCACCCGGCCAATCTTTGCCCTCGGCGCCAGAGTCTCCCTGATCGTTCTCTTCGCCTCCTCTCTGGCGATGGCCCTCGACGGTCACGTACAAGGCCAGGTCATGGTCCAGGACCAGCCGATGAAGATGGCTGCCGGAGAGGCCCTCTACAACACCACCAAGGGGGCCTCGGAATCAATTTTGACCATCGGAAACCTGCATGACCAGGTGATCTTCCAGATCCGAGTACCCCACCTGCTCTCCCTTCTTGCCACGGACAAGTGGAACGGAACCGTGCAGGGGATCAACCAGCTCCAGGCGAAGGACGTAGCCAAGTACGGGCCCGGAAATTACGTGCCGGTAATCTGGCTTGACTACTGGAGCTTCCGGATCATGGCTGGAATCGGCGTCGCCATCCTCGGGATCGCCTCCTGGGGAATGTGGCTCATGTATCGAAAGCGGCTGGACTCCTCGAAGTGGTTCCGTCGGGCGGCGATGATCGGCATACCGCTCCCCTTCATCGCCAATACCACCGGATGGATCTTCACCGAGACCGGCAGGCAACCGTGGGTGGTCTACGGCCTGCTAAAGACCGCAAGCGGCGTCTCCCGCATCTCTCCCACCGCCGTGATCGTAAGCTTGACCGGGTTCACCATTCTCTACGCCGTTCTCGGCGGGATAGACATCAGCTTGATGGTCCGAGCCGCAAAGAAGGAGATCGCTTCCCTGGAGGAGCCGGATCCGGGGATGCACGACACCGGCGAGCTCGGCTCGCTGGTCTACTGAAGTTGGAGCGATAATGCACTTAAGCGCCGAGCAGCTGCTCTGGTTCATCCTTGTCGGCGTGCTCTGGGCAGGGTACTTCTTCCTGGAGGGCTTCGACTTCGGGGTAGGGATACTGCTCCCCTTTATCGGCCGGAACGACCAGGAGAGAAGGACCCTGATCAATTGCATCGGCCCGGTCTGGGACGGGAACGAGGTGTGGGTGCTGGTGGCCATCGGCGCCACCTTTGCCGCCTTCCCGCTCTGGTACTCGGAGATGCTCTCCAACCTCTACCTCCTCTTTTTCCTGGTGATCGTCGCCCTTATCCTTCGGGGGGTGGCCTTCGAGTGGAGGGGGAAGCGCGAATCGGCGCGATGGAGGCGCAACTTCGATCGCGCAATCTTCATTGGCTCGCTTCTCCCCGCCTTCCTCTGGGGGATGCTCTTCGGAGACCTGATCCGAGGAATCCCGCTCACCGCGTCGGGCACCGTCACCGGCGGGATTGCGGGCATAGTCACCCCGTACGCTCTCCTCTCGGGTCTCGCCACTCTGGCCGTCTTCACCCTCCACGGCTCGGTCTTCCTCTCGCTCAAAGTCGGCGGATACCTGCGCGGCCGGGTCAACGCCTACGTCCGCCGGATCGCGCCGGTATCCGCGCTGGTCCTCTTCGCCTACCTCGCCGTGACCTACCTCATCGCCAGGTCCGACGGCCATAGCGGAGACGTCCCGGGGATGATTCCGGTAGCCGCGCTGGTCCTTGTGGTGGCGGTCACCTGGCTCTCCCGGGAGCGCCTGTTCGGATGGGCGTTCGTGGCTACCGGAGCCGCCATCCTCGCCCTTACCGCCACCGTGTTCATGACTCTCTACCCCGACACGATCATGTCATCCGTCAGCCCGTCACTCTCGCTGTCGATCGCCGCCGCCGCCTCCCAGCCCTACACCCTCAACGTCATGACCATCGTCGCGGCCATCTTCACCCCGCTGGTCCTCGCCTACCAGGCTTGGACCTACTGGATCTTCCGCAAGCGCATCGAGGTCCCTCGCCCGAGCGGCGGCGAGCCCGAACAGGTTCGGTGAATCCCCAGCCCCCAGGGCGCTCCCTCCCACCTGCCGCCAGCAACAGGCGAGGCGCGGCCGAGCTGGAGCGCGCTATATTCTCCGCATCCCGGGAACGTGTCCTGCTAGCTTGGGGACTCGCGGTCACTCACCTGCTTTCGGTAGCCGCCTTGATGGCGGCAGCCCTCCTCTTCGGCGCCGTCCTCCAGGGAGTGGTGGTCCAGCACCGGCCGCCCGCCACCGCCGGGGACGCCCTCTGGTTCGCGGTGGCGATCGCTGCGCGGATGCTGCTAACCCGGTTGGCGGCCCACCTCGGGAACCGGCTCGGCCTCTCGCTTACCGCCTCGATCTCCGAAGAGGTCACGCGCCTTTCCGCCGCCTCGCCGTTGCCTGGAGCGGAGATCGCCTACCTCTCGGTGGACGGTGCCGACGCCATGGTCCCCTACGCCTCTCGCTTCATCCCCGCAGCCATCGCCGCCGCCACGGCAACACCGATCCTTCTCCTGTTCACGTTGGTACTGATCCCGATCGCCTTTGCCGAGATGATGCTCGGGCTGCTGGCGCTGCCCGCCCTGATGATCGTGATCGGCAAGGCAACCAGGGCAAAAGCTGACGAGGCCCTCGAGGCCACCATCCACATCAACACTCTCTACCTGGACACCCTCACCGGCATCGCTGTGCTCAAGGCCTTCGCGAAGGCCAGCCTGCAGCGGGACGCGATCGCCAGCGCCGCCGCTGCTTTGAAAACCCGAACCATGACCGTCCTCCGTACCGCCTTTGCATCCGGTGTCGCCCTGGATCTACTTGTGGCGGTGATAGTTGCCCTGGTAGCGGTATCGATCGGGATCCGCCTAAACGACGGCTCCCTCAGGCTTGCCACCGGAGCCGCGGTCCTGTTCGTGACGCCGGATGTGTTTGCCCCCCTCCGGATGGCAGCCCTCCAGTACCACGCGACCCAGGACGCTCGCGCCGTCGCCGCCCGCATCGCCGCTGCCGGCGCGCAGGCGGCACCGTCCGCCGGAGCCACCGGCGGCCAGGTGGTTCCCGTAACTGTGACCGTGAAAGACTCGGGAAGCGGAACCCTCCTCGAGCTGGACCGGTTCTCCGTTCATCTCCCCTCTGGCGCCGTGACCCAACCGGTGAGCGTCGCCGCCGGCGGCGGCCAGATCATCGCCGTCTCCGGAAGGAGCGGGGCCGGCAAGACCGCGTGGCTGGAAGGCCTGGCGGGGCTAAACACCACCGAGGGGCGGCTGCGCCAGGCCGGCAGCCGAACCCAGCGACACTTGGAACCGGGGACCTTCACTTACCTTCCCGCGGAACCGGCCTTTGCTAGCGGTACCGTCCTCGACAACATCTCGCTCCTCGACGGTCCCGCCGACCTCGCTTACCTCGAAGAGCTGGCCGATCTGCTCGGTGCCCAGGCGCTTACCGGGCGGCTGGGCGGGGAGCTCCTGCCCGCCGCGGCCAACCTGAGTTCGGGAGAGCGGCAGAAGCTCGCCCTGCTCCGCGCCTTTTGCTCCCGGCGGCAGGCGGTGCTTCTCGATGAACCCTCCGCTCACCTCGACACTGAGTCCACGCTGCGCCTCTCCAGGGGCTTGCGCGCTCTTGCCGGTGGGATCGTGATTGTCCTTGCCACCCACTCTCCCATCCTCCTCCAGGCGGCCTCCATCGAGATCGCCCTACCGGGAGATCTCCCATGAGGCTGCTGCAGCTTGGCGCGGAGCAGTACCGTAGCGCGAGGGGAACCGTGTGGGGTTATGCGGGCTCCGCGATCCTGGCCGCCCTCTCCCCGGCGGCCCTCTTCGGCTTTTCGGCGTATCTCCTTTCCAAGGCGGCCTTGCGCCCGGGCATCCTGACTCTTGGTGTGGCTATCGGATCCGTCCGTTTCTTTGCGCTCTCCCGGGGCGCGAGCCAGTACGGGGAGCGAATGCTTGGCCACCACTCCACCCTCTCCCTAACCGCTCGGATCCGGGTAGCCATCTTCAAGCGACTGGAGGCCGCCGCACCCTACCGGCTCAAGCCGAACGCCTTTTCGGAGCTGATGTCCTCGCTCAACGGCGACGTCGAGCAGCTTCAGAACCTGATCCTTCGGCTCATCGGGCCGTTGCTCGGCTCCGTTTTCGCCGCAGCAGCGGCGAGCGTGGCGGCCCTCCTCTTCTCCCCCGCGCTCGGGCTCTCAATCCTTGCCGCCTCGCTGCTCTCGGCGCTCGTGATTCCCTGGATCTCTTACCGCGTCACTCTTTCGAGGTTGCGGCCCTACCAGGAGACCCGTCGCCACGCCTACGATGCCGCACTGACGCTCGGGGATACCTTCAAGGAACGCGCCGGCCAGCAAAGGGGCGCCCCGCTGGTGGCGCGCGTTGAAAACGCTCGCCGCCAGCTCGGTGTGGCGGCCGGGCGCCTCTACCGGATCCAACTGGCGAGCGGGACGGCCCAAGCCCTGGTCACGGCGCTTGCGCTCGGCGCCACCCTGATACTCGGCCTGCACGAGGTCGCATCCCGCCACCTCGCTGCGGTTGAGATAGCCATAGTCCCGATGATGGCCCTTGCGTTGCTGGAGAACCTGGGGCAGATCGGCGCGGAGTTCGCGGCGGCGGCCAGCGCCACCGCTTCCGTCCGCCGCCTCGAGACCATCCTCTCGTTGGAGGGAAGGGAGCAGCCGGACGGCGGACCCGATCTACCGGAAGGAATCCCGCTCGCCATCGGCTTTGCCGCCGCCGGCTTCCGCTACCCTGAGACCGCGAAACCGATCCTGGACAATCTCGATCTGCAGGTCGCCGCCGGCACCAAACTTCTGGTCACCGGGGCCACCGGTTCCGGAAAGTCCACCCTCGCCCATCTCGTTCTCGGGGTGTGGACACCAAGCTCGGGGAGCGTCTCGATCGGCGGTATCGATACGAGGGAGCTCGCGGAGGAGCAGATAGCTAAGGCGGTGACCTACCTTCCCCCCGAGCCTCACCTCTTCTCCGCCACGCTTGCGGCAAACCTCCGGATCGCGCGCCGCGACGCGACCGACCGGGAGATAGTTTCCGCCCTTACCGCCGTAGATCTCGGCGGGTGGCTCGACGGCCTGCCCGACGGGGTGGAGACCCAGGTTGGCCAGGGCGGGGTCCCGACCTCGTCGGGAGAGGCGCAGCGGCTCGCAATCGCCCGGATCGTGCTGGCGAGGAGTGCGAACGTGATTCTCGACGAGCCCACCAGCAGGCTCGACCGCGCCAACGAGGATCTGGTGATCGAGATCCTCAACACCGTCCTTCGCGAAGCGACCGCTATATTCATTACCCATTCCGAAGTCGCCGCCGAACGGCTCCGGTACAGCTACCGGCTGGACCTCGACGGTCTTCGCCCCCGATCGGAGAGGAGATGATGCCGATCCGCTGGCTCGACCACATGGGGATCCAAGCCGCCGACCGGCTTGACAGGCGCCTCCCGGGGGCTCGCCCCTTTGCCCGATTCCTAGCCGCCTACTCCCCGCATCTCTTCGGCGCCCTCTTCATCCTCTCCTGGTACGTAGCGGAGCGTGGCGACGAGGAGACCCGGTCAGCCATCGTCACGTCGGTAGCCGCGGGGGGCATCGCCGTTGGTGCGGCCAAGGCGATCTCCAAGGCAGCCCGCCGCCGGCGGCCCTTTGCCACGATCGATGGGATCTCGCCGCTGGTCGACCACCGCCACGACTCCTCCTTCCCCTCCGACCACACCGCCGGTGCGGCAGCGTTTGCCGCTGGGCTCGTTGGCGCTCCCGCGTGGTTGAGGGCTCCTGCCACCGGCCTCGCCGGAGTGATCGCTCTCTCGCGGGTCTACGGGAAGCTTCACTGGCCATCGGACGTGATAGCCGGTGCCGCAGTCGGCCTGGCCGCGGCTAGGGTGGCTCTCAGCCTGCGGCGCGCCGCAAGCCCCCTCACCCGCTTCGGCATGCGGATCTCCGGGGTTAGCCGCCCGCGGTAGCCTCTCGCCGCCTGAGCTCGTGGATCAGCGTCGAGCGGCCTGCGTAGACGGTCGCGGCCGCCACCAGGGCAACAACCGCATCGATGCGCCACGATACCGCAAAGCCAAGGTGATCAACCGATAACCCGAAGAGGACCGGCCCGAATACCGAGCCAACATAGGCCCCTGCCTGGGTGATGCCCGTGGCCTTTGCCGGAGCGTCCCGATGGTTCACAACCACAGCGAAGTTGTAGAGCCCATTCCACCCCCAGCCACCCGCGTAACTGACGCCGACCGCGATCACGTAGACCACCCCCACCCCGACCGAGAGCAGCACGTACCCCAGCGCCCCTCCAATCAGCATTCCGGCAACCACCAGGAAGTGCCGACCATTGCGCCGGTCGGCAAGATAACCCGACACCACCCTGGTCGTGACGCCCACCGCCGATCCAAAGGCCGCAAGGTAACCGGCTTCCCCAACCGAAAACCCAACCTTTACCGCTCCCGAAACCAGGAACGCCCCCAGCGAGTTGGCGGCCCCAGCGCCGAGGGCCATGCCCAGGGCCAGCACGATCAGCGGGGCGTAGCGGAAATCGGCCGCCGTTCCTGCGCTCCCGCGGCCAGCCACCTCCCCGGCGCGCGACCTCACGACCGCCGCGACCGCGAGCGCGAAGACCGCGCCCCCGAGGTAGGCGAAGCGCCACCCGAGGGTTAGAGCTACCAGCGGAATCGCGAGCCCCGAGAGCAGCGTCGCCACGGGGATCGCAGCCTGCTTGATTCCGAAGGCCGTCCCCTGTCTCCTGCGGTCGATGGCCCTCGCCAGCATCAGGTTCACCGCCGGCTGCATCGCCCCATTGGTGACCCCGGCAACCACGAGGGCGCCGAGAAAGCTGGCAAAGCCGTGCACGAATAACCCGATGAAGAGCTCCGCCGCAGCGGTTCCCACTGCCGAAACCCTGATCACCCGGGTCGAGCCGATCCGTTCTACCGCCCCACCCACGTATGCCGAACTCGGAACGGCGGCGGCGAAGAACGCCGCAATGAGTATCCCGACCAGGGTGACGCTCATCGATAGCCGCCTGCTGATCACCACCGCCAGCGCACCGGTGAGAAAGACCGGAAAGGTGGTCGCGGTGGAGGCGGCCACCGAAAGGAGCACGACCCGCCACTTCGAGCCGACCGGCCCCTCCTCGCCTTCCATCAGGTCAGCCTACCGTAAATAAATTTATTCCGCATTTGCCCTGATAGTTGCCTGAGAGAAGCGATTCCGATCCTAAACATTCTACTGAAAACCCGCACGTCGCGTGCATAACCCTTCCGGGAAAGCCCACCCAACTTGTTACCGCTGCGTAATTTTCCTCTTATCAAACCGCCGATGGGCCACTTTTCATGCATGGATCGCGTAATATTGCAACCGTCCCTTACCTATGGGTAACAAGTGGAGTAGGGGGCATCGATCATGGGAGGTTCTTGGGTGAAAACAATTAGGGTGTGGCTCCCCTGGAGGGACCTGTGATCAGGGGTTTCTCCGTCAATAAGCCGTTGATCCTCTTATAGGCACCCCCCGATCCTTTGCATAATCCGCCATTCGAGGCCTTCGGGGTGTAAGTCTGTTAGGCTGGCACTAACAGACTGGAGGTGGCATGATGTCGCGCTTGGCCAAACGCAAAGCTCCGAGGGTGTTACCCGGTTCGCTCATTACGCTGCGACGAAAGTGCGGCAAGGCGAGTTGCCGATGTGCCGCGGGTGACCCCCACGAGAGTCCGGCGCTCTCCTACAGCGTCGCTGGTCGAACCAAGATGCTCACCTTGCGTCCCGAGGAGGTCGAAGAGGTAGCCCGGGCAGTGGCCCGCTACCGGAAGAACGTCAACGATCTCGCAGCTGAGGCCCAGGTCGAGCTGGACGAGCTCGTCGCCCGGGTGCGGGCCGCCAGAGCGAGCGATCGACGGTGAGCGGGCCAGTTGGGATCCCGGGTGATGACAATTTCTGCTCGTCACGCGAGCACTTCGAGTCGGTCGTCGACTTCTTGGACGGCGAGGAGGCCTTCGGATTGGACCACGGTTCCCTCGAAGCCCGGCTTGAGGTGTCTAGCCGTGAGCTGTTTCGCCGGTTGTTCCAGGACCACCTCGATCTGCGGGCACAGCGCGAGGCCCGTGTCGAAGGTGTCGTCGACTCCGCGGGGACTTCACGGGACAGCATCGAGGTTGGACACCACCGAGCCCTTGCCACCGTCTTCGGCGAGGTGAGTGTCAGGCGGTTCGCCTACCGACAGCGCGGCGAGGAGAACCTTCATTTAGTCGACGCCTCGTTAAACCTGCCCGAAGAGAAGCACTCGCATGGCCTCAGACGGTGGTCGGCGATCGAGGCGTCACGTGGCTCCTATGACGAGGCAACCGCCGCGATCGAGCGAGGAACCGGCCAAAAGGTTGGCAAGCGCCAGGTGGAGTCCTTGGCCGAACGTGCGGCCTCAGACGTCGACGCCTTCTATGCCGAGCGTTCAGCACCTGAGTGCGCTCCTGGTGACGTCCTGGTGCTCTCGGTCGATGGCAAGGGCATCGTGATGCGTCCCGAGGCACTCAGAGGGGCGACGAAGAAGGCAGCTGAGGATGCTTCCCCTAAGCTCAAGGGTCGCCTGTCGAGGGGCGAGAAGCGTGGAAGAAAACGCATGGCTGAGATTGGGGCGGTCTACGACGTGGCTCCCGTTCCCCGCAAGCCGACCGACGTCATGGCGTCGAAGGATGAGGAGGTCAAAGGACCAGAGGCCAACCACAAGTGGTTGACCGCCAGCGTGCTCGAAGATGCAGCCCCGGTGATCGGAGACGTTTTCGACGAGGCAGAGCGAAGGGACCCCGAGCACCTCCGTACCTGGGTCGCACTCGTCGATGGGAACAATCACCAGATCGACTGCATCAAGGCACAAGCACTCAAGCGAAAGATCGACGTGACAATCATCATCGATCTGATCCACGTACTGGAGTATCTGTGGACGGCCACTTGGTGCTTCTTCGACGAGGGGGATCCACGCGCCGAGGCCTGGGTGCGCACGAGAGCACTGGCCATCCTCGATGGAGGGGCACGTAACGTAGCGGCAGGGATCCGCCGACGCGCCTCTAGGGAAGGCCTGATGGCCTCGGACCGCAAAGGCGCCGATGCCTGTGCCAAATACCTTACCAACAAGGCCGCCTACCTCGACTACCCGACAGCACTCGCAGGGGGTTGGCCGATCGCCACAGGCATTATCGAAGGCGCGTGTCGGCACATCGTGAAGGACAGATTCGACGTGACTGGCGCACGCTGGTCGGTCGACGGCGCCGAAGCCATCCTCAAGTTACGCGTCGTTCGCACCAACGGCGACTTCGACGAATACTGGCGCTTTCACCTGTCCCGCGAGCACGAACGCGTCCACCGTTCCCGTTACGCAAACAACGTCATTCCCAGGGCTGCATGACGTCACTTGAGGAGAGCCACACCCAAACAATTACACGGAAGCGCGCAAGCGCCCTTGTCGGAACGACGGCGGCCGCCGCCATGCTGCTGGCCGCCTGCGGGAGTTCGGCCCCGTCTACGAGCAAGGTTACCGGCGGCACCGCAACCTTTGCCGAAGGCCCTGGAGCGAATCCGAACTACATCTTCCCGCTGACCCCATCCACCAACTTCTCCGTCGACAACCTCGCGCAGTTCCAGATCCTCATGTACCGGCCGCTCTACTTCTTCGGAAACGGCGAGGCCGCGGGCGTCAACTACACCGACTCGATCGCCAACCCGCCGGTCTTCTCCAACAACAACAAGACCGTCACCGTCACCCTCAAGCACTACGTCTGGTCCGACGGAGAGCAGGTCACCTCGCGCGACGTGATCTTCTGGATGAACCTACTCAAGGCCAACAAGGCCAACTGGGCGGCCTACGTCCCCGGCGCGTTCCCGGACAACGTGGTCTCCTACTCGGCGCCGAACGCAACGACGGTGGTCTTCCAGCTCAACCGGAGCTACAACCCGACCTGGTTCACCTATAACGAACTCAGCCAGATCACGCCGCTCCCGATCGCCTGGGACCGGACCTCGCTATCGCAGCCGGCCCCGAAGCCGACCGCGGCAAACCTTCCCGACACCACTCCATCCGGAGCCGTAGCCGTCTACAACTTCCTCAACAAGCAGGCGACATCGCTCTCCACCTACGCGACCAGCCCAATCTGGTCGGTCGTCGATGGACCGTGGAAGCTCGCCAGCTTCACCACCGAGGGCAAGGCGGTCTTCGTCCCCAACAAGTCGTACGCGGGACCCAACAAGCCGTTGCTTAGCAAGTTCGTCGAGCTCCCCTTCACCACCGAATCGGCCGAGTTCAACGTGCTCCGTTCCGGTGGTGGTGCGATCTCCTACGGCTACATCCCGGTGACGGATCTGAGTCAGAAAGGCACCATCGAGTCCGCAGGCTACAACGTTACCTCGTGGATCGACTTTGGCTTCAACTACTGGGTGATCAACTTCAACAACCCGACGGTCGGCCCGATCTTTAAGCAGACCTATGTCAGGCAGGCGCTGCAGCACCTGGTCGACCAGCCGGCATGGATCTCCACCTTCCTAAAGGGGTATGCGGTTCCCAGCTACTCGCCGGTCCCGCTGGCGCCGGCCAACTCATTCGCGGACTCATCCTCCAGGAACAACGTCTTCCCCTACTCCGTGTCGGCCGCGAAGTCGCTGCTCACTTCTCACGGATGGAAGCTGGTTAACGGAGTGATGACCTGCCAGAGCCCTGGCACCGGCGCAACCCAGTGCGGCGCGGGGATCTCGTCCGGAGAGACCCTGACCTTCAACCTGCAGTACCTCTCCGGGGTTACCGCAACCCAGCAGGAGATGGCGGCCTTCCAGTCGGCGGCGGCTTCGGCGGGGATCAGAATCAACCTCTCCTCCGGAACCTTTAACCAGGTGATCACGAACGCCGCGCCGTGCAAACCGACGCAGGCCTCGTGCAGCTGGCAGATGGAGAACTGGGGTGGGGGCTGGGAGTACAGCCCGGATAACTATCCGACCGGCGGGGAGATCTTTGCGACCGGTGCCGGATCAAACTTTGGAAACTGGAACGATCCAACGACCAACACGCTGATCCAGGCGACCCACACCGCGGCCAATGGCCAGGCTGCCCTCAACGCCTACCAGAACTACATGGCCCGGGCGCTGCCCGTTGTCTTCCAGCCGGCCGCCAACTACCAGATCTCCGCGATCTCGACCAAGCTGCGCGGGGTTACCCAGAACGCCTATCTGAACCTCACCCCGGAGCAGTGGTACCTCGTGAAGTAACGGACTGAAGTAAAGTAAGGGACTGAATGAGCTGCCCGCCAGCCGCATGGCTGGTGGGCAGCTTCCTCCAGAGGTACTCCTGCACACCGCGCAGGCTTCGCAGTTCGAGGAGATCATGATCGGTTATATCGTCCGCCGCGTGCTCCAGTCGGTCATCGTCACCCTGGGCGTGCTTCTGATAATGTTCATCCTGCAGAGCTTGCTGCCCAATCCGGCGCGCGCTATCGTCGGCTTCCACGCCACCCAGTCACAGGTAAACGCCTTCATCAAGTCGCACGAGCTCAACAAACCATTCTTCGTCCAGTTCTGGCACTACATCTACCAGGTGGTGTTCCAGCTGAACCTCGGCTACTCCTACCGGCTCAACGAGAGCGTGGGGTCGATCCTTGCTCGCGACACCCCGAAATCGCTGGTCCTGGTCGGTGTGGCCCTCCTGCTCGCCATCTTCATCGCCATACCGGTGGGTATCTACCAGGCGGTGAAGCGCAACCGCATCGGCGATCAGGCGGTAACCGCCTTCTCCTTCCTCCTCTACTCCCTGCCCACCTTCTTCCTCGGCGAGTTGCTGATCATGGCATTCGCCGAATACCTGCACCTTTTCCCGGCCGAGGCGCCCCAAGGGGCGACCATTGGCCAGATTCTCTCCCAGCCGATGGCTCTGGTTCTCCCGATAGCCAACCTGACGCTGGTCAATTATGCCGGCTACTCCCGGTTCATGCGCTCCAGCGCCATCGAGGCACTCGCCCAGGACTTCATCCGAACCGCACAGGCGAAGGGGCTGTCCCAGCGAGTCATCCTCTACAAACACATGCTCCGGAACGCCCTGATCCCGGTGGCCACGATCGTCGGCCTCTCACTGCCGGCCGTATTCACCGCCGGTCTCATCACCGAGGCGCTCTTCAACTTTCCGGGGATCGGCTCCGACTACGTGAACGCACTGGTGATGCAGGACTACCCGACCGCGCTCGGGATCACGCTCGTAGTTGCTATCGCCACCGTTATCGGCAACCTGCTCGCAGACGTCGCCTACGCGGTGCTCGACCCCCGAGTCCGTTACAACTGATACCGATATAGGAGACCTGGTAGATGTCGATAGCTGAGAGCCTCAACCCCGACCTCGAGGGCGGCGCGGTTGCTGGTGCAAGCCCCGCGGGCGGCGAGGTCGCCAGCGCCTACACCGGATCGGCCTGGCGGCTCACCATGCGCTCCTTCTTCGACAATCGGCTCGGCCTCATCGGGCTGGTCATGCTCCTGCTCCTGCTCCTGTTCTCCTTTGCCGCTCCCTTCGTTTACCACTCCAACACCCTGGTCGCAAACTACTCGATCAACCTTCCGCCGGGTCCGGGGCATCCGCTCGGTACCGACGGCAACGGCCGTGACATTTTGGGACGGCTGATGCTCGGCGGCCAGATCTCGCTGATCATCGGGATCGCCTCCGCCATCATCACCACCATCATCGGAACTCTCTGGGGCGCGATTGCTGGCTTCTTTGGCGGCGCCGTCGACACCGTGATGATGCGGATAGTCGACGTCCTCCTCGCGATCCCGACCATCTTCATCCTGCTCTACCTCCAGACCATCTACCACCCGACGATCGCTCTCCTGATCGGCACCATCTCCTCGGTCTCCTGGTTGACCGCCGCCCGCCTGGTCAGGGGTGAGACCCTCAGCCTCCGCGCTCGCGAGTACGTAAAGGCGGTAAGGGTGATGGGCGGAAGCCGGTGGCGGATCGTCTACCGGCACATAATCCCCAACACCATCGGCGTGGTGGTGGTCCAGGCGACCTTCACCGTGGCCAACGCCATCCTGATCCTCGCCACCCTCGGCTTCCTAGGATTCGGTCTCGAGCCGCCCGCAGCCGACTGGGGTTCGATGCTCTCCGGTGGAGTCAACTACATCTATGACGGCTACTGGTGGCTGATCTATCCTGCCGGGTTGCTGATCGTGCTCACCGTGCTCTCGTTCAACTTTATCGGCGACGCGCTCCGCGATGCGCTAGAGGTGCGGCTCCAGCGCAGGTAGCGGTGAGCATTTAATTAGAGTTGGTGCCAGCCGGCCGGGCCGTAACCACCTCCTGCCAGCTATCCTAGAGAGATCGTGCACTCCAAAAACGCTAAACCTGTTCGCAGCAGCCGCATGCGCCGGCGGCGGCGCGTCATCGTCATTATCACCTCGATCTTGGTCGCTATCGTCGTCATCGGTACCGCAGCCTACGGGTACGTACGCTACAGGTACGACCAGATCCAGCAGCTGAATGTCAACGGGCTCAACTCAGCCACCTCCTCCAGCCAGCCAGAGAACATCCTGCTCGTCGGCGACAACTCCAGGTGCACTCTCACCAAGTACTCCAGCTTCTACAAGACCCACAAGCAGAACTTCGGGAGCTGCTCCCAGGTCGGCGGCGGGCGCAGCGACGTCACCATGATCCTCCACGTCAACCCGGCCCAGCACCAGGCGTACCTCCTCTCGATTCCGAGGGATCTCTGGTTGCCAATGCCAGGCGGCAACGGCCTCCAGCTTCGCGTTGACGACTCGCTCAACGCCGCCGAAACCTCCTACCTTCACCTCCCCTTTGGCCCAACCCTGCTGGTGAAGGCGATCGAGCAAGATCTCGGCATTCCCATCAACCACTATGTCGAGCTCAACTTCTACACCTTCGAGCAGGTGGTGAACACGCTCGGCGGCGTCACCATCGACTTTCCGACCAAACTTGTCGACCACTACTCGGGCCTGAACATCACCCATCCCGGCTGCCAGCACCTCAACGGGTCTCAAGCCCTCGCTCTGGTTCGCGCGCGCCACCTCTACTACTACGACCCGGCCACCGGCAGCTGGAACTACGACGGAACCGGAGACCTGGGCAGGATCCAGAGGACGCACATCTTCCTTCGGGTCCTTGCCACCCAGGTAAAGAGCTCCGCGCTCTCCAACCCGTTGCAGGCAAACGCTCTCCTCGGGTCGGTCATCCCCTCGCTCAAGGTCGACAAAGGGTTTACCCTCTCGTCGATGGTGAGCCTTGCGCTGGCTTTCCAGCACGTTAACCCTGCAGCGATACCGAGCGCTACCCTCCCGGTAATCATCCCGAGCTCTCCTTTCCGGGATAACGCGAATCCCTCGAACTACCAGGCTCCAGGCTCTATCGTGCTCCCATTCCAGCCCCAGGACCTCAAGTTGGTGACCACGTTCCTGGGATCGAGCGCGCCGCAGTACGCCAAGATCTCTCCCCATTCGGTTAGCCTCTCCGTTCTCAACGGATCCGGCGTCTCCGGACAGGCGGCTACCACCGCCGCCCAGTTCACCAGGCTTGGGTTCCGCGTCGTATCTACCGGCAACGCAACCTATGCGGGAACCGATTCTGAGACGGTCGTCTCGTACAAGCCCGGGGACCTGGCTCAAGCCGAGAAGGTGCTCTCCGAGATCAGCGGGCAGGCGATAATGGCGGAGGGCAGCGCGAACCAGGGAGCCGACATCGTTGTCACCACCGGATCAACGTTCTCGATAGCCGCGCCGGCCACTGCCGCTAGCTCGCCGGCCACCGCGACCAGCTCGTCCTCTCCGCCGGCGACCGGGACCGCCGGCTCCTCCGGAGCTTCACAGGCTACTCCTGCAGCTTCGGTCGCCCAAACCGCCGCCAACGGACTCTGGACTGCGACACACCAAGCGCCCTGGTGGGATCCGAAAGCTTGCCCGGCTAAGTAAACCCGGCCATTGCTCAGCTAAACTTCAGGGCGTGGCGTCAAAGCACTTCCAGGTGGTTGAAGTTTCCCCTCGTGATGGCCTTCAGAACGAGGCGGTGCCGTTCACGACCCGCACCAAGGTCTTGCTGATCGAAGCGTGTGTCGCAGCAGGCGTGGACCGGATCGAAGCCGTAAGCTTCGTCCATCCGAGGCTGGTACCGCAGATGGCCGATGCGGAGGCGGTATTCGAAGCCCTATCCCCGGAGGCGCGGTCTCGCGCCGTCGGCCTGGTGCTGAACCGCCGCGGGTTGGAACGGGCACGGTCTGCTGGGATCGAAGAGGTCAATGTGGTGGTCGCCGCCACCGAAGGGTTCGCCGAGGCCAACCAGGGAACGAGCCGGCCGGCTCTCATAGAGGAGGCGTACTCCATCATCGAGGATGCTCGCTCCGCCGGGCTCCGGGCGGCCGCAACCATCTCGGTCGCATTCGGGTGCCCCTTCGATGGCGAGGTCGACCCGGAGACGGTGGTCGAGATCGCCCGCACACTCGCAATGGCAGGGCCGATCGAGATCGCGCTTGGCGACACCATCGGTGCCGCCGTCCCGCCCCAGGTAACCAATCTGGTAAAACTGGCGTCAGAGGCGATCAACCCGGTACCGGTGCGGATCCACCTCCACAACACCCGCAACTCGGGAATTGCCAACGCCTGGGCGGCACTCGAGGCTGGAGTGCGGATCTTCGACGCGAGCATGGGGGGCATCGGTGGCTGCCCGTTCGCACCCAAGGCCACCGGGAACATCTCCACCGAGGATCTGGTCTGGATGGCCACCCGGAGCGGATACGCGTGCAACCTTGATCTGGCCAAGACCGAGCCGATCCGGGAGATGCTCGAAGACCGCCTTGGGAGGAAGGTGCCGTCGATGGTCGCCCAAGCCGGCCCGTTTCCCGCCCCCTCTTAGCCGCTCACTGCCGCAAACCGAGGGGCTACCGCCATCGGGAAGTGGCACGCGGCGGCGTGCTCTCCACCGAAGCTCGCGAGCTGAGGCTCCTGCTCGGCGCAGACCGGCTGCGAAAACTTGCAGCGAGTCCGGAACCTGCAGCCGCTCGGAGGCGAGATCGACGACGGAATCTCCCCTCGAACCGCTCCGCGCTCCCGATCCCGCTCGAGCACCGGATCGGCCTCCGGAACGGCGTCGAGGAGCATATGAGTGTAAGGATGCTTAGCTGACTGGAAGATATCCGACTCCAGCCCCACCTCGACCAGCTTCCCGAGGTACATCACCCCGATACGATCGGCCATGAACCTGACCACGCTCAGGTCGTGCGAGATGATCAGATAGGTGAGGTTATGCTGCAGCTGCAACTCGCGCATGAGATTTAGCACCTGCGAACGGATCGACACGTCAAGAGCCGAGACCGGCTCGTCGGCCACGATCAGCCTTGGCTGCAGCGCAAGCGAGCGCGCCAGACCGATACGCTGCCGCTGCCCACCAGAGAACTCGTGAGCGTAGCGCTCCATGGCGTTCCCAGGGAGACCGACCTCCACAAGGAGCTGGCGGATCCTATCCTCGCGCTCTCGCTTGGTGCCGATATGATGGATGTTGAGCGGCTCCTCCAAGATCTCTTTGATCCGCATCCGCGGATCGAGCGACGCGTACGGGTCCTGGAACATCAGCTGCAGGTCCTTACGTACCTCCCGAAGGTAACCCTTCTCCGTGACTATCGAACGCCCCCGAAAGAGGATGTCTCCACCGGTAACCCTCTCGAGGCCAACGATCATGGCGCCGGTAGTGGACTTCCCACAGCCGGACTCACCAACAAGGCCGAAGGTCTCGCCCTCGTAGATGTCGAAGGAGACGTCGGTAACCGCCTTCAGCGTACCGATCTTGCGCTGCACGATCGCCCCTTTGGTCACCGGGTACTCCTTGACGACGTGTTGGAGCTGCAAGATCGCCTTTCGCTCCGGGCGATCGGAGCTCCTCCCCCTCCCTTTTAGGGAGATCGGGACCCGGTTTGCCGGCCCTACCGGGTAGAAGCAGGCGAACCGGTGGAGGTATCCCTCTGGAACCGCCAACTCCGGCTGATCGATCCGGCACCGGGGTTGCACATACTGGCATCTGGGCGCGAACCTGCACCCCGACAGCTCCGCGGTAAGGTCTGGCGGAACGCCCGGAATCGCGTATAGACGCTCGACCCGCTCCCCAACCAGGGGTGGGATCGACGCGAGCAGGGCCTCAGTGTACGGATGGTAGGTGTCCCGGAAGAGTTCATCGGCTTTGGACTCCTCGAGAATCTCGCCCGCGTACATAACCAGCACCCGGTCCGCCCTGCCGGCGATAACGCCCATGTCGTGCGTGATCAAGATCATCGCCATGTTCAGCTTGGCCTTCAGGTCGTCGAGAAGCTCCAGAATCTGAGCCTGAATGGTCACGTCAAGAGCGGTTGTCGGCTCATCGAGAATGAGCAGCTTCGGGTTGCATGCCAGGGCCATGGCGATCATGACACGCTGGCGAAGCCCACCGGAGAGCTGGTGTGGATAGCTGATCAGCCTCTCCTTCGGGTTGGGCATCCCTACCAGGTTGAGTACCTCGATCGCCCGCGCCTCAGCCTCGGGCTTGCTGTAGGAGAGGTGGGTCCGCACCACCTCGGCAATCTGCTCTCCGACCGTGAGGCAGGGGTTGAGTGATGTCATCGGATCCTGGAAGACCATGGCAATCTGGTGACCGCGGAAGGCTCGCATATCCGAGTCCGCAAGCGATACCAGGTCGGTGCCCTCGAAGCGAATGCTCCCCTGGGAGATATACCCCCCCTGCGGCAGCAGCTTGAGAATCGACATCCCAGTCATCGTCTTGCCGGAGCCCGACTCCCCAACGATCCCCAGCGTCTCTCCGGCAGCGACATCGAAAGATACGCCGCTAACCGCGCGCACCTCGCCCTTGCGCAACCTGATGCGGGTGCTAAGGTTCTCGATCTCCAGCAGCGCCACCGGTGCCCCTCTCTCTAGGTCCCACCGTGCATGTTATCCGAGAAATGCATATGCTTCCCGGCGCAACCGTTAAATTGCCCTTTTCCAGGATCCAGCCTGCATTCACTCCCCCTCGCTTCCCGAGAGATCGCAGCTCGGAAAAATTCAAGGGGCTAGCCTGCTTAACCTGGCGAAGTTGGTAGCATGGTCGCTTGCAAGTCGGAGTGGCGGAATAGGTAGACGCGCTAGGTTGAGGGCCTAGTGACCGCAAGGTCGTGGGGGTTCAAGTCCCCCCTCCGACACTTAAACGGCTCTTCAGCTTCTGGCGGGGTGGGGTGTGCAATATTCGGCGCGTCGTTTCCCCATCGAAAACCTCAAGGCATCCCCCTTCTCCCGAGATGTGGCCATCCACAGGTGGTGTGTGCCCCCAAGGTGGCAGAAGACAACTCGGACACGCGGGAACCAAGAGCACCGGTGGCACCGGCACCATCTGTCGCGTTTCGTGCTTGACAGCCGGGTCTCTCCGGCCGGCCTATTTCACCGTGATGGAGTCGAGCACCCTCCAGTTGGGCTTGCCGGCATAGAGAAGCGCGCGGATGCGGTAGTTCTCGAAGTTGGAAAAGCCAAAGGCCAATCGCCGACGGTTCCCATCGATTGGGCCATCTGAGAGAGTCTCAGCATCTCTCTGAAGTCGTCACTGGTGTACTGTGAGCCGTGGTCTGTGTTGAACGAGTTGGCGACCGCAATCCCCGTCCGTGAGGGCGTGGTCAAGGTCGCCGGTTGCGTGGCGGCCTCCCCTGCCGGTTGGGTAATTGCTGGGTCTCGATGTATCGCTTGATGATGTCCAGTGGC
>JAJYHR010000170.1 GCA_021784675.1 Actinomycetes bacterium
CGTTGGCTATCGACCACCCGGAATACCAGGCGAAGGCGGAGCTCAGCGCTGAGTTTTGCGCGTCGATCGCGAGCGACTGGGCCTGAGGCTCCGCTAGCCCCAGGCTCTGGCTTCCTGCCCTCCCTGGAGGGAGATGTTGATGGCCGGGTAGCGAGCTGCGAGTTCCGCCACGGTCTTGTCGTGCCCCGGTGCGAAACCCGATACCCGGAGCTCGGCGCCAAGCTTGTCGCAGAAGGCGGCGAGCGCGGTGAAGAGGCGGCCGTTCGCACTCCTGCTGTCGCGGTGGCCCAGGTCGACCTGGAGCAGGGTGGGCTCGATCCGGGCCACCTGGGAGATCTCGCCACCGATGACGCCCTGCCAGCGGATCGCGGTCCTGATCCCCCGGTTCCGGGAGTGTTTCGCCGTCTTGATCGCCCGATCGAAGGCGGCCGCATCGGCAAGGTCACCGCTGTCGAAGGTGATCTGGATGCTTCCGGGGTCGATATCGCGTTGCAGCGCCATGCGGTGGAGCCGGTCAACGAACCGTGATCCTGGTTCGATCGGAACCACTGAGACGAACCTCCCCTTCGAAGGCCAGTGGGTTAGGTAGCGGAAGAGCCACTGGTTGTAGGGGATCCCCAGCTGGTGCCGGAGGGCGTAGCTGCGAACCGGCTCGGGGTAGGGTCGTGCCCACTCCAGCTCCAGGTCGACTGAGTCGACCTCTCCGGCTGCACAGAGCCACACCCGCTCGTCGGGGACGATTCCTTTCGAGCGGAAGCCGCCAAAGATCTCCAGCCTGTATGGATCCCAGCTGGCTATAGCGTCGTCGTACCCGGCAAGCTGCGCGATCGGCTCGGCCATCACCCGGTGGCGGGCCGTGGACCTCTTGGCCTCGATCATGAGCCGGTCCGCCCGCTGCAGCAGCGTCGGGATCTCGGCGTGGCGGGGCTCGATGGCGGCGCCGATGGCGGCGGTGACGGCAATCTGGGTGCCGGCAACCTCGATGGGGGTGTTTGCCAGCGCCTTGGCCAGGCGTACGGACACCCGCCGTAGCGCCCGGTTGTCGGAGGGCGCGTCACCGATGACCACGAACTCGTCGCCACCGACCCGGGCGATGAGGTCGTCGTTCTTTACCGATTTTACCAAGGTGCTCGCGACCCGGGTTATTACCTGGTCCCCGGCTGCATGCCCCAGGGAGTCGTTCACTGCTTTGAAGCCGTCAAGGTCAAGGTAGAGGACCATGACGTCGCTGCTGGTCAAGGAGAGGACCGCTTGTGCCAACCCCTGCCGGTTGAGCAGCCCGGTCAGGGAGTCGTGGGTGGCCCGCCACCTCCAGTCCTCGACATCGTGATTTCTGATGTCGGTGTCGCGCATGGCGATCACGTGGCTTTGGGCCGCAGGGAAGTCGATCCGGGCGAAGCTGATCTCGGTTGCTACCGCTCTCCCACCCGGCTGGCGCAGCATCACGTTGCAGGGCCCGAATCGGCCATCGCTGAGGTAGGCAGCCAGCGGCTGCGCCAGGTCCTCCTCGGCGATGGGCGAGATGATCTCGGCGTGGTGCTTGCCCAGCAGCCCACCGCTGGACGTCCCGAAGGTGGCGGCCGCGGACCGGTTGGCGACCGCGACAAAACCCTGCTCGTCAAGGATGACGAGACCGAGGTCGAGGTCGGTAAAGATCCTGGACTCTAGCGGCGCGTGCTGGCGGGCCCGTTCAACATCCTTGGCCCTCATTCCCAGATGGAGAAGAGAGCAGAGGGTGCGGTACTCCTGGGGAAGGCTGGACTCGGGTTTGCATTGGGCCGTTGCCCACGCCTCCAGGTTCCCGGCGGCCGAGGCCGGGGCCTCGCTGCCGTAGAGCTTCCGGAGTTCGGCTGAGAACACCGAGGTGAGCTCGTCGGCCCCCACCGCCGGGTCGATGACGCCCTCCATCACCGCGCGATGCGCCGACATCAACCGGTTTCCCCGTTCGGCTTGATCGAAGTGATCGATCCGGCGCAGGATCACCGAAACGGCGTCGGCATAGTGAGTAGCAAGTGGATGGGGCTCGGTGGTGACGATCTCGACGTACGGAGGTAGGGTCGAACGGGAGACAACCGGCTCGCTCGAGCTCCCCTCTCGCTGCCAGAGGGGTTCCCCGCTAGCGGTACGGATAGCGAGCAGCGCTGCGGCGACGTTCTCTCTGGCAAGGTCGAGCGCTTCGGCTAGCTGTTGGGTTGGTGGCTTGTCGGCCGCAAGTATCTCCGAAACCCTTCGCATCGCTTCGCGCGGTGAAGCCATCGTTGGCTCTATGCCGCCGCTCTGGATGCCGTAGCGCTTAGGATCCAGTCCAGCGGGTCATCGGCGGTTCGAACTCTGTCGGGCCCGGGGACCGAAACTTCGCCGCGGTGGGAGAGCGTGCCGCTTGGGGGAGGGTGCAGTTCAGTCACCATGGCTCTCAGCGTGGCTCCATCTCTAGATCGTGTCCGAGGACAATATAACACCCGTCGCGGTGCTATGTATTGGATAGGTGAGAAAAAGACTGCGCCGGCGGTTGAAGCCGCCAGCCTCTTGAACCGCAGCAGCCTGACCGCAGCCCAACCCGGCCCTGCTGCGCACGTTGAGAGTCCCATCGGCGGGTATCGGCCCGTGTCCGGGCCGGGCGACCGTATCTTGCCGGGACGCGGCTGCAGCGCTGGCCGCATCTTTGACGGGTGATTCAGGGGTGGGGAGGTGCTTACCGTAACTGCCTTCCCTCCGGCGCTTCCATTATCGGCGGTGCCGAGGCGGAAGGAGGAACGGATGGGATAGCCATGGTTCTCCCCGGCGTTGATCCGCCGCTCTCGACCTTATCGGGGCTTGTGCCGCCGAGCCGGCCTTGCTTCCAGGCACGGGTCGGTTAATATTGGCTCTGTGGGCGCCACTTCTACAGCAGTTCAACAGGGTTTTCGGGCATAGCGCCTTGGCGGGGCATGGAGGCGATTCAGGCTTGGCGCTGGGCGCGTCGGGTGAGGTTGCCGTCGGTCTGGCGCCAGGATGGAGCCCGTTGCAGGGAGCGAGGCGGTGACAGGCCCCGAGGTCACCGTGGCCAGCGCGTACGACAGCGAGTTTAGGTCGTGGACTCCCGACGAGTTCGAGGTGTTGCGGACGATCTCGGGAGCCATCGCCGGAGTCGCCAATCCCAGGGCCGTGGCCTCCCGGATAGTTGAAGCTCTGGGCGAGGCGGTTGGCACCTGGGTGGCGCTACTGGAGGTGGAGGCGGTTTTCGGGCGGGTCCGGATCGAGAACGCCTCCGGTGCACCCCAGGCTCTCGCCGGATTCGACCTTGGAATCCCGGTGGCGAGCCTTTCCGAAAGGACCCTCTACAGTTACCGGCGGGGCGGTCTCGATCTTCTGCTGTGCAAGGCCGGAGAGGCTCGCCTGATCGCCTGCGGAAAGATTGACTCGGAGAACGGCATGCAGTTGCTGCTTCGCGGCGCCACAGCTGTCAAGATACCGCTGGTGGAGCTGGCCAACCGCAGGCTGTTGCGGCGAGCCCACCGGCGCCTGAGGAGCAGCAGCCGCTTGCTCGCCGCCCCCTTGCGGGATCCAGCCGAGCAGGGGTGGTGGAAGCGGTTGGCCGAAGAGGCGATGCTCGCGTCGCGGGCCGAGTGGTCGTGGGTGGCCGAGGTCCGCCCCCGGCACCTCCAGGTCGCCGGGGTGGCCGGGAAAGGGGGGCTCCGCTTCGGCGACGTCTTGGAGCGCGAGGTGGGGATTGCGGGTTGGGTGCTGACGCAGGGGCTCGACTGCGTGGTCGGCTCCCTCTCCGATGGCACCGGCACCCGCAGCCTCGACACCACAACGGAGAGCGGGCTCCCCGATTTCGAGTCGGCGGTAGTGGTTCCCATACGGGATACCGAGGGCAGGGTAGTTGCCGTGCTCGGCGCCCATAGCGGCCGGCCCTTCCACTTCGATGCGGCCGCGGTCGCGGATACCGCAGAGGTAGCCTTGCTCGGGGCGATGGTGCTCTCGGGGCGGGCGGATCCAATACCGGATCTGATTGACGAGCTGGGTGCCGATTTCGTGGCGGCGGTGCTGGATGCGGTCCCGGAGGGGGTTGCCGCCGTCGACGGGGATGGGTTGGTCCGCTACTGCAACGGCGCCTTCGCCCGGATGCACGGGTCGACCTCACCGGATGACCTGATCGGAAGGCCTTCCATCGAACTCGAGCGCCAGGGTGGCCGAGCGGTGGCGCTCGGGCGTGACGAGACCCGGCGCCGCCTGGACGGATCGAGGTTTCTTGCCGAGGTGCGCCGGGTGCCGCTCGCTCACGCCTCGCTTGGCGCCAACGGCGTCCTCATGACCGTCCGTGACGTTTCGGACCGGGCAAGGGTGGAGGCGACAGCCCGCCATGCCGCCAAGATCGACCCGCTCACCGGGCTGCGCAACCGGGCTGGCTTCTTCCAGGAGGCGGTCGCTGCCTTCGGCCCCGGCGAGAGCGCCCAATGCGGGCTGGTTTTCATCGATCTTGACGGCTTGAAGGCGATCAACGACCAGTTCGGGCACGACGTTGGAGACGTGGTGCTGGGCGAGGTCGGCAACCGGATCAAGGCCAACACCAGGCCGTCGGATATCGTCGGGCGTATCGGCGGGGACGAGTTCGTGGTCTTCAGCACCAATATCGGCTCCGCCCGGAGCGCTCGGGCGTTCGGAGAGCGGCTGGCTCGCGAGATCTCCGGTTACCCGGTCGCGATCGGGGATCTGGAGCTGGTTGTTACCGCTGCGGTCGGGGTCGGTTGGGGGGACTCGTCGGCGAGCACGCTTGACCAGCTGCTATCGATGGCCGATTCCGCCATGTACAGCGATAAGTTCGCCCGCAGGAAGCCAGGGTCGCAGGTGGTTCCGCTGATCCCGGTAGAGGCCGTCGACGTTGGGTTGGGTCCGGATCTGGTCGGTCTGATCAGGGGGGACGAGCGGGCAGGCGCTCTGGTGCTCAACTTCCAGCCGGTGTTTGATGTCCCGAGCGCGAGGGTCCACTCCGTGGAGGCGCTGATCCGATGGCGCCACCCTCGCGAGGGGCTGCTGATGCCGGCCCGGTTCCTTCCGCTTGCCCTCCAGTCTCGCCTCCTCGATGAGCTCGATTCGCTCGTGCGGGCGGACGCCTTCGCCCGCTTTGGGAAGTGGCGGACGGGCGGTATCGCTCCCGGCCTCGAGCTCTCGGTCAACCTGAGCGGGATGAATGCGGGCGAGAACCGCACCGTCAGGGACTTCTGCCGGATGGCTGACGAGAACTCGATCCCGCGAGGGTCCATCCTGATCGAGCTGACCGAGACCGAGCTCCCGGACGTGCTGATCGACAAGATCGCCCGGATGATCAGGCGGCTGAAAGCGGAGGGCTTCCGGATCGCCCTCGATGACTTTGGCGTCAGGTCCTCCTCCCTTCGCCACCTGCAGATGATGCCGGTGGACGTGGTGAAGATCGACCGCCAGTTCGTCAAGGATCTGGGCTCCGGTGGCAACGTCAAGCTGGTGGCCGCGCTTGCCGCCCTTGCCGAGGGACTGGGGCTCGACGTTATCGCCGAAGGCGTGGGTGACGAGGAGACGGTGAAGGTCCTCGGCGAGATGGGTATCACCCTCATGCAGGGGTTCCACTTCTCCAAGCCGGTTGGCGAGGGCGCCCTGCTCAAGCTGCTGAGCAAGGGCTAACGGGACTGGCTGGCTGGTATCAGAGCAGGGTTCCGGCTGTTGCCCAACTATCCGCCGATTGCGTTCTCTGATCGACTACGCCGTCGATATCCACCTTGCCGAGATAGGGCGGGGGATCTCTTGTCGGGGTCCAGCTTCGGATTCTGCGGGAGCATGCGGAAGCGTTCGAGCGTCGTGATGCCGCGCGGGCCTTGCAGCCGGGTGTATTGCGCAGCCTCTCGGTCGATCCGCACCATTCCCGGGGCCCAGTTCCACTCGGGGTAAGGAGTAGGCATCCCTGCCCAGGCGCAGCCCGCTCGCAGCACCGTTGAGCAAGCGCGATAGGAGGTTGTGTTTGCGCACTATAGTACCTTTATGGAAGGGGCATCGACTACCGAGGTGAGGGTGGCGGCTGTCTCGGTCTCCGGCACGGGCTGCAGCCGCGCTTTCGCCTGCGACGCACCTGCCCCACTACAGTTCCGGACCGTCGACGGGGTCCCCGAGCCGTGGAAGGTAGGGTCCGGCCCCCGCCGGAAACGTGCCGTTACCGGCGAGCGGGCCGGTTCGAAGGCCAAGCCATCCACCAGCTCCACGGAGCTGGACGAGTTGGCAGCGGTGGCGTGATGGAGGAGCTCGCCGGCAACCCCACGGCCAGTGCAGAGGCCCCGTCTGCAAGGGCCGGGAAGTTCATTTTTAGCGCCTTGCTGGGACGGATCCTGGGCGGCGAGCGGCTTCGGGCGGGAGAGAGCGAGCTGCTGCTTGAGGAGATTCTCGACGGCGGCGGCGATCCGATCGTGGTGGGCGCGATCCTAGTCGCCATGCGGGCAAGGGGAGAGACCCCTGAAGAGCTGGTCGGCTTTGCCCGCGCGATGAGGTCGCGGATGCTCAGGGTGCCTGTAGCTGGCGCTGTCACCGATACCTGCGGCACCGGAGGGGACCGGCTCGGGACCATCAACGTGTCGACCGGCGCCGCCCTGGTTGTGGCGGCGTGCGGGGTGGACGTCTGCAAGCATGGCGGGCGGGCCGCCAGCTCCAAGGCCGGCTCGGCTGATGTCCTTGAAGAGCTGGGTGTCCGGATCGACTCCGGCCCGGAGGGCGTGGCGCGCAGCATTGCGGCGACGCGTTTCGGCTTCGCGTTCGCACCGCTGTTCCACCCCGCAATGGCCAGGGTGGCGCCGATCAGGAGGGCGCTCGGGGTACCGACCGCCTTCAATTTTCTTGGCCCGCTGATCAATCCGGCGGGAGCCCTAACCCAGCTGGTCGGCGTCTTCGATGCCGGTTACCACCGGGCGATGGCCGGGGTGCTGGCGGCGCTGGGTTCATCGAGGGCGCTCGTGGTCACCGGCTATGACGGGCTCGACGAGGTGAGCATCTCCGGGCCCACCCGCGCTCTCGAGATGACCAGCGACGGCGATTCGGTTGAGTACCGTGAGCTGGTCATTAACCCCGAGGAGTACGGGATCGGGCTGGCCGGCCTCGACGAGGTGGCTGGGGGAGACGGCGCCGCCAACGCCGGGATGCTGGTGGAGATCGTCTCTGGCGTCGACCGCGGCCCCCGCAGCGATCTGGTGGCAATCAACGCGGGAGCCACCCTCTGGGTCGCGGG
>JAJYHR010000105.1 GCA_021784675.1 Actinomycetes bacterium
GAACGAGGACGTCTCCGCCTTCCTCTGCGAGGCGAGCCCCTACTTCCGCGCGCTCCGGACCGTAGAGGGTCCCTTCTACCGGCGGGTCGTAGCCGGCGCGCGCGGCGAGACCGGCGAGCTGTACCGGCGGCTGGTCGCGGAGTTCCACGGCGGCGATCGCGTCCACGACCGCCCTCCCCGCGGGGCGCAGACCCGGGACGGGTCGGGCGTGATCTTCATCTCCCACCTGGGAGAGGTCTTCCCCTCTGGCTTCCTCCCCCTCAAGATCGGGCAGGTGAGGGAGAAGACGATCGGGGAGATCTACCGCGACAACGATCTCCTTCAAGCCATCCGGGCCGGCGATCTGGGCGGGCGTTGCGGTGTCTGCGACTTCTCGGCGATCTGCGGGGGTTCGCGGGCTCGGGCCTACGCCAGCTCCGGCGATCCGCTTGGCGAGGACCCTGCCTGCGGGTACCTCCCCAAACTGCCGGTGATGCTGGCCTAAACGGTCCAGGTCGCGGCTAGTTGATCTCCTCGCCGTACTGGCCGCGCAGGAGCTTCTTGTCGAACTTCCCGACCGAGGTCCGCGGGATCTCGGGGACGAAGACGACGCGGTCGGGGAGCTGCCACCGGGGGATCCCCTCCGACTCCAGGAACTTCCGCACCTCCTCCAGGGTTACGGTCTCGCCTGGGAACGGCACCACCACCGCGAGCGGGCGTTCCTGCCATCTGTCGTGGCTGTAGGCGACCACCGCAGCCTCGATGATCTTGGGGTGGCCCATGAGCGCGCTCTCGAGCGATACCGAGGAGATCCACTCGCCACCCGACTTGATCAGGTCCTTGGAGCGGTCGACGAGGCGGAGGAGGCCGTTCGGCTCCACCACACCGACGTCTCCGGTCTTGAACCAGCCCGGCACCTTGAAGGCATCGGGATCGGCATTGTGGAGGTAGCTGTCGATAACCCAGGGCCCGCGGAGGTAGATGTCGGCCATGGTCGAACCGTCGCGGGGCGCCGGCCGCCCCTCCTTGTCCAGGAGGGCCAGATCGATACCGATCACCGGCTTGCCTGCCCGCGAAGAGAACTCAACCTTCTCGTCGATGCTGGCGTTCCGAAGCCGGTGCGGGAGCCTGGTGGTGGTGGCCACCGGGGAGCTCTCGGTCAAGCCCCACGCCTGGAGCATGGAGACCCCGTACTCCTCCAGGTAGGCGCGGATGAGGGAGGCGGGAGGCTGCGCGCCGCCGCAGATGAGCTCGGCCAGCTCGCCAAGGTCACCGCCGCTGCGCCGCAGCTCGTCGAGTACCGCGATCCAGATGGTGGGGACTCCGGCGGCCTTGGTGACCGCCTCCTCCCGGATCAGCCGGATGACGGTCGCGGGCTGGAAGGTCGGCGTCGAGAAGGCGATCTTCGCCCCGCCGGAGACGGCGGAGAAGGGCAACCCCCAGGCGTTGACGTGGAACATGGGAACGATCGGCAACACGCAGTCGGAGGCGGAGATGCCGATGCCGGGGCCACCGGAGATAGCCATGGAATGGAGCGTGGTGGAGCGGTGCGTGAAGAGCACCCCCTTTGGCCTTCCCGTGGTTCCGGAGGTATAGCACATGCCGAAGGGCGACGACTCCGGTATGTCGAGCTCTCCCTCAAAGGGGTCGACGCTCGCCAGCAACTCTTCGTAGGAGATCAGGCCCGGGATGGCGACAGCCGGCTTGCCGAAGGAGATCACGTGCTTGACCTCTGGCAGATCCGGAAGGATCTTCGAGACCAGTTCGAGCATGGTTGGCGCTACGAACAGCGCCTGATCACCGGCATCGTTGATGATGTAGGCCAGATCTTCGGCCGGGAGCCGGGAGTTGATGGTGTGGATGACGCGGGTGGAGTTGGGTATCCCGAAGTAGCACTCGAGGTGCTCGAAAGAGTTCCACGCCAGCGTCCCTACCGCCGTGTCCCGGGGGATCTTCAGCGCGTCGAGCGCCGAGATCAGCCGCCTCACCCGATCGGCCATGCTGGCGTACGTGTAGCGGTGCCGTTCCTCCGCGTCCAGCTGGGTGACGATCTCGACATCCCTATAGCTCCGCTCGGCGTTGCGAAACAGCATCCAGCTGTTCAGCTCGACATCCATCATGGCGCACCCCCGAAACCGCTGCGTTGCCCAAACTATAGCATCGGATCCGGCCGCCGGTATTGATGCGAGGGGATGCTCAGGGCCGGCGGTACCTGCAGCTGTCGCAGTTGGGGTTGGGCGCAGCGGCCTCGGCCTGCTCCAGCCGGTAAGAGAGGGCACTGAGAACCAGGGGATCCACCGCCAGCTCAGCCGCGACCCGTACCGGAACCCCCTGCTCGGCGCTCCACGCCTCGGCCTGCTTGGCGATCCGGTCGAGGAGCACCCCCTTGAACAGGAAGTAGGGGGCGACGGTGATCTCGGTCGCGCCGGTGCGGCGGAGCCGGTCGAGGCCGGCCGCAACCGCCGGCGGGGCGAGCGAGACGAAGGCCGGCTCTACCAGGGTCTCAGGACGCCGCTCCATGACCAGGCGCGCCGCGGCGTAGAGCTGGGAGTTGGCGCCCGGGTCCGTCGAGCCGCGCCCCACCACCAGCAGGCCGTCGGGCGAACCGCCGGCGCTGTCGATCCGGTCGGACAGGCACGCAACGATCTCGTTGGAGACTCCGAGGTCGCGAGCCAGCCGGATGTCGGCGCCCGGGTTCTCGCGTCTCAGGTAGTTGGTGATCGCGCGGGCGTCGTCCTTGAGGTGCCCCGCCGGCAGCAGGACGACCGGGAGGACTGTGATCTTCGCCGCCCCAGTGGCGAGGATCTGGTCGGCGGCCTCGGCGAGGGTGGGCCGCGCCTTCTCGATGAAGCCGCCGGCTACCGGTCCGCCCGTGTGGGAAGCGAAGGCCGAGACCAGCTGGAGGAACTGCTCGGTCCCCTCCGGGGAGGAGGTTCCGTGGCCGACCAGGAGGACGGAGCTACCGGGCAAGGCGATACTCCCCCCGCGACATCAGGAGCATGGCGTTGATGGCCGCGGCCGCCATCGGGGAGCCGCCGCGCCGCGACAGGCAGCTCAGCGCCGGCAGCAGTGAGACGCAGAGCGCCTCCTTGGCCTCGGTCGCCCCCACGAATCCGACCGGGAAACCGGCTACCAGGCGGGGCGCGCGCGCCTCCGCCAGCTCCAGCACCGCCTGCAGGGCGGTGGGCGCCGATCCGACGGCGACGATCGCTCCGGAGGGCTGGGCAAGAAGCGCGCTCCTCATCCCCTGGTGGCTCCGGGTCTGCCCCGCGGGAGTCCCGGGAGCGAGGTCGATGGCGGTGATGGAGGGGTAGCGGGGGATCCCGGCCGCGAGCATCCTGACGTCGACGATGAGCTGGGCTCCGGCGGCGAGCGCCGCCACCCCGGCCTCGACGGCCGCCTCGGGAAGGTAGAGGTCGGCGGTTATGCCGATGTCGCCGGTGGAGTGGACGATGCGGGCGGCCACCTCCCGCCCCATCGGGCCGAAGCGGGAGAGGTCGGCCTCCCGGGCGATGATGGCGAAGCTCTCCTTCTCGATCGGAGAGAGGGCGGGCGTCACGGCAGGGGCTCCACCTTCAATCCGATGGCCCCCGCCGGGCAGATCTCCACGCAGGAGCGGTCGCCCCGGCAGCTGTCGGGGGTGTAGGCGACGGCCTTGCGCGCGCGCCGCAGCGAGCGGGTTGGGCAGGTGGCGATGCAGGCGCCGCAGCCGGTGCAGGCGGCGGTGTCGATGGCGATCACGGTGCCGGAGCCCCGGCCGGGAGGCGGTAGCCGCGCGGTGTGTAGACGAGCCCGCCGCGGCGGGCGGTGGTGGTGGAGCCGACGATGACCACCGTCTCCATGTCGACCGTGGCGGTGTCGATTTCGGCGAGGGTGGTCACCTCCACCGACTGGCCGGGGCGCGACAGCCTCCGGGCGAGCAGGACCGGGGTGGACGGATCCCGGCGCTCGCCGAGGATAGCGAGCGCCTCGTCCAGCTGCCATCTCCGGCCCTTGCTCCTGGGGTTGTAGAGCGCCACCACGAAGTCGGCCTGGGCCGCGGCCATCAGCCGCGATTTGATCGTCTCCCACGGCGTCAGGAGATCGGAGAGGGAGATGTAGGCGTGGTCGTGGCCGAGGATGGCGCCGGCCGCGGCCGAGGCGGCGTTCGCCGCGGTCACCCCGGGGACCACCTCCAGGTCGAAGTCGCCGGCGGCGCGCTCCGCCACCAGCTGGGCCATGGCGTAGACCCCGGGGTCGCCCGAGGTCACCAGGGTCACCGTGCTGCCGGCCGCCGCGAGCGCGATCGCCCGCTCGGCGCGATCGATCTCGGCGCCGAGCGGGAAGGGAAGGACCCGCTGGCCGGTCCGGATAACCGGTGCGATAAGGTCGAGGTAGCCGCTGTAGCCGATGAGGTACTGGGCCTCGCGGATGCTGGCGATCGCCCGCGGCGTGGCGAGGTCGAGGGAGCCGGGCCCGATGCCGGTCACGTTGAGCCGCCCGCGGACCCGCGGCATCCGGGCGACGGCGACGGTCACCTTGGGAAAGACCCGCTTGGGCAGGGCCAGCTCGGCTCCGGGACCCGCCGCCAGCAGCGCAGCGGCCTCCGCCACCGACGGGGTGCCGACGGCCTCGAGCACCACCGCGGAGGGGTTGGGCGCTTCGATCCTGGCGAGCGCCTCCGGGGAGAAGCCGGATACCGGCACGGGGGCGATAGCGGGGGCGATGAGGTCCGCGCGGGAGCCGATGGTGGCCACCCGCGCCAGCGCGGAGAGGTGGAGGCCACACTCGGCAAAGGTCGCCGAAAGCGCCGATGAGATCTCCTCCGCCGTGGCGTCCGAGGAGCAGCCGACGCCCGCCACCAGCGTCTTCAGGGAGCCGGCGGCGTCACCGCTGCCGGAGTCGGCGGCGCGGTCGCTGAGGACGAGCAGCACCGGGGCGGCCGCTTCCTCCTCGCCGGCCTCGGAGAGGCTGGCGAGGCTGGCGAGGAAGGGGGGAAGCTCGATCCCGGTCGGGTTCACGATCCGGATCGGGGCGCCCTGGTTGATCCGGGCCTGGACGCTCGGGGGGCAGTCGTGGAGGGCGACTCCGGGCAGCTCGTCGAGGGCGGGGAGGCCCCTCGAGTCCGAGCCGGTGGTGATCACCGGAGTGGAGCCGAGGAAGGCGGAGACGCGGCGGCAGAGCTCGTTCCCGCCGTGGTGGGCCCCGGTGATCACGGTGGCGAAGCGGCCGAGCTCGTCGACCGCCACCACCGCCGCGTCGGAGCGCTTTCCGGCGAGGTGGGGGGCGATCGCCCTGACGGCGATCGGGACCGCGGCCACCACTACCAGCAGGCGGTAGCCGTCGAAGAGCTCGCCGATCTGGCGGGCGCTGGCGCCTGCGATCTCGTCGAAGGCGAGGTGCCTGGCGAGGCCGGCCGGCGGGTCGGCCAGGGCCACCACTACCCCTTCTGGCAAAGCTACCTCCATGCTACGAAGATCGGCGTTGCGGGCGCCAGCCGCCAACCCGCACCGAGCGGGACCGCGCTTGCCGCCTGGATCAGGGAAAGGTTGCCCAGAAGCTCGCGGGCGGTGGAGGCCCTCGATGGATCAGCATAAGTGGCTACCAGCGGAGCCGGCTCCCCGACCCGCTCGATCGCAGCTGCCAGCGCGGGGATTCCACCCCCGCCGACCAGGGCGGCGTCGTAGCCTGAGGCGGGGTGTTCCTGCACCCGCTCGGCGCGGATCTCGGGGTCGAAGCCGAGCCGGGCCGCGTTCCGCGCTCCCCGTCCAGCGCGCTCCCCGTCCGGCTCGAGCTGGGTGAGCCGGAGGTCGGGCCGGAGCCGGAGAAGGGTGAGCCCGAGGGTGCCGGTGCCCGAGCCGACCTCCAGCACCCGGGCGTAGCGGGGCAGGGAGTCGGGTCGCAGCCGGGCGATGGCGGCCAGCCTCACCTCCAGCTTGGTGAAGTTGCTCCCCCCGTGCTCGATGGCGGCATCGTCGAGGATGCTCGGCGCCCCGATGGCGGAGGCGGGAGGGGGGTTCGGTGCCGGCCCCGGCTCCGCGAGGAGGATCGCCGGCCCGGTGGTAACCATGGCGGAGAGGCGGGCGAGAGCCGGCTCCTCCACCTGCTCGCTCGCGGTCGCGAGCGAGGTGCCGAGCGCGAGGGATCCGGAGAAGCTGGCGGCCTCCAGCCGTTCGGCGATGGCGCCGAGCGGGGTCGAGGGCGGGAGGAGGATCGCGATCCGGCAGGAGCCGGCCACCAGCGTGGCGATCTCGTCAAGCGCCCCCTCGGGTTCGCGGTTGACGAGGGAGACGGTGGCGATGCCGTCGCTGGGACGGAGCAGCCGGGCGCACAGGAGCTGGAGCGAGCTGACCCCCGGGATGATCGACAGCTTCGCGGCCGGGGCGACCCGCCGGAGGCTGTGGACGATGCCGAAGTAGCTCGGGTCGCCGCTGGCGATCACCAGTGGATCCTCGGCCTCGCGGCTGGCGATCTCCTCCAGCGAGGCTGCGAATGGCTTGGCGTAGGGGTGGATCTCGGCGCCGGGAGCGAGGCTGGCCAGCCGGGGGGCCGCCTCCGCCCGCGCGTAGATCAGGCCGGCCTGCCCGATGGCGGCCAGCTGGCGCCCGGTGAGATCCTCTGTGCTGTCCCCGAGCCAGCCGATGACGGTGATCAACTGGCCACCCGGAGGGCACGGCATACCGGCTCGAGCGTGTCGAAATCGACCATGAGCACCTCGACCGCAGCCCGGTTGGCGATCGCATCGGCGCAGTTCGCCGCCGCCAGCTCGGTCAGGTAGGAGAGCGGCGCGGTGGCTCCGTGCTCCATGCACACCTCGTAGAAGTGGCGGGCGGTGGTGGTGGCGGTGGCCGCCTCGATCACGGCGGCGGGGGATCCGGCCGCCTCCGCCGCCTGGCGGAGCAGCTCAGTGGAGACGTCGGAGCGGTGGAAGTGGGTCATCATCATCCCCTGCGCCAGCTTGGTCACCTTGCCCACCATGCCGAACCAGCTGATCAGATCGACCGGCTTTCCGGCCGCCCGCTTCAGGGCGACCCCGGTGAAGTCGCCCACCTCGACCACCGTCACCAGGTCGGCGCCGGGGTAGGTGCGCCGCGCCGCCTGCTCGGTTCTCGAGCCGGTGGCGAGGACGATGTGCCGCTCGCCCTGGGCCGCAGCCACGTCGATCTGCTGGACGATGCTGGCCCGGAAGGCCGCGGTCGAG
>JAJYHR010000024.1 GCA_021784675.1 Actinomycetes bacterium
CGCCGAGCGATCTCCGTCGACTCGAAGGTGGGGAGCACGTACAGTTTCACCTTCGGGTTCGACTTCAGCGCCGGTATCGCCGAGGAGGGGATGTTGTGGAGGATCCCGTTCAGCTGGCCGTTCTCCAGAAGCAGCTGCTGGGTCGTGATCGACGGGATCACCTTGATGTCGACGGTGGTGTAGTAGGGCTTCTTACCCCAGTACTTCGGGTAGGCCTTCAACACGTAGCTAACGCCCTGCTTGGCCGAGGCCAGGTAGTACGGTCCGCTTCCGGCGTCGTGGCTGGCCAGCCAGGTCTGGTCGTTATTGTTGCCGGCGTGCTTGGCCAGCGCCACCGGTGACTCCATCTTCGGGCCGTAGGCCGAGGCCAGGTAGTTGAGAAAGGAGGCGACCGGCTGCTTGAGATGGATCACGGCCACGTACGGGTTCGAGTCATTCACGCTCGCCACCTCGCTGACCATGTAGGCCGGCCCTCCGTTCACCGCCGCCCGGCGCGCGAACGACGCGGCCACGGCGGCGGAGGTGAACGGGGTTCCGTCGTGGAAGGTCACCCCCTTGCGCAGGTTGAAGGTGTAGGTCAACCCGTTGGGCGATACCGTCCACGAGGTGGCGAGGTCCGGCACGAACTGCGGCGTAGCCGAGTTCAGCTTGTAGGAGATCAGCTGGTCGTAGACGTTCATGATGATCAGGTTCGCCTGTCCGGCGTAGTAGACGTCCGGATCTGGCGGCTGCGAGATGTCGCCAAGGAAGGCAAGGTGCAACGTGTGCGAAGCCGGTGCCGCGGCCGCCGCCGTGGTGCTCGCCGAGCCGCAGGCGGCAAGGGTAAGCGCCGAGGCCCCGGCGGTCAGGGCCAGCAGCGCACCCCGCGGGTAGCGCCGCCTCAACGGTTTGTGGTTGTGCAATTGACTCTCCTTTTTCATTTCTATGCTTGGCTGCGGTTCGGTACGGGTTGCCCGGAAAGGGCTTTCATCGACTCCAGGATCGCGCCGAGAGTCACGACCGCCTCCCGCTGGAGGTAAGAGATCGCTTCCAGCGCAGCGGCGTGTCCCTCTTCAGAGGATCCAATCACGCACTCCTTGACAACAAAGGCGTGGTAGTCGAGCTGGTGGGCATCGACAAAGCTGTAGTGGACGCAGACGTCGGTCAGTGCCCCGGCGATGATCAGTGTCTTCACGCCCAACCCCCTGGCGATGATGTCCAGGTCAGTTCCAAAGAATGCCGAGTACCTCCTTTTCTTGATCAGAAACTCATCCGGGCGCAGGCCAAGCTCCTCGAGCAGCTCGGTTGCGGGATCGCCCGCGAGGCAGTGGATCCCCTCGGAGCCGTCGAGCTCCCGACCGATGTCGACCAGCGTCGGGGCGTGGCGCTCCATGGTGAAGATCACCGGTATCCCCAACCTGCGGGCCTCTTCTACCAGGGTGACCGTGTGGGCGACCACCGAGGAGAAGCCGGGAGAGAGCGGGATGCCGCGCTCCGCATCGTCCTGGTAACCGTTCCCCTGGAGGTCGATCACGAGGACCGCGGCCGGCCCGGCTATCGCCGGGATCACAGCTTGATCCTGGGGTCGGCAAGGCTCTGGGCGATATCGACCAGGGCGTTGATCAGCACGTAGCCGGCCCCCAGCACCAGGGTCACCCCGGAGATGGCGGGGAAGTCGGAGACCGGTATCGCCTGGGCGGTGTAGTAGCCGATGCCTGGCCAGGCAAAGATCTCCTCGATCACCGCGACGCCGGCGAACATCAGGCCAAGCTGGAGGCCGGTCATGGTCAGCGCCGGGCCCACCGAGTTGCGGATGGCATGGAAGGCGACGACCCGCCGCTCCGAGAGGCCCTTTGCCCGCGCGGTGCGGACGTAGTCGGAGCGGAGCGTCCCCTCCAGCGAGGACTTGAAGACCCTCCCGATCGACACCGCCGGAACCAGAGCGATCGAGAACGCGGGCAGGATCGCGTGGACCAGCCCGTCCCAGGCCCCGCCCAACTGCCCCGCCAGCAGGTTATCGGCGATCACGAAGCCGGTCTGGAACTGCCCTCCCGGCGATGCCTCCCCGGTCGCCGGGAGGATGTGGAGGCTGTTGTAGAGGAAGACGAGCCCGGCAAAGGCGACAAGGTAGCCCGGGGTCGACGCCCCCAGGAGCATGACCACCCGGAAGATCCGGGCGGCGATCCCGCCCCTCACCGAGAGCAGCCCGAAGAGGGCTCCCAGTCCGATCGCCATTACCAGCGCCACCAGCGCCAGCTCTGCGGTGGCGGGAAGGAACTCGACCAGATCCGCGGCGACCGGCCGCCGCGTCCGGTAGGAGATCCCCAGGTTGCCGTGGACCAGCCCGTCGAGGTAGTGGAAGAACTGGGAGAGGAGCGGCTTGTTGAGGCCAAGCTTCACGCTCTCGGCGTGGATCGCGGCTTGGGACGCTCCTGGCCCGAGGAGCGCGTGAACCGGGTCGGTGTGGGAGATCTTCTGCAGGATGAAGACCACCACCGTCAAAGCGATGATTACGCCTACCGCCGATCCCAGCCGGCGGAGAATGAACAATGCCATCCTACCGATCCTTCATCAGGTTGCGCAGGCCGTCGCCCGCTAGGTTTCCGACCAGCGCCAGCACCACGATGCCGGCACCGGGCGCCACTGCGGTCCAGTAGTCCTGGAGCAGAAAGGTGAGATTCCTCGCCGACATCGCCCCCAGCTCGGGAGCCGGCGCAGGCGCCCCGAGCCCCAGGAAGGAGAGTCCCGCCAGCGTCAGCACCAGGTTCCCGATGTCGAGGCTGGCGGTCACCACCAGCGCCGGAAGGGTTCCCGGGAGCAGGTGCCGCAGGGTTCTGCGGACCGGGCCCACTCCGGACATCTTCGCCGCCTCCAGGTGCGGGCGGGCTGCCAGCGCCCGGATCTCGCCCCGGACGATGCGCGCGTAGAAGGGCCACCACACTATCCCCACCCCGATCAGGGTGTGCACCAATCCCGGGCCGAGGGCGGCTACTACCGCTATCGCCAGCACCGGGCCGGGGAGGGAAAGGAAGACGTCGGTGATCCGCATCAGGAGGGCATCCACCCACCCCCCGGCGACCGCGGCCACCGCACCCACGGTAACCCCGATGGCGAGTCCCGACGCGATCACCGCCAGCGCGGAGAACCAGCTGGCCCGCATGCCGTAGAGCACCCGCGAGAGCTCGTCGCGCCCGACGGAGTCGGTACCGAGCAGGAAGCCAGAGTGTCCGGGCGGGACGAAGGCGGGTCCCGCCGGCACCAGCGGCGAGTATGGCGCGATCACCGGCACCAGCAGCGCCACCAGGGTGACGGCAACGGGCAGCAGCGCCGCCGCCAGGCTCGCCTTCGAGTTCTGGGCCACCACCTCCGAGACCTTGGCGGAGAGCCTTCCCCCCGAGACCTGGCCAGACTGGTAGATGCCGGTTATCGCCACGTCAACTCCTCAAGTACCGGCTCGCAGCGGATGAAGTGCCCCCGCGAGAGCGGGGATACCTTGAGGATCTGCGGCCGCTCCCCACATTCGGCGAGCGCGCTGGGGCAGCGGGGGTGGAAGCTGCAGCCGGCCGGGATCGAGAGCGGCGAGGCCGGCTCCCCCTTGAGCGGAACCGGAAGCCGGCCGCTCTCCGGGACGGCGTCGATCAACGACCTGGTGTAGGGGTGCTGCGGATCCTTGAGGATCTGCTCCGTGGTCCCTACCTCGACGATCTCGCCCAGGTACATCACCGCGACGTGATCGGCGACCACCCGGGCCACCGCCAGGTCGTGAGTGACGAATAGCAGGGTCATTCCCAGCCGCTCGCGAAGGTCGGCGATGAGGTTGAGCACGATCGCCGCCAGGCTGACGTCGAGGGCACTGGTCGGCTCGTCGCAGAGCAGGACCTCTGGGGCCACCACCACCGCCCGGGCCAACGCCGCCCGCTGGCGCTGGCCGCCGGAGAGCTGCCCCGCCTTCGCCGGCAGCAGCTGCCGGTAGAGCCCGACGCTGTCGCAGGCCTCGAGGATGCGCTGCCGCCGCTCCTGGCGGTCGCGGACTCCGCAGACGGCTAGCCGCTCCTCCAGCAGCTCCTCCACCGACATCCAGGGCGTCAGCGAGGCTCCCGAGTCCTGGAAGACCATCTGCACCTTGCCACCGGCGCCGATCTCCACCCCGCCCGAGGCGATGGGGGCGAGGCCGGCGATGGCGCGCAGAAGCGTGGACTTGCCCGAACCGGACTCTCCCACGATCGCCAGCGCCCCTCCGGGCTCGATGTCGAGGGTCACGCCTCTGAGCGCCTTCAGCGCCAGCTGGGATCCGCCCCTGCCCACCTTGAAGGAGACGGCCACGTCGTTGATCTTCACCGAAGCGAGCCCTCGCGACCGGGGCGTCTCCGCGGGCGCCTGCTCGCCGGGATCGTCCTCCGGGAAGGGGCTGTGCGCGGAGCCGGCCCTCCAGCAGGCTACCTGGTGATCCCCGAAGCTGCCGAGAACCGGAGTGGCGGAGCAGCCGTCGAAGGCGAGCTCGCAGCGGGGCGCAAAGGAGCAGCCGGGGAGGTCGCTGTGCGAGTCCACCCCCTCTCCGCGGAGCACCGATAGCCTTCGGGGACCGGAGCCGTCGAGGCTTGCCCGTGAGCGGAGCAGCGCACGGGTGTAGGGGTGCTCCGGCCCGCCGAGCAGCGCTGGTGCCCGGCCCGTCTCCACCACCCGGCCCCCGTACATCACCACCACCCGGTCGGCCACCGTGGCCGCCACCCCAAGGTCGTGGGTGATGAGCAGGAAGGAGGTCCCGAAGCGGTCGCGGACCGAGCGGATCAGCTCGAGGATCTGGGCCTGCACGGTCACGTCCAGGGCGGTGGTCGGCTCGTCGGCAACGATCAGCTTGGGCGACCCCGCCAGCGCCATCGCGATCATCACCCGCTGCCGGAGCCCGCCGGACAGCTCGAAGGGAAAGGCCCGCAGCCTGCGCGCCGGATCGGGAACCCCGACCGAGCGGAGCAGCTCGACGCAGGCCTCGGCGGAGCCCGCCACCTCCGCCAGCTGTTTCCCGATCCTCATGGTTGGGTTGAGGGAGGTCATCGGGTCCTGGAAGACCGCACCCAGCGACTCCCGCCGGAGCCGGCGCAGCTGCGCCTCGGTCAGCGACCCGATCTCCGCCCCGGCCACCTCGATCGTCCCCTCGACCACCGGCTTCGAGTTGTGGCCGAGCAGCCCCAGGAGCGACAGGCCGAGCACCGACTTCCCCGAGCCCGACTCGCCGACCAGAGCGACGATCTCCGAAGGGGCGATCTCCAGATCGACACCGCGAAGCGCGAAGATTTGCTCTCCGGCGCGCTCGAAGGTGACCTTGAGCCCCTTGACCGACGCCACCGGAGCGCCGGTGTTACCGGGCATGGCCATCCCGTCCTCCCACCCCGGCACCGGCAGCACTCCGCGGACCCGCCGCATCTGCACCGTCACCGACCACGCCTACGAGCCCGAGCAGCCGCTAGAGCAGCGGCTGCGGGAACTCGCCCAGATCCTGATGCCAACCTGCTCCATCTCTGCCACGCTCCCCAAAATGCAAAAATGCCCGGCGAAATCTCACGATCTCCCGGCTTTTTTCCCTCCGTGTAGGCCTCCGGCGATGCCGGCAAACCTTGTACCTCTCGGACCTGGCTACGTCGCTGTACGGAACCCTAGGTACTGGTCGCCAGCTTACGTACCCCTTATTGCGGCAGTGTTGCGCGCATTTGACGGCTGTGTTTATTCGGCAAGCCTTCGCCCTCCGGGAGGAAGCCGAAGGCCACAGGGCCGTTCCGGCGGTAGGCAGCCAGAGAGAGGAGCTGTCGCGCTTGTGGCTAAGCCAGGTAGGAGCGGAAGTCCCGCTTCCGGATCTGGCAGTGGACCCCTTTTACTCCGTCCACCACCTGGGTGACTACGAAGTCTGCCGCGGCGCTCAAGTAGGCGTACGCCTCCTCTGTGGGAATGGCGAAGCGCTCGCGGAGGAAACGGAGCGCTTCTCGCACCGAGCGGCGCATCGCCTCGTCGAGATCGCGGTCCATCCCCACGCAGAACCAATGGGTCGCGCTCTCGCCAAAGGGGGAGCTGAGCGCGCCCACGAGGGCCGACGCGGCGGTGCCCTTCAGCACCGACACCCTGATGGTCGCGGCAATCGAAGCCTCTACCGCGGTCAGCGCCACCTCCCCATGCCCCTGGGCGTAGTGCGGGTCGCCCAGGTAGAGGCCGGCCCCCTCAACCTGCACCGGCAGGTAGAGGGAGGTTCCAGCCACCAGATCCCTGATATCCATGTTGCCACCGTGATCGGAAGGGGGTATCGAGTTCAGGCGCCCGGCGCCGCTCGGCACCACGCCCACCAGTCCCAGGAAGGGCGCGAACGGGAACTCGATCTCGGGCAGCCCTCCCCGGGGCCTGATCACCAGCCTCTCCCCGCCTCCCTCCAGCAGGCAGAGCACGCTCACCATGCCCGGCTGCTCGAGCTCCGGATCACCGAGCGGCTGGGTGCTCGGTAGCGGGTACTCCCCGGGAAGGGCGCCGTAGCCGTGGCGCGAGGAGACCACGCCAAAAGGGGTGCGGGGCGCCAGCTCGAGGAAGTCGACCTTCAGGACGTCGCCGGGCTCCGCGCCCTCCACTCCGATCGGGCCGGTGACGACGTGCGGACCGTCGTTCACCGGGTCGCGCCCCTCGTACTCACCAGCCACCTCGACCGCGTCAGCAAGGACCAGGGACCGGTCGATGCCGCGCGACTCGAACCAGCGCAGCGGGTCGCGCCCCTGGTCCTCCATGATCCCCTCGTGGGAAAGGGCACCCACGGTGATCACCTCCCCGGAGCGGACCTTGGCGCGAAAGGGGTCGCGCTCGCTGGGAAGCAGGCCCCAGAGGACGTTCTCCACCGTGGAGGCGAGGTGAGCCTGGCTCATGGTGCCTCACCCTCAGCGACCACCATGTCGATCTCGAGGTCGGCGCCGACCGCCATCCCGCTCACAGCTACGCAGGTGCGGGCGGGGAGGCCCTCCGGGGCGAAGTAGCCTGCGTAAACCGCGTTGAAGTCTTCGTAGAGGGAGAAGGAGCTGAGGTAGGCCCGCACGTAGAGCGCTCGCTCCAGGCTGCTGCCGGCCACTTCGAGCACCGCCTTCAGGTTGGACATCACCTGATGCGTCTGGGCGGCGATGCCACCCGGCGCCAGCTGGCCGCT
>JAJYHR010000165.1 GCA_021784675.1 Actinomycetes bacterium
CTTTCGCGGATTGGTGCTTCGATCCCGGCCGAAGCGAGCTTGCAGGCCAGCCTGGATCGGCGGGCCGAGAGCGGCCGGCGGGAGTTGCGGGCGATTGGGAAGCTGCTTCAAGCGAAGGATCCGGCGGCAGTGTTGGCACGCGGTTACGCTATCCTCGCTGCAGAAACGGGGGTTTGGATTCGCGGGCGTGCGGCGCTGCTGGAGGAGGAGGAGGTCGAGGCGGTGTTACACGACGGGAGGGCGAGACTCCGGTTGATCGCCAGGGAAGGGAAGTGATGGGCGTTCCGAGTTGGTTTCTTGAAGACGATGAAGCGTTTGACGGCCACCTGAGCCGGCGCCGCTTCGAGGAACTCCGCGACACGGCGCAGGCGGCGATAGAGCTCCTCGACGAGCAGAGCATCAGCCTGGACGAGTTGGCGATGGTGGTGCGGCGGGTAAGGGCGATGCTCGCGGAGTGCGAGGCGAGAATAGAGCGGGTCTCGCGGGAGATCAAGGGGCAGGGGGCGAAGCCAGACGGCGGCGGTGATCTAGATCTGGCATCTGGCTAGGCACAGGGGTGTTTCGCTAGCGGGAGCCGCTCAGAGGTCCAGCAGTCTCGCTGGCGGAGACGGCGCGGGCAGCCCATAGACTTGGCTCGCGGCGATCCGTGATGGGGTAGCTGGCACGCTTTCACCGGCGGCACTTGCCCCCGTAGCTCAGGGGATAGAGCAGTGGTTTCCTAAACCATGTGCGCAGGTTCGAATCCTGCCGGGGGCACGGACCAGTCCTCCGCAAGAACCTGTGCGGCGGACTCGGCTGTCTCCCCGCCGCGATCGTAGAGGGTGACTGCGACATCGACGGCGCCGTCAGCCGGTTGGTAGACGACGTCGAGTTGTAGCGCGGCGAAGAGCGCCCGTAGCTCGCCCTGGGGCGCCGCGTCGAGCGAGGTGGCGAGGATCGGCTGGCGGTCGAACAAACGGGCGACCTCGGCCAACGTGGGCGCTGTGGTTGCCACCTGTTCGGCGAGGACAGTGAGGCGTTGGCGCCGATCCGCGATGGCGATCTCCAGCTCCGCCATGCGTTCACCGACGAAACGACCCGGGTCGAGCGCCGCCTCGATCTCCCGTTCGAGCGGGTCACGTGGCCCGCGGGCGACCTTCTTGGTCACCGTCGGCCCCGTGAAGCACCCCGGGCGTTCCTTGCCTTCGGTCGCGCTTCGTCGTCCGGCTCCGCACGGAAGCCAGAATCGTCGCCCAGGTGGAAGTAGATGTGACCGCGCAGTGAGCCGTCGTCTTCCTGTACCGCCCAGCCACGGCCGCTTGCATGATCGCAGTCGTCGTGACCCTCCCAGGAGAACTCGACACCGGGGTGCCCGTCGTGTGAAGCCTCCCGCCAGTCGATGCCGCCCTCGACAGCGATGAAGCCAAGGCTGCCCGTGTGGTCTCGGCCGAGCTCGATGAAGCCGGGCCCGACCAGGTCGACGTCCTCTCGCGCCCAGAGCTCCATCTCGACGATCCGCCACCTGCCCACGAGGCTCATCGTTGTTCCCTTTGCACGTCGCTCGGACCGGCTCCGAGGCCGGCACGCTCCAGGCGTTGCAGGAGGCTCTGCTTCTTCGAGTGCTGTTGGCGCAGCGCCACGAGGCGCCGATCGAACGCCTCCAGGCGCCGCTCGCGCTCGCTGACCATCCGCAAGTCCCCGAGAAGCTCGACGGCTTCGTCGTACCGAGCAGGCTGGCGCGTGCCGATGGCGGCGTACACCTGCTCCCAGGCTTGGTCCTGGCGCCGCGCCAGGGCAACCAGGTGCCGCTCGCGGACAGCTGCTTGGGCGTGTTCTTGCTGGGCCTGCTCCTGCGCCCGGTGCTTAGCAGCGAGGCGCGCTCGCTGCTCGCGGTGTCCCCGCGCTGCGTCCTGCAGCTCGGCCGCCGTACGGCCTCCCATTTCGTCCTCGGAGCCGTCGCGTTCGCCGCGAAACCGGCGCGCCAGCTCCATGCCGAGACGGTGCTCGCCGCTGGCAAGACGAGCGAGCAACGCATCCTTCTCTTCCGCGGGCAGGCGGGTTACCCAGCCGGTCAGCTCGGCGGCGGAGGGCTCGATCCGCTCCAGCGGCTTGCTCGCCTCGGCCGCCACCGACAGCAGGTCCTCGTCGAGGCGCAGGAACTCGACGAAGCTCTGCAGCGCCGCGCTCAAGGTCGCGAGACCCGGCGGGACGGCTGGCTCCAGTTCGTTCTCCAGCAACTCGCCTGCATCCAGAGAGAGCAGCCACGCCAGGTACAGGAGCCTCCGGTCACCACCGGCGAGCTCGGAGCGCACCGCGATGATCGAGCTGAGCGAGTCCTCGGGACCCTCCTCCCAGCCACCATCCTCCTTCTCGCTCGTGAGCTCGACGATCACCTGGTCCCCAGCCGACCACGCACACGCCGAGTCAGATGCGCAGTAACGGGATGCAACCTCGAGGTCGAGCAGCGACGTCGGCAGCCGGAGCATGAGCTGGCGGGTCCCCCAGTTGGCGAGGTACAAGAACGCGTCGAAGTACCTGGCCATCAGCAGCCGGGGGTCACCCTTGAAGTCACCCCAGTGGTAGGTGTTGACAAGGCGCGTCGAGGTGATCCGCGCCCGGGTGGACAGCGCCCGCAGCTCCCGTTGCTGGCGAGCATCGAGTGGCCGGTCGATGGCAAGGAACTCGTAGTACTGGTACTCGCTCACCGCACGGCGACCTCCTCCTTCGAGCGGCTCCTCGTGATCATAGACGCCTTCAGCGCGGTCCCGGGAACTTCGGTGGTCGACGTGGACAACGGTCCCCGAGCCGGTTGCCGGCTCACGCGACCACCTCCCGACAAACGCCGCTGTAGGCGTCCTCGTCACGGTTCACCACAGCAGGCGTACCATCACGGAGAACGACGCGCGCGTTCTCCGCGTCGTCGCCGAGGGCCTGGGCATGAAGATCGACATCCCGAGTCGGGCGGCGATCGCCGCGGCCTTGTCCCGGAGGTCGAGGTAGGCCTGACCTGCTCGGGTGGCATGGGACGGAGCGGTCACAAGAGGACCTCGAGCGCCTGGGGCAGCGCGGGCTTGGCTCGGGGGAACTCCTGGGCGACCTTGATCAGCTGGTCCGGGCGCCGACCCGCTTGGCCTCGCCGTAGGTGAACGTGTCACCCAGCTGCTCTCGAAGATGCGGGACTCCTGCCGACCTCATGGAAGGAAATCATACTCAGATACCGCCTACCTGGGTAGGATGTCCTTCAAGCCGGTCCAGAAGGGGTCCTGTCAAGCCGGCTCCAGCCGTCGGCTCAGCCGTACGATGTGTCGGAGGACTGGCCTGGCTCCGGCCGGGGGCACCGATTGCGCCAGCGTATGAACCGGGCGTCACTGGGGTTCTGCAACGGGAAGGTGGGGCGCGGCTTGCCGCGACTATTCGGCCGCCGTTCGCGGCTACCCTAGCACATCTGCAGTGAATGCGCCCTTGTCGCCTTTCCCGTCCCGAATCCATCCCGCGCCTGGCGGGGATCCGCCCAAGGCACGCCTTGGGGAGAGGGTTCGGCCGATCTTGACCAGCGTCGTTCGCGAGCTCGGGCGCTGGCCTGTTCGGATCTCTGAGTTCGGACGCGGCTTTGAGCGGCGAGACCGAACTCGCGTTTTGCCACCCGCCTGGTCTTGGCCTGATCCAAACCAGCCACCCTGGGCGCAGACGGCGTCGCTTGAGGGCGATAGGAGAACTCCTCACCGGCTCAGGCAGCTGGATCGCGTCCCCCCCCTGATGCAATAGATCAGCGACTCGATCTGCCGCCGCTCCAGGTTGGCATCGGAGGACCTGGCCTGGTCAGCCCAGTGGCGAGGCGCGAAGGCGAGGCGATCGGTCAGCCTCTGAAGACTCCGTCGGGTCTGGAGTGCGCGCTGGCCGGCCATTGGGCGACCAGCGAGTAGCGGTCGCCCCGGATGAGGCTAAGGCGCCATTCGATGGGGGTCTCGCCGACTAAAGCCACCCGTTCGATAGAGAAGGCCGCCACCTTGGGCGGCAGTCGCAACAGTTTGCGTTCGGCCGGTTCCAAGATGACGGGTTGGATACGTTCCGATCCGCCGGTGATGCGCACAGAGCTGGAAATGGCGAGGAGATCGTAAAGCCCCCCGGAGGAGAGATCGGCGTCGAGCAGCACCGCGGCTTGGCCTTTCCGCAGCCAGGACCGATCCCAGGCGATCGGCTCGGCACCTGCGAAGCGGAGGCGTTCGATGAATACCACTTCGTCACCGCTGTCGATATCGAGGTGGGCCGCAACCTCGACGGCGGCTGGTCTCAGCTCGGCGGCGAGAACCTCACTTCGCTCCTCGATGCCCCCGGCGCGTACCGTCGAGGCGAGGCTATAGAGCGAGTGAAGGGGTTGCTCAAGGATTGCCTGGGTGACCGAGCTGCCGCGGCCTCGTTGGCGAATGACCAATCCCTCTTGGGTGAGGTGGCGAACGGCCTCTCGCACAGTCTGCCGGCTCACCTCGTAGTCGCGGGTTAACTCTTCGTCGGTTGGGAAGTGGCTCCCGAACTCGCCGTCGATGAGACGGCGGCGAAGGTCATCGACAATCTGTGCCCAGAGGGGCAGCGGGCTCAAGCGGTCGAGTGTAGCGACCACCGACATCATGCCCCGGCGAGAAAGAACGAGCCGATGAGCACGGCCAGCACGTAGAGCGTGATCAGGGCCATCGGGATGTCCTCCTCGTAGAGGAAGGAGATCACGCCGACGGCCACACGCAGTATTGGGGTGAGGATCAAGATCAAGACGCCGAGCACGATGATCCCTCGTCCCTGCAAGTGGGAGATGGAGCTCCCGAGCGCGGAGAAGGAGTGTGGAAACGGCGTCGACTGAGCGGTCAGCTTGTGGAAGGAGAAGTGCCCACTAATCGGCAGGTAGGCGCTGTGGTGGGCAAACATGAGTACGAGCCCTACGGCAATGACGGCCACGCTGACAACGACGCCGATTCGCAGCACCAGGCTGATCGCCAGCTCGACCTGGCGAACTTTCTTTTCCATCTCGGCCGCCTCTTCGGGGGTGAGATGGCGCCGGTGACCGGAACCGCCGAGGCCGTACGCCGACAGATCCGGCTCCTCCCCGGCGGATGGTTTGGGAGTCCCGGTGGGTTCGTGCATATCGGTCATGGGAAGATACCCTTCTGGAGCATCTCGATGGAGATGACGACAAGAACGATGACGAAGACGAGCCGGACCGTCTTGCTCGTGACCCGGCCGAGGACCCGGGCGCCGAAGGTGGCTCCGACGAGCACGCCGATGGCGACAGGGGCGGCGATGATGGGATCGATCTGGCCGCGGACGAAGTAGACGCCAGCGCTCGCCGCCGCGGTGACTCCGATCATGAAGTTGCTGGTGGCAGAGGACACCTTCATGGGCAGGTGCATAGCGCTATCCATGGCCGGCACCTTCAGTGCCCCCGAGCCGATGCCGAGGAGCGCGCTTACCAGCCCGGCAACGTACATCAGGCTGAGACCGGGCTTCGTTCCGACCACTTTGTAGGGGATTTCGCGCTGCTCCGCGGGATCGTAATAGGAGCCGTGCAGGTTGAAGTAGTTGGCGATCCGGTCTTTTGATACGGTAAGCGGCTTGTCGGTATGCCGGCGACGGAAGGTGGCAAACGAGGAGTAACCAAGGACAAGCCCGAAGAAGACGAACAAAAAGCGGGTTGGCAGGAGCGTGGTCAGATAGGCGCCGCTGACCGCTCCGGTCGTTGTGGCGATCTCGAGGAACATTCCCGCACGGAGGTTGGTCATCCGCTCCCGGACGTAGGCCGTAGCTGCGCCACTCGAGGTGGCGATCACCGAAACGATACTTGCCCCGATGGCCAGGCGGATGTCCACGTGGTACAGGAGCGTGAGTACCGGAACGATGACCACACCGCCTCCGAGGCCAATCAGCGAGCCGAGGACGCCAGCGGCGACAGATATCAGCGCCAGGGAGATTACGAAGTCGATCGGCGTCATTCTCCTATTATACGGACAATCCATATGCATTACAAATCATTTCAGCAAAACTCTTCGGAAAATCGCCACCGCTTTGGTAGGGATGCTGGTCAGCGGGCTCGCGACCGCGTCGACGTTGTGGTTTCCGCAAGTCGAGCAGAGAGAGAGCTCGGGCGCTCTGCCGCCGCTAAGAGGCAAGCCGGGTGGACCTAGGGGCTAACAATCCAGGACAAGGTGTGCCTATCGCCGCCAAGGATGCCGTCTTCAACCAAGCTGTGTGGTTTGCACCAGGCGAAGACCGGGCCCGGTACGGATTCGCGGACGAGATGCACCGTGGCTACTGGCATGCTGGTACGCGCCATGTTTTCCATCCGGCGTGGCGGCGCCACCTTTCAGGACGGCCAGATGCTTCTACGTCTCGTCAACTCGCTGGCGCGATCTCCGGCGTATTGCTCAACCGGCGGTAGAGCTGCTTGCCGATGTAGCGGTTCAGCAGCCGCAGTGTCTCTTACGGAGTCCTTCCCTGTGACGGGCTGCACGCTAGGCCCTGGTGGGGTAGTGCGGCCTCCTGGTCAGCGCGATGGATGCGAGTGTCCGATTGAGGGGGTGGCGCTCAGTGTTGCCAGCGGATGCGGGCATGGACAGACGGGAGGGGGGACGCAAAGTGGCCAGGGAGCGGATGGACCCGCCATGGACTTTGGCCACAAGGATGATGGGTGCGTTGATGGCACCGATCCCCGCTCTTCCATCGGCTGAGCGGATCCTGAGAAGGTGATCAGGGTGGCGCGTTCCCTGCTGGTGCGATTCAGGCTTCTGTTCGGCCGAGAAGATGGCCGCAAGACTCCCGCGGTGCAAGCGAAGGGTGTCTACCAGTGAAGGCCGGCCGGCGCGGCGGGTCTCTTCGCAGCTGCCAAATCGACAGATCAGCAGCAAGGTGCCGAGCCAGTCTCGCGATTGGTGTCAGGTCGAGCCCTGCGCCGGGGACCCTTCTATTACGAGAGTGCCAACCGAAGGCGAAGCAGTTAGCTGGCCCTCTGACCGGCGGCGTGTGCTTCGCATTGTGTAACGCCGGAGGCGCAGAACCACCGGGTGGTGGTGTGAAAGGTCGTGCCTTTACGCCTGCGGTTCCACGCATAGGCCGCACCGCACGGGAGTCCTGGGTGGCCGCCGATCTCGCGATCTGTCGTGGTGCTATAGTTGCAGCGGGGATTGTGGCTACAATCGGCACCGGCAGGGCCTGCGGCTGCCGGCGGATCGTCGGAGTGGGTTTCGTTCAACGGTCGCGGGCGTTGACGGGATGAGGAGACAAGATGGCCGCGTCAGCCAATACCCGGGCGTTCCGGGCGTCGAGGGACTTTCTGGTCGAGAATCGCAACGACTACGAGACGGCGTACCGGGGGTTTCAGCGGCCCAGCTTTCAAAACTTCAACTGGGCGCTCGACTGGTTTGATGCCATCGCCGAGGGGAACGAGAACGTTGCCCTTTGGGTGGTTGAGGAGGATGGGTCCGAGCAAAAGATCGGCTTTAGCGAGATGTCGAGAAGGTCAAACCAGGTAGCAAACTGGCTGCGGTCGATCGGGGTAGAGCGCGGCCACCGCGTGATCGTCATGCTGGGGAACCAGGTGGAGCTGTGGGAGACGATCCTTGCGGCCATGAAGCTGGGGGCGGTGATCATTCCTGCCACCACCCTGCTAGGACCGGGAGATCTCAACGATCGGGTCGAGCGGGGCGATGCCCGGCACGTGGTGGTGGGTGCAGATGACACACAGAAGTTCAACTTGGTGACCGGGGACTATACCCGCATCAGCGTTGGAGGGGATACCCCGGGATGGCTGAGCTATAGCGACGCCGTCCAGGCGTCGGACCAATTCATCCCAGATGGAATCACCAAGGCGAGCGATACGCTCCTGCTCTACTTCACCTCGGGAACGACCTCGAGGCCGAAGCTGGTCGAGCATACTCACGTCTCCTATCCGGTCGGGCATCTGTCCACCATGTACTGGATTGGTTTGCAGCCGAACGACGTCCACCTGAACATCTCCTCTCCGGGGTGGGCAAAGCACGCCTGGAGCAACCTCTTTGCTCCGTGGAATGCCGAGGCTACCGTGATGATATACAACTACTCGCGCTTCGACGCGGCGGCCATGCTCGAAGAGATTCGCCGGTGCGGCGTGACCACCTTCTGTGCACCGCCAACGGTCTGGAGGATGCTAGTCCAGGCGGATCTGGGGGGACGTCCGGAGGCACTTCGGGAGGCAACGAGCGCGGGAGAGCCGCTCAACCCGCAGATCATCGAGGAGGTTAACGAGGCGTGGGGCGTAACGGTGCGGGACGGCTACGGTCAGACGGAGACGACCGCGCAGATCGGTAACTCACCGGGGCAGAAGGTGGTTCTCGGCTCGATGGGGAGGCCCCTCCCGGGCTACACCGTTACCCTTGTCGATCCGATATCGGGAGAGCCGACCTCAGACGGCGAGATCTGCCTCGATCTAGACAAGCACCCGATCGGGCTTATGGTGGGCTACCGCGACGACAACGAGCTCAGTCAGCGGGCGCTGCTTGGGGGCCGCTACCACACCGGCGATGTCGCTTCCCTCGACGGCGAGGGGTATATCACCTACGTAGGGAGGACCGATGACGTCTTCAAGGCGTCCGACTACCGGATCTCCCCATTCGAACTGGAGAGCGTCCTCCTCGAGCACGATGCTGTCGTCGAGGCTGCAGTAGTACCCTCCCCTGACCCGGTTCGGCTAGCGGTGCCCAAGGCGTACGTTACCCTGGCCAGTGGATGGCCAGCCGATCGGGAGACCGCGCTTGCCATACTCAAGTACGCCCGTGAGAACCTTGCCCCTTTCAAGCGGGTGCGGAGACTCGAGTTCACCTCTTTGCCAAAGACCATCTCCGGCAAGATCCGGAGAGTAGATCTGCGAGTCCGGGAGATCGATATCCATAAAGACGGCCACCAGGTCGAGGGCGAGTGGCGCGAAGAGGACTTTCCGGAGCTGCGCTCGTAAGGAACGGGTGTCTTGGGGCGCGTACCTGGGCCGGAGTTATCCGGTATGTTCCTGGGCCATCAGGGCTTCGACGGACTGCTTCAGCTCCTTCAACGGTTCGACCACGTTTTTGATCCCGGGAACGCCTCCTAGGCTTCCGAGGGAGACGTCGCCCCATGTCAATACCGAGCGCACCCACCTTGGCCGATCGCTAGCGGTGGCGCCGAGAAGGCGGTCGAGGGCGCGCCGAAACCCGCTCACCTTGGCTGCTCGGCCGGTTTCGGTCAGGCCAGCCTCCGCGAGCGCGGGGTCGTACGCTTCGCCGCTTTCGGCGAGGAGCCTCTCTTCGACCAGCCGCACGGACGGTTCGAGCTCCCGATAGAGAGTAGCTAGGAGGTTCTGCGTCTCGGTGTCTTCAAAGGTGATGGCGAGGTCGATAGCAAGTAGTTGATGAACCACCTCCTGCCTGACGTAGCCGGTGCCCTCCCGGGTGCCTGCATGCAGGATCTTCCCGAGGAGGACGTAGAGCTCCTGCGTTACAGAAACCAGCGAGACCCGGTCTTCAAGCGCCATGGCTTCCCCTTTCCGGTGTTTCGATTTTGGCGCGTTCCCTGGGCGAAAGTCAAGGGATTCAGTTGGTGCCGGGCAGCGGAGTGCCCGGCACCAACTGTCGCGGAGTTGCACGTGACTGCTGCATTCGGTAACGGCTCCGGCATACTGCGCGAGTGCTTGCGTGCGCTGGCGCTGCCCGGTGTGAGCAGTCGCGTGGTTACGGCCCGTGCCGGGAGTTCCGGGGGGAGCGGAGGGTGTGGAGGCGTCCTCAGCCTTCTTCCCGCGGGAGCAGGATAAGGAGCAGCCGGGCAGCGGCTAGCGCGTCCGATCTCGCGTCATGGTGCTGGAGCGGGATGCTTTGGAGGGCGCAGAGGGTGTCGAGGCGGTGGTTTGGGGCTTGGGGCCAGAGGCGGCGGCTGAGCTGGAGTGTACACCGCCAGCGGTAGTGCGGGTCGGGAAGGTTGTAGCGGAGGAGGGAGCTGGTGAGTACACCGGAGTCGAAGGGGGCGTTGTGAGCTACCAGGGTGGTCCGGCGGGCGATGGGGTCGAGAGCCATCCAGACCTCGGGAAAGGTCGGGTTCCCGACAACGTCCTCTTGCCGGATGCCGTGGATGGCGATGTTCATCGGGGTGAAGTAGTCCTCAGGGTCGATAAGGAGGCTGGCGGAGTGGATGATCGAGCCGCCGGCGATGGCGGCGATACCGATAGCGCATGCGCTAGCCCTGCGCTGGTTGGCGGTCTCGAAGTCGACCACGAGAAAGTCGATCTCGCATGCCGCGATCGGTTCGGCGAGTGCCTGGATTGGCCGGCGGCTCGGGGGGGCGGCGCCGGCGCGGGCGGCGCTGTGGGTTTCGATCATCGCGCTGTCACCGCGGGCGATTCAGCCAGGCGATCACGGGTTCGCGCAGCAGGCTTCGAAAGAGCACCTGCAGGGCACTGGCTACCGGGATCGCGATCAGCGCGCCCGGGAGCTGGGCCACCTGCGCACCGATGAGAACGGCAAGGAGTACCCAGAGCGGGTTCAACCGGACCGTCTTCGACAGGATCAGGGGGTTCAGCAGGTGGTTTTCGACCTGCTGGTAAACCAGGAACACAACCAGCACTACCACCGCCTGGGGGAGACCGGCGAAGAGAGCTAAGCCGACGGCGGGTATACCGGCAAGCAGACCGCCAATCAGGGGGATCAGGTCTACCAGCCCGACCCACACCGCCACCAGCACCGCGAAGGGCAGCCCGAGGATGGTGAAGACCAGGTAGATGACTATGCCGGCGATGATGGAGGTGAGCAGGTTCCCGACCAGGTAGCCGGTTACCGCGAGGCCGGTCTCGTGCAGCACCGCCCGCATCCTCTCCTCCCGTTCAGGTGGAAGGACGGCGCCGAGGGCGGAGATAACCCGTGGCCCCTCCAGCGAGAAGAAGAGGATCAGGGTTCCGGTGATCGCCACGTTGGTCAGGAATCCGAGCAGGCCCTTGGCTGCACTCACCGCCGGGAGGATGGCCCGTTGGGCCAGTGATGAGATCTCCTGGGCGGAGATGTTCAGGTAGTGCTGCAGGTTGAGGTTGGTAATGATCGCCGCTAGCTGGCCCTTGCGGGAGTGGAGCGCCGCCTCCAGCTGGGGTATGCTGCTAAGCAGTTTGACCCCGGCGTCGTAGACCGGAATGGAGAAGGTGAGTAACAGCAGGACGACCACGGCAAGCAGGACTACGATGGCCACACCTACCGCCACCGGGCGGGGAAGGCGGAGCCGGACCAGCAGCCGCACCACCGGCTCGATGATAACCGCCACCACTCCGGCGATGAGCATCTCCAGCCCGAGGTCGCGGATGTCCCAGAGCAAGAGGAGGAGGACGGCGATCCCAGCCGCCGCGAGCTCGGCCAGAATGATCTGCTTCCCGAGGCCGTCGTAGGGGCGTCGTGCGCTACCGGGCATCGGCCAGCAGTTCCGTTGCTCTTCGGGCGGGCGGGCGCAAGAACGCAATCACTAGGCAGATCACCCTCTACACACTAGATCACCGGGCGCCAGAGCCTCCAATGATTGTATTAGGGTAGGCGGTGTGAGCGGGAGGAGATCAAGGAGCGTGGGCTCGCTGAGGCGCCGGCTTCGCCAGCGGGGAGAGCCTCCGCGCGAGGTTATTGCCGGTACCAAGCGGAGCTTTGGCAAGTTGATCCGCCACTTTGCCATCCGGGGTGTCTGGGGCTTCTCGATCCTGCTCGTTGTCGAGTACCTGGTCCTGCCGCAGCTTGCCGGGTTCAGCAAGACGCTGAACCTGCTCGGGACGGCCAACTACTGGCTGGTTCCGCTGGCGGTGCTCGCCGAGGCGGCGTCCCTGTTTTGCTACGCCAAGCTGACCTCCTCGGTGCTGCCGACGCCTCAACCGCCGTTGAAGTCGCTGGCAAAGGTGGACGTCTCGGCGCTGGCTGTCTCCCACGTCCTGCCGGGAGGTACGGCGAGCGGCGCGGGGATGACGGTGCGCCTACTCACTTCGCTCGGGGTCAAGGGGACCGACGCCGGGTTCGCGCTGGCTGCCCAGGGAATCGGATCGGCGGTCGTGCTCAACCTGATGCTGTGGATTGCGCTGATAGTTTCACTGCCGATCTACGGATTCAACGAGATCTACCTGATCGTGGCCGCCATCGGGGTGCTATTGCTGGGTGCCTTCAGCGCCCTGGTGATTGCCTTCACCCGGGGTGAGACCCGGACGCTCGCGGTAATGAGGCGGCTGATCAATCCGATCCGGCCCTTGAGGCGGCACGAGGCGGCGATAACGGGAAGCGTCTCCCGGATCAGCTACCGGATCAACGCGTTGGCGAGCGACCCGGTGAGGCTCAGAAGCGCGGTGCTCTGGGCCTCGCTTAACTGGCTTTTTGACGCGCTCTCGCTCTGGATTATGGTGGCCGCTTTCGGGAGGATTGTGGATCCGGACGCGTTGCTGGTGAGCTACGGCATCGCGAACGTGGCCGCGGCGCTTCCGATCACGCCCGGTGGCTTGGGGGTGATCGAGGGCATCCTTATCCCGCTGATCACCGGCTTCGGCACGCCGAGGAGCGTCGCCATCCTCGGGGTTCTCGGCTACCGCCTTTTCAACTTTTGGATTCCGATCCCGGTGGGGGTGGGGACCTACGTCTCTCTCAAGCTGGGCAGGGGTGAGGATATCACCATGGAGCTGGAGAAGCTGAAGCGGGATCCACCGAGAGGTTAGCGCTTCACGACCAGGTGGGTGGGACGGCCCAGCCCCACCTCGGCCGACTCGACGAACATCTCGGTAAGGGTGGGATGCGGGTGGATGGTGAGGGCGAGGTCCTCGAGGGAGGCGCCAAGCTCGATGGCAAGGACTCCCTCGCCGATGAGGTTGGAGGCGTCGGCGCCGACGATGTGGACGCCGACGATCCGCCCCGAGCTCTTTTCGGAGACGATCTTTACCTCTCCGTCGGGCTCGGCGATCGCCACTGCTCTGCCGTTAGCACGGTAGGGGAAGCGGGACTCGACGATCTCGCCGTACACCTTGGCGGCTTCCTCGGCACTGAGACCGGCCATGGCCACCTCGGGGGAGGAAAAGACCACCGCGGGGATGGCGACCGCGTCGTTTGCCGAGGGCTGCCCGGAGGCCGCCTCGGCCGCGACCTTTGCTTCGTAGTAGGCCTTGTGCGCGAGCATCGGTCCGGGGGCGATGTCGCCGATGGCGTAGATATGGGGGTTGGTGGTCCGCATCTGCTGGTCGACGAAGACCCGGCCTGAGGGGTCGAGTTCGATCCCGGCTACCTGGAAGCCCTCGTCGATCTTGGCGACGCGGCCAACAGCCACCGCGGCCAGCTCGGCGGAGATGGCGGAGTCGCTGTCCCGGAGGGCCACCTCGACATGGTCGCCCACGATCTCGACTCCCGAAATGGCAGCCGAGGTCACGACCTCAACTCCCAGCGACTTGAACGACCTTGCGAGCGTTCTTTCGATTTCGGGCTCGGCGCCGGCGAGGAGCCGGGGCAGCGCTTCGACTATGGTCACTCTTGATCCAAGCCGCGCGTAGGCGGTACCGAGTTCGATGCCGATGTAGCCGCCACCGATCACCACCAGGGACTCGGGGAGATGAGAGAGGAAGAGGAGGTCGGTCGAGTCGAGAATCCTCGAGTGGTCGACCGTGACACCGGGAAGATCCCGGGGGACCGACCCGGTGGCGACGATGCAGTCGCGGAAGCGGATGTGCCCGGTTCCGCCCTCGCCCTGGACCCGTACCTCGTGCTCGCCGGCAAAAGTGGCATCTCCCGAGACCACGTCGACATCGGCCGCCCGGAGCAGCTGCTGGACACCCCCGGTAAGGCGCTGGACCGCGTTGTGCACCGAGGTGTTGATCAGCGAGAAGTCGAGCGTCACCCCTGTCGTGACCACCCCTCGCTCGGCAAGCGCGGCGAGATCATGGCGGCGGGCCGACAGCTCGATGAGGGCTTTGGAGGGGATGCACCCTACGTTGAGGCAGACACCTCCGATGGCGTCCCGCTCCACCAGCGTTACCGTGCGGCCCAGCTGGGCGGCCCGAAGGGCGGCGGTGTAGCCGCCTGGCCCCCCGCCGATCACGAGAAGATCGGCCTCGGTGTTCAGCTCTCCGACCACCATCGCTACAGCTCCACCATGAGCAGGAAGGGGTCGCTCAGCAGCTGGATCAAGCCGGTGAGGAAGCGGGAGGCGTACCCTCCGTCGATCACCCGGTGATCGAAGGTGAGCGATAGCGTCAAGGTGTCGGCGGCCACGATCTGGTCGTTTTCGCCGACTACAGGCCGCCTCCTGACGGGGCCGAGACCGAGGATTCCGACCTCCGGGTAGTTGATAATTGGAGTGGCGTAGACGCCGCCGATGGTCCCGTAGTTGGTGATGGTAAAGGTGGAGCCGGTGAGCTCCTCCCTGGAGAGTGAGTGGTCGCGTGCCCCTTGGATCAGGCGCTTCAACTCCCGCGACGCCTCCTTGATCGACAGCCGGTCGATATCGTGGAGCACCGGGACTGTCAACCCCTCGGGATCGTCGACGGCCACGCCGATGTTGTGGCGGCCGTAGGTGACGATCTCGCTCGCCTCCTCGTCGAGGGCGGAGTTGAGGTCAGGAAAGCGGGAGAGCATCTTAGAGGTTGCCTTGGCGATGAACGGAAGGAAGGTGAACCGATCCTCTTCGGCGACCCGGGTGTTCAACTCGCTGCGCAGCGCGACCAGGTTGGTCGCGTTCATCTCCTCGAAGACGGTTACCTGCACCGCGTGGGCCCACGAGCGCGCCATGTTGTCGGCGATTCGCTTCCGTATGCCGACCAGGGGACGCCGCTCGAGGTCGCCCGCCGGCCCGGATGCGAGGCCAGCCCTCTGCCCGGCCGGCGGGAGGGTCACCAGCGACGTGGCCTCGCCAGCGGCGGCTTTCTCCACGTCTTCGGCCATTACCCTGCCACCGGCGCCGGTCCCGCCAATTCCGGATATGTCGACACCCCGCTCGCGGGCTAGCCGGCGCACCGACGGTGTTGCGAGCACCGGTCCCTTGCCCTGCCGGGCTACCGGGCGCAGTACCGAGTCCATCTCCTCTGGAAGTGATGCCTCCTGCTCCCGCATCGGAGCGGCCTCGTGAGCCGCTCCGGTCGCGAAGGTTACGACCACCTCGCCGACCCGTACGGTGTCGCCCTCATGGAAGAGGATCTTCTCGATCGGGGCGGTGGTAGGTGCGGGAATGGTCACTACCGCCTTGTCGGTCTCTACGTCGAGGAGCGGCTGGTCCTGGACGGCCTCCTCGCCTTCGCTCTGGTACCACTTGACTATCTGGGCCTCGTGCAGACCCTCCCCAACGTCGGGAAACCTCCACTCCATATAACTCCTTAAATCTCTGGACGTGCCAGCTCAAGGCTGGGTCCGGCGCTCAAAGCTGGCTTTGCTCAGTACCTGATGGCGTCGAGGGCGGTCGCGACGACTTGGGTGGTGTCCGGGAGCCAAAGATCCTCGAACATCGTGGTCGGGTAGGGGGTGTCGTAGCCGGTAACCCGGAAGATCGGTGCCTCCAGATACAGGAAAGCCTTCTCCTGGATTACCGCGGCGATCTCTCCTCCAAAGCCGGAGGTGCGCACCGCTTCGTGCACAACCACTGCCCTCTGGGTCCGCTTCACGGACTCGACGATGGTCTCCTCGTCGAGCGGCGTCAGCGTCATCAGGTCGATCACCTCGGCGGAGACGTCGTAACGGGCGGCGAGATCGTCGGCCGCCGCCTTGAGCAGCGGGACCGAGGGGCCCCAGCCGATCAGGGTGATGTCGGCACCCTCGCGCACCACGTTCGCCCTTCCCAGCTGAACTCGGTACGGCTCGTCAGGGACCTCATCCCGGAAGGCCCGGTAGAGCCGCATCGGCTCCAGGAACAGCACTGGATCGGGATCGTCGATCGCGGCCAGCAGCAGGCCCTTGGCGTCGTAGGGGTTTGACGGTGTAACCACCTTGATCCCCGGAGTGTGGGTGAAGAGGGCTTCCAGGGAGTCGGAGTGAATCTCGGGAGCCTTCACTCCACCCCCGTAGGGTGTCCGGATCACCATCGGTGCGCTGTAGCGCCCGAGGGAGCGGAAACGTACCCGCGACGCCTGGGAGGCGATCTGGTCCATGGTCTCGTAGATGAATCCGAGAAACTGGATCTCGGCTACCGGCTTCATACCCGCTATCGCAAGCCCGACCGATGTGCCGACGATGCCGGACTCGGCTAGCGGGGTGTCGATAACGCGGTCCTTTCCGAACCGGTCGAGGAGGCCGTCGGTGATCCGGAAGACGCCGCCGTCCTTGCCGACGTCCTCTCCCAAGACGATCACGGAGTCGTCGGCCTCGAGTGCCTGCGCCAGTGCGGCGTTGAGAGCTTGGGCGATGGTTAGCTTGGCCACTACGCCCTCACCTCCTTGGCCCGCTTCTGGTAATGGTCGAACTGGTTGGCCAGGGATTGCGGCATCTCGGCATAGACGTTCTGGAAGAGTACGCTTGAGGAGATCGACAGCTCGGCCTTGAAGTCGGCAAGAACCTCGTCGACCCACTCCTTGGCGGCCGCGTCGACGGCGAGAATCCGCTCCTCGTCGATGAGCGACTCCCGGAGGAGGAACTTCTCGAGGCGGGCGATCGGATCCCGCTTTGCCCACCGCTCTTCGTCGGCGACGACCCGATACTTGCTCGGATCGTCGGCGGTGGTGTGGGCGCCTAGACGGTAGGTGACCGCCTCCACCAGGAACGGCCCCTCGCCGCGCCGGGCCCGGTCGGCAAGCTCGGAGACCAGGTTGTAAACCGCGACGTAGTCGTTGCCGTCTACCCGGAATCCCTCCATGTCGTAGGCGAGCGCCCGCTGGGCGATGGTCTTGGCGCGCATCTGCCGCTCGATCGGGACGCTGATCGCCCACTGGTTGTTCTCGCAGAAGAAGATGAGCGGGACGCTGAAGACCGAGGCGAAGTTCATCGCTTCGTGGACGTCTCCCTCGGACGTCGATCCGTCGCCAAAGGTGACGATGGTGGCCGCATTCTCGTTCCTAAGCTTGGTGGCCCAGGCGACCCCGACGCCGTGAAGCGTCTGCGCTCCGATCACCACCTGTGCTGGGAGCACCTTGGCCGATTTGGGGACGTCGCCAACCCGGGGATGGCCCTTGGAAAAGAATAATCCGTGGGTTACCGGTACCCCACGGACGTAGCCTGCCGCCCAATCCCGGTAGGTCGGCACCAGCCAATCCGACTCATGCAGCGGCTTGGTCGCTCCCAGCTGCGCCGCCTCCTGGCCTTTATAGGGAGCGTAGGTGCCGATAACTCCTTGCCGTTGGAGGTTCCATGCTCGCTCGTCGAAGGCGCGCAGCAAGCGCATCTCCCGGTAAATGTCCACTAGATCTTGCTTCGACAGGAGACCGAGGTCCCCTACGAGTTCACCCTCCTCGTCCATACGGACGATTAGGGGAAAAAGCTCCGATGCTTCACCCACTGCTTAGACCGCCCCCTTTCTTGGGTTGTCCAAAGGCGAGGTTGCCATGTTCGCGACATCCTCGTCCCGCTCCGGAGGCCTGGGATCGCCACGGCTGCTCCGGTCAATTCCAAATATAGCCCCCGCGCCCCGGCCACCGTCAAAGCACTCCGGTCTCCTTATTGGTTTAGAGCACGCAGATCATCGAAAGGTTACGGTCCGGTGACATCTTCGCCACCGAGACCCCTCAGCGCGGCGAGGGCCACGGAGATCCCGCGGCGGGTGGATGGCTTGCGCATCTGGCGGATCAGGTCGGACCAGGAGGGCGTCTGGGCGGAGTCGTGGACCGCCACCGAAGCCTTGATCGCTCGCTCGATCGAGTGGGCGGTGGGCTCTCGGATGACCGCCAAGCCCCTGGCGAGGATGGCGAGTGCGGCGAGGAGGGCACGGGTGGAGGGGGTGTTAGCCCGCTCCAGGATCACGGTGAGAGCATCGCCGCTTCCTGCCCATGCCGCCTCGATCAGCTCTTCGAGGCTTGCGCCGCCAAGGTCTGTTGCCTTGGGATGGCCCTCTACGGGGGCTGCCGAGATCGGTTCCGCCATATCATTGCTCCTTGTTCAGTCGGTGAGGCTTCGATAGTCCTCGCGGGCCCACTTCTCCTGGATCTTCACCCCGCGCTGCGGGGTGCGCTTCCCAAAGCGGAAGTTGGTCTTGGGCAGAGGGAGAGGGCCGGAGGTGGACACGACCTCCAGCCTTACCGCAAGCTCCTTGAAGGCTGGTGTGCGGGTCGCCCGATCGGAGCGCCAGGAGGTGAGCACGTTCACGGCGTTCTCGCTCTCGGGGGAGTCAATCGGGAGGAAGAGCTCCTTTCCCTGCACCCGATCGGTGACGAGGACCCGAACCTTTACCGCCCCTCGGCGGGATACCAGTCTCACCAGCGCTCCACTTGATAGGCCTCTCTCGGTGGCGAGGTCGGGAGAGACCTCCACGAACGGCCCAGGAGAGGTGCCGGCGATGCCGGCGACTTTGGGCGTCGGATTTCCCTCGCGGAAGTACTCGAGAAGCCGTCCGTTGTTGAGGTGGAGGTCGAACTCGCCGTCCGGGATCTCACCCGGCCCGACCAACGCCAACGGCACCAGCCTGGCCTTTCCGGATGGAAAGTTGAACCGCTCCACGAAAAGCAGCGGGGTGCCGGTACCGTCCGCCGCAACCGGCCACTGCAGCGATGAGTACCCCTCCAGCCGCTGGTAGGTGACCCCGGTGAAGATGCCAGAGAGCAAAGCCGCCTCGGCCATTACCTCCCCAGGAGAGGCGTACGTCCATTCGGCACCGAGGCTGGCGGCCAACCCGGCGGTTATCTTCCAGTCGGGGAGGGAGTTGCCGAGGGGGCGGAGCACTGGATCGAAGTGCTGCATCCTGCGCTCGGTGTTGGTAAAGGTCCCTTCCTTCTCAAGCGAGGGTGAAGCCGCCAGGATGACGTCGGCAAACTGCGCTGTTCGGGTAAAAAAGATGTCCTGCACGACAAGGAGGTCGAGCTTGCGGAGGGCGTCCTCGACCCACGCGGAGTTGGAGCCGACCACACCCGTATCTTCGCCCACGATTAGCAGCCCTTTGAGACGGCCATCGTGGATGGCGTCGATCATCTGGTTGTGGTCCAGGCCCTCGGTGGAGGGGAGCGGCGCTCCCCAGGCAGCCTGGTACTTGGCACGTACGCTCTCGTCGCTGATCGGCTCGTAGCCGGGCATGCAGCCTGGCGTCGCCCCGAAGTCGCTCGCACCCTGGACGTTGCTGTGCCCTCTGAGCGGGTACGCGCCAGCGCCGGGCCTCCCGTAGTTGCCGGTAATCAGCAGCAGGTTGGAGATGGCTGTCGAGGTGTCGGAACCGCTTTCGTGCTGGGTCACCCCCGTGGCCCAGAGGATGCAGGTCGAAGGCGCGGTGGCCACCTCTTTCGCCACGGCGATGAGGGTCTCCTTGCCGATGCCAGACCTCTCGGCGGCAAGATCCAGGGTGTAGGGGGCAAGGCTGGCGATGTACTGGTCGAGACCCTCGGTCCGCTGCGAGAGGAAGCTGGTGTCGGCCCAGCCGGAGTCGATGATGTGCTTGGCTATAGCGCTCAGCCAGATGAGATCTGATCCGGGCCGGGGGCGCAGGAAGATATCGGCGCGCTCCGCCATCTCGTGCCGACGAGGGTCGGCGACGATCAGCCGCTGGCCGCGGCTCTTGTGGGCGCGTTTTATCCGGGAGGCGATCACCGGATGGCTCTCGGCCGTGTTCGACCCGATGATCACCACGAGCCCCGCCGCCTCGATGTCGGATATCGACCCGGTGTCGCCGCCGATCCCGACTGTTCTCAACAGCCCGAGAGTCGCCGGCGACTGGCAGTAGCGTGAGCCGTTATCGATGTTGTCGGTCCCGACCACGGCGCGGGCGAGCTTCTGCAGGAGGAAGGCCTCTTCGTTGGTGCACTTGGAGGAGGCGATCAATCCGACCGAGTCGGGGCCGTACAGGCTTACCAGTCTCCGGATACGGTCGCCTACCGTGGCGAAGGCCTCCTTCCAGCTGGCGACCCGGAAGTGGTCGCCAGCCCGGATCAGGGGCTCGGTTAGGCGTTCCGGGGAGTTGGCGAACTCCCAGCCGAACTTGCCCTTGACGCAGGTGGAGATGCCGTTTACCGGCCCCCTCTCCGGTTCGACCTTGAGAACCTTCCTTCCCTTTGTCCAGACGTCAAAGCTGCAGCCGGCGCCGCAGTGGGTACAGACGGTCTTGGTCTTGGAGATGGTTGGAGTGCGCAGCCGCTCCTCGACCTCGGAGAGGCCGAAGATGGGAGCGAGGCCGGTAACCGGCTCGACCGCCTTTACCAGGTCGATTAACGAATCTTTGGCCGCCTTCGGAAGGGCGGTGGCGAGTCCGGCAGCTCCCTCCATGCTCTTTTCCATTAGCGCGTTGCAGGGGCAGACGGTGACACAGTGCCCGCAGCTCACGCAGCTCGACTCTCCGGCGTTTGCTCCCCCGTCCCAGACCACCCTGGGTATCGGGAGCGACCAATCGATGGAGAGGGTCTCGTTCACCTGCAGCTCCTGGCAGGCCTGGACGCACCGGCCGCAGATGATGCACTGGGACGGATCGTAGCGGTATAGGGGATGGGTCCGGTCGACCTCGTAGGGTTTCTTGCGGAATGGGTAGCGAGGGTGACCCAGGTCCAAATCGCGCACGACGTTGTGCACGGTGCAGCTTCCGTTGTTGTTATCGCAGATGGTGCAGTAGAGCTCGTGATTTTGGAGGATCCGGCTCGCCGCCTCGTAGCGGGCCGCCGAGACCCGGGGGCTGGTTGAGCTTACCGACTTCGATTCCCCGACCTTTACACCGCAGGCGTGGGCCAGCTTGCCATCGCGTTCGACCAAGCAGAGGTCGCACGTCCCGATGGGCGAGAGTTGCTCGTGGAGGCAGATGGTGGGCAGCGGAACTCCCTCCCTGCGGAGGACGGCCGCAAGCGTTTCGCCGGCGCCGGCCTTGACGCGCCGGTTATCCAGGAGAATTTCACGCTCCATGTTCACCATCCTTCGGATCTCGCAACGACTGTGAGCCTATCACTGGGGGGTTGGCGGCTTGTGTTCGCCGGCACGGGGAAGCCGCGAGGCGCAGGTTGCAACGGCCATCGCCGATCGAGCGCCGGCAGTTCTGCCCCCTCTTCAGGTCCTCGACCCTGGTTATGGGCCGTAGCCAGCCGTGCTCGAGCGTTCGAGCTGATCTACACTTGTTCCTACCGGCCACATGAAGATCGGTTAACGCTTTCTGGTCAAGTGGGGCTGGCGCGGGTTCGATAAGCAAAGAGCATCCCGATTGCTTTTGATTCTCGCAAAAGGGGGGAAGCATGGACGTTGGCGAGAGCTCGGCAGGCGAGGGCAGAACACACCATGCCCGCGGCTCCAGTTCGGATGAGACGATGGATGCCGAGTTTGTAGACCGGCTGACCGACCTGCTTGCTGCGTCGGGGTGGGAGGAGCTGGCCGATCTGCAGGCGGTCTCCCGAGTGCTCAGCGATCTCGCCGCCGCCTCGCCGCCTCTCTCAAAGGCAGGAAGCGGTGGTTCCGAGCGACCGCTGTCCCTCCTAGTCCAGAACATCGCCAGCTTGACCGAGTCGAACCGGAAGCTGGCCGTCGCCTACCGTCTGTTTGCCGAGACACTGAACCTCTACCGCGGGATCATCCTTCGAAAGAGCGGTGCAGATGCCGGCGATCTCGCGGAGCTGGTAGTGACGTCACTCGCAGCGGAGATCTTCCCGCTGGCCTACATCGCCAAGGTGGAGGCGGATCAGAACGAGATCAGGATGCTGGCCCGGTCGGGCGTCGCCTCGGCCTATACCAACGGGCTGCGCCTGGTATGCGACGCCGGCGATCCGGATGGGCAGGGACCGGCGGGCCGGTGCGTCCGCACCCGTACGCCGCAGGTTACCAGGCTGGACGACCCCGCCTTTGCGAAGTGGCGGGAGCGGGCGAGCAGCTTCGGTCTTGGCGGATCGCTAGTGACCTCCGCCGAGGCGGCCGACGGGTCGGTCTACCTCCTCTCCGTCTACGTCGGTGCCGGCGAGGAGATTCCCGCCCCTACGGTACCCGTGTTCGAAGGGCTGATCGAGCTGTTCACGGCTGTGGAATCCAGGTTGCAGCTCGAGCGGGAGCTCGACCGGCAGCTCCACTACCGGGCGATCTTCTCCCGGCTGCAGCACCTCCCCGTCGACCTCTTCAACTTCGAGGGGATCCTGTCGGAGGCGGGCTCTCAGATCTCGCTTCATCCGGAGATTGCCGGGGTAGATCTGCTGCTGGTGGAGGCCGGGAACGGCCGCTTCATCCGTTTTGGCGCCTTTGGCGACACTGCGCCGGCCATAGGTGAGCTTCCCGAACCGGTGCTCGGCGGGGAGTTCAGCGTTCCGGGTTGGGTGGCCGATGCGCACACGCGCCAGGTCTTCGATCGAAAGGGCGCGGGGCTGCGGCCGGTTAGCTGGACGAGACACCGCAGCCTCGACGAGATCGACGTGGTTGCGGCTTGGCCGATAGCGGGACGGGATGGGGGCGTCGCAGCGGTGATCGTTCTTTTCTCGCGGACCGGGGGTGCCTTCTCGCAGGCGACCGTCGAGCTTCTGGATCGGCTGTTTGCCAGCGTCGAGATTGAGATCGCGCGTGCGGATGAAAGGGAGGAGTTGCGGAACCTGGCTGCGGTGTACGACGCGCTCGCCGGCCAGAGCGTGCACCTGGCGAAGGCATCGCATGCTGAGGAGATGTATGAGGTGACTCTCCGAGCCCTCCTCGACACCGAGCTGTTCCGCTACGTGACACTGGTCAGGTTCGATGGCCGGCGCCAGCTTCCCGTGGCTACGCAGGGCGATCTTCGGGGAGTGGCCACCACGGTCGATCTCGCCGCGCTCATCCAGAGGGCGGAGAGCTCCGGTAACGATACTTACATCTCGACGATCTACGCAAGTTGGCCAGAGGCGAACGCCAACCCGCACGAGACCGCGGCAGCGGTGATCATGATGAGGCTCCGGGGAGGGGAGACCCTCGCCCTCGCCTCGGTGTCGAATCGTCCGAGGGTGATCCGGCCGCGAATGATCACGCTCCTGGAGCGTGCCTCGGCCGCTCTTGGCGGCGCGCTTGAAGCGCTTGTACTCCGGCACGAGCTCGTGGCGGAGCGGGATCGCCAGGCGTACCAGGCATCTCACGACGTGCTGACCGACCTTCCCAATCGCCGGGCCTTCGAGCGGCGTGCCCAGGAGATGCTCGAAGGCGGGCGGCGCGTCGCGGTGGGGATCCTGGACCTCGATCACTTCAAAGAGTGGAACGATAGCTACAGGCATCAGGAGGGAGACGAGCTGCTGAAGCGCATCGCTGCGAGCATCGCTTCAGCCGATGCCGACTTCTTCCTCGCCCGGCTTGGCGGTGACGAGTTCGGGATCCTGTCGGAGTACAGGCGGGCTGGCTTGATCATGATGAGCAGCCGGGTGCTCTCTGCTATCAGCGACTGCAGTGAGTCCTACATGCGGGTCACCGGAAGCTTGGGCTGGGCGATCCAAGGAGAGCACGGGAGCGCGTATGCGGACCTCTTCGCCCACGCCGACGAGGCGATGTACGAAGCCAAGGCCGCTGGGGGTAATACGTATCAGTTCTATACCCCAGAGATCGAGATCGCCCTGACGCGCGCCCATCAGATCCGCACCGAATTCGACGCCGCGTTTGGTAATGGAGATCTGGAGTACTGGTACCAGCCACAGTTCAAATGGCTGGACAGGAGGCTGCACTCTGTCGAGCTACTGCTAAGGTGGCGCCGGCACGGCGAGATCGTTCCGGCGGGCGAGTTCATCTACACGGTTGAGCACGACCCCCGGCTGGCCAGAAGGCTGTGCGGCCATAGCCTCGAGGCGGCGTTCGCGCTCAGTCACGAGTACCGGAAGCGGAAGATCGATCGCCGAGTTTCCCTCAACGTCTCGGCATCGGCCTTTCTCGACAAGCGTTTCCTCGTCGATTTGGAGGCTGTCGCCAGGAACTACGACTATCGAGACGTCTGCGTTGAGATCACCGAGACCACGGCGATCTCGGATGTAGCACTCGCCCGGTCGACAATCCTGCAGCTTGCCGCGCTGGGGATCGAGGTCGCCATGGACGACTTCGGAACCGGTTACTCCTCACTGAGTTACGTGGCTGAGCTTCCCATCGCCGAGCTGAAGCTCGACCGCTCCTTCCTCAAGGGGATCTCCCGAAACTCCCGGTCGTTCGCGGCAATCATGAGCGGCTTGACCGTCGGGCACTACTCCAACCTCAGAGTCATCGGCGAGGGGATCGATGACGAAGACGATCTTGCGACCTGGATCACCATGGGGGGAGACTACGTGCAAGGCTTCATCCTGGCGGAGCCGTTGCAGGATCCCTTTGCGGATCTCGACCTCTCGCTGAAGGCGCTTCCCGGCCACCTGGCGCCGCTTAATCCCCAGGACATTCCGTTGCTTGCGGAGGTGGTGAGGGCGAGGGAGTTCGGGAGGCACATCTGCCTGCCCGACTGCCGCTTGGCGACCTGGATCGACAGCCGCGCGAATCTTTACTCGGGTATTGGCGAGTTCAGGACAGTCGCCTCGGGGCACCTGCGTCCGGAGGCGGGGAATCGGATCCTGGCGGCGATGCTAGAGAGTCTTTGCGGGCAGGTTCTCGAGTCGCAGCACGGAGGCACCTGACCTTGAGACTATCGAGAGGAAGGCGACCGGCTGGGTAGTGGGCGCTAGAGGACTCGAACCTCCGACCTCAGCCGTGTGAAGGCTGCGCTCTAACCAACTGAGCTAAGCGCCCCGGTGGTCAAAAAGCATAGCTAGCTCGCTAACGATGCCGGCTTAACGCTTGTTTAAGTAGGCCCCATCGCGTGCCGAAGGTCAATTCGTGAGTCTGGAGGAGATCGGGTTGCAGGCGAGAGCTGGGAGGATGGTGTGACAGTCGCCTTCAGCACCTCGCTGGCGGAGTATATCGTTGGCGTCCTGCATGGCAAGAACGAGCTTGCCATAGTCAACCAGCCTATCGTAGACCTTGAGTCGGGGCGAGTTGTAGGGTACGAGGCGCTATCGCGTTTTGCGAACGGGATGGGCCCAGATCGGGTTTTTGGGGCAGCCAACTCCCTCGGTCTCGGGAAGGATCTGGAGCTTTTTGCGCTCCGCGCAGCTCTGAAGGGGTTGGTCAAGCTTCCGGCCGGGCAGCGGCTCCATGTCAACATCTCTCCGGCGCTGTTGGGAGCGCCCGAGGTGGAGGATCTGTTTCTGGCCTACGACCTGGGGAGGGTGACGATCGAGCTCACGGAGCACGAGCCGGTTGTGGACTACTCCCAGGTCGCACGCGTGCTGGACTTGTTCCGTGAACGCGGCGCACGGGTAGCCGTGGACGACCTTGGATCGGGATACGGAGGCCTGGAGATAGTCATTTCGACCCGGCCCGAGCTGGTGAAGTTGGATCGCTCGTTTGTGGCCGGAATCGACAGAAGCAACTCCCAGTCCAACGTGATGGCCTCGTTGATCCGGTTTGTCACCAGCTTTGGCGGGGAGGTGGTTGCGGAGGGAGTGGAGTCGGTAGCGGAAATCGAGCAGGTGAGCCGGCTTGGTGCCCGCTTTGCGCAGGGCTACGCGATCGGCGCTCCACAGGTGGGTTTCCCGCCGGTCGATCGGTCGCGAGTCGCCGGGGCGGCAAGGCAGGCGCGGCGGGTGATCTACGGTGGTGAACTGGTCGACTTTATCGAGCGGGTCCCCATCGCTCGGGATACAGCGACCCTCCTGGGAAGCAGTTTGGGGGTGGTGGTCGACGTCTACCGCCGACCACTGTTTCTCTGGGTCCATTGGGAGGACGGCGGGCGCGCCCTCTCCTGCAGTGAGGTCGAGGTTGGTTCCTCGGTCGAACTGTGCCGGAGGATCGCACTCAACCGGCCTGCGAGCCAGCGGCTTAACCCGCTGGTAGTGGTGGACGGTTCCAGGCGGACGGTTGGCGTACTCAGGGTGGAGAACCTGCTGGGCGAGAGCGGTTCCGGGCCATGACCGGATACGTGTTCAGTAGCGATGCCGCTGAAAGTGACTGGGAGTTGGAGGTTCGCACGGCCCTCTCGGGGGCAGGTGACTTGGAAACGGTTTTTCAGCCTATCCGGGGACTCTGGAGTGGGGAAGTGATCGCGGTCGAGGGCCTTATCCACTCTCCGCGGGTCGGGTCAGGGCAACTGTTCTCGCACGCGAGCATGCTTGGCCTTGAGGTGTCACTGGAGACGGCAACGCTTGGGCGCTTGCTCGACTGGTTCGTGGTTCTCCGTTCTCCGCGGCTTTCCATCAACGTCACCCCAGGGGCATTGGCCGACGGTGCGATCAGGGAGATGCTTGCCCCGTACGCTGACCGGATCATCCTCGAGGTCTCGGAGCGCTCTTTTGTCCCGGAGCCTAGGGAGTTTGCCGCCGAGATCGTAGACCTCAGGAACCTTGGGGCCGAACTTGCCCTCGACAATGCCGGTGCCGGCTTCGGTGGCTTGCGCCTCCTGCTCGCCCTCGAGCCGGAGTGGGTCAAGCTCGACCGGGCTGTGGTGTCAGGGCTCTCCGGCAGCGCCGATCGAGCCGCGCTGGCCGCCGCGTTTGTGGAGATCTCCCACGATGTCGGCGCCCGCGCGATCGCAGTCGGCGTGGAAGAGGTTGATGAGCTATCGGCGCTGGCTGAACTCGGTGTCGAGGCGTGGCAGGGCTTTCTCGACGTGAAGTCGGCAAGTTCTGTGGAGATTCCGGTGGCTAAGATCGTTAATCGAGAGCCTTCGCCTTTGGAGACCGATTTTGTGGTTGAACTGGGCAGCTCGCTTGACTTGGTTCTTGCCCGGTGGATGAGCAGGAACAGCGGAGTGGGTACCGGCTACGTGGCCGTGCAAAGCCGGGGCGAGATTGTGGGGCATATGAGCTTCGACGAGGTGGTGCGGGCCCACCTGCAGGGCAGCAAACTTGCCGGTTTAGCCTAGACAATCATCTGTTGAATTGGAGTGGAATTGCCGAACAGACATAGTGCTTCCCGGAAACGGCGGCCGTTGATTGCGGCGGCCGTGGTTGTGGTGTTGGGAGGAGGAGTTGGTGCGGTGGTTGCCACACTGTTCAACGGCCCTGCGCCTACTGGCTCCGGCACCAAGGCGGCAGGAGGAACGGCGGGGACGACGGCCGCAACGAGGGCCACAACCAAAGCCGACGCGGCTTGCCCACTCACCGGCCTGCCCGCCCCGGGAGGTGCGGTTCCGCAACGCCCGGCCCTAGCCATCAAGGTCGGGAACGACCCCGCCGCCAGGCCGCAGAGCGGCCTTTCTGAAGCGGATATCGTCTACGAGGTGCAGGCGGAGGGGGGCATAACCCGCTTGATCGCGGTCTACCAGTGTAACTCTCCCGCCGTGGTGGGTCCGATCCGATCCTTGCGTTGGGTGGACTGGCACGTGGTGGGGCAGCTGGGCAACCCGATCCTGGTGTTCGCCGGCGGGATCATCCCTGATGTAAACCAGGTGATGCAGCAGGGTTGGCTGTTTCATGTCGACGCGCTCAGCTTCTCGGGGTCGCCATTTATCCGTACCGCGAACCGGGTCCCTCCCGAGAACCTTTATGGAAGCCCGGCTGGGCTTTGGAGGCTTGATCACTCCTCCAAGCCGCCAGCTCCGGTCTTTCATTTTTCGCACTCGGCGCCGGCCGGTGGAGAGACGATCTCCTCGATCAACGTTCCCTACTCGGGTGCTTCAAATATCACATGGTCCTGGAGTGCTGCGAAGGGAGAGTGGCTCCGCTACTACTCCGGGAGCCCCGCCCTGGGGAACGGAGGGGAGCAGCTCTCGGCTACCAACGTGGTGGTTGAGTACGTCAATGCTCCTCCTGGCCCGTACAACGAAAGTGGCCCGAACAGCCTCGGGGTACGGTCGCAGACCATCGGCAGCGGCCCGGCATGGGTACTAAGGAACGGCAGGCTCTACCGGGCGACCTGGAACCGATCAAGCCTGGCAGCGCCGACCACCTTTGTCTCCGCCTCCGGTAGCGATCTCACTCTGAGCCCAGGCCGGACCTGGGTCGAGATCGTCCCGAACTGGGTCCACGGAACTATCCAGTAGGCGGGCCGCTTCCGCTGCCGCGCTCCCTGCCAAAAAAACCAGGCGGCCCCTTGTCTTTGGGGCCGCCTGATTCTCTGGGGGTTGGGTTGAAACCGTGTTAGAGATCAAGTTAGGGGTGGAAGTTGGGAGGAAGCTAAAAAGCGGGGTATGGGTTGCTGTGTGTTGCGCTGCCGACTTTATTTCGGGCGCTCCTGCTCTCAGCCGGAAGGGATTTCCTCTGGAGGAGCGTCGCGATGGAAGAAGGCAAAGAAGAGAACGGCTGATGCGGCTTGGAGGAGGCCGCCGATCAGCAAGGGTGCCGAAAGCAGCGACTCCTCGAACAGGTAGCCGGAGAGGGTCGGGGATACCGCGCTCATCACCTGGGATGGGAGGTTGGAGAGGGCAGCGACCCGAGCCTGCTCGTTGGGGTCCGCCATCGCCATCACGTAGGACTGGCGAAGCGGCAGCGCGGTCCTCTGGGCGAACATGCGGATGAAGTAGATTGCCCCTGCCCAGATGATGGACGGTGCGAGCGCCAGCGGGATCAGGAGCAACCCCTGCAGAATCCGGAGAGCCGAAGTAGCTCGGACCGTGCCGTGCACCCTGGCAACCTGCGGGGCCACCAGTCCAGCGGCCACGGTTCCGACGTTGATGAGCAGGTAGAGTTCGCCAATGGTGGCTTGGCCGGCTCGAAAGCGGATGTGCAGCCAGTAGGTGACGAACGGGCCGAACATGCCGACTGCGATGCCGTTCAAGGTGTTGGTAGCCCAGAGGCGGTAGACGAGGCGGCGGGAGTTGATGGGAAAGGCGAAAAGCCGCTGCCGGCTCCGGTGGTCCGGGTTCGCCGGCCTGCCCTTGGTGAGCAGTACGGCCGCCATCGCCGCCAGAGCAGAGAAGATGGCGATGGCGAGCATCCCAGGCCGGAAGGCCGCGATAACGGCTAGCCGCGAAGAGGGGGAGAGCGCCAGCACCGCGGAAAGTCCCGCCCCGACGACAGCCCCGGCCGACGAGGCGGCTGAGATGATTCCAAAGGCTTGGTTGCGCCGCTGGCTGTGGACTACCCTGGCGATGAGCTGGGACTCGGCGGGCTGCTGGGGGCCTACGTTGCCGGCGCCGGCGCCGGCGCCGCGGCCGAAGGTTCCGATGGCTGCGAAGGCGAAGAGCGCAGCCCGGTCCTGCGAAAAGGCGTAGACCAGCGCCGCAAACGATGCCAGCATGGGGATCGAGATCATGAATATTCGAGCTGGTATTCGGGCGGCGGCGAAGCCCACCAAGGTGGCCATCAGCGCTGCAGCGGCCCCGGCGACCAGGAATATGAACCCGAGCTCGATTCCGGAAAAGCCCAGGGCTACCAGGTAGAGGGGAACCACCACCCCTGCCATTGCGCGAGAGGTGCTCATAGCAAGGCGGGCGAGGAGGAGGAGGGTGAAGTCTCGCCGGGAGTTCAGCCCCCGAGCGAACGCATCTTCCCGGAGCCTCGGATCGCGCCTAGCCACGGGTTGCCACCCCCGGCCTGGTGGGTGGCGGCAGGCTAGGAGATATCAGGACTGAATCCCTGGCGAAGCAGATTCTCCGAGACCACCTGCTGGTCCGCGAACTGGTAGAGGTAGGTCGGCCCGCCGGCCTTGAAGCCCACTCCGGAGTGGCCGAAGCCTCCAAAGGGGTGGCGGCCGGGTATAGCCCCGGTGATCGGGCGGTTCACGTAGAAGTTGCCGGCCCGGGCGGCGGCACGCGCCCGCTCGATGTGTTCGGGGGAACGGGAGTAGATCCCTTGGGTTAGCGCGTAAAGGGTGTCGTTAGCCTTTGTGATCGCGTCGTCAAGACCGGAGGCTCTCTCTACCACCAGCACCGGCCCGAAGATCTCGTCCCGGTAGAGCGGGGAGTTCCGATCAGGGTCTACGAAGACGGTCGGAGCGACGTAGAAGCCCTCCGCGTCGGGAACCCGTCCCTTCGCGAGCAGGGTGGCGGAGCGCATTCCGCGCTCGATTGCACTCTCGATCTTCTCCTTTGCCGCCCCGTCGATCACAGGACCAACCTGGGAGGCGGGATCCTGCGGATCGCCGACGATCAGGGTGCCTACCGCGCCGGCCAGCCGGTCGAGAAATGCTTCGGCAATCGACTCGTCGACCATGACTCTCGAGCACGCCGAGCACTTCTGCCCGGCGAAGCCGAAGGCGGAGTAGAGCACCCCGGCGACCGCCTGATCGAGATCGGCATCGGAGTCGACGATGATGGCGTTTTTGCCGCCCATCTCCGCGATCACCCGCTTGAGCTCGCGCTGACCGGGAACTAGACGGCTGGCCGCCTGGATGATGTCGAGACCCACCTCCTGGGAGCCGGTAAAGGCGATGGTGGCTACGTCCCGGTGCCTGACCAGAGCCGCTCCCACCTCCTCTCCGGTGCCTGGCAGGAAGACCAGCGCTCCGGGCGGAAGCCCCGTGTGCGAAAACGCCTCTACCAGGTAACTGGCGCATAAGGGAGTCTGCTCGGCTGGCTTGAGGATTACCGGATTGCCCATCGCCAGAGCCGCAGCCACCATCCCGGTCGGGATTGCAAGCGGGAAGTTCCAGGGCGGGATCACCGCCGTGACCCCGCGAGGGCGGTAGTGCAGGCGGTTCTGCTCGCCGAGTGGTGAATCGAGCTGAGCCGCCTCGATCGCCCTTAGCTGGTGCGCGTAGTAGGAGAGGAAGTCGATCGCCTCGCCGACGTCGTTGTCCGCCTCCAGCCACGGCTTTCCGGCCTCGAGGATCTCCACGGCGATGATCTCCTGCCGGCGCTGCCGGAGGTTGTCCGCCGCCTTGAGGAGGATGATGGAGCGCTCCTCCAGGGTTGTACCTGCCCAGGCCGCCTGAGCGGCGGAAGCGGTGGCGACCGCCTGCTCCACAGTGCCGGCCTCCGGCGCCTCCGCTTTTGCCAGGACCCACGAGGGTTGTGCGGGGTTCACGGAGGCGATCCATTCCGAGGGGAGGCTCCTTCCGGTTTGGGGATCGGCCGTGAGCAGCCGGGGAGAGGAGAGTTCGGAGCGGGCGGCCTCGACCGCGCTCAGCTGGCTTTCGATCACGCTCCGGTGATGGAATTGGCTGGT
>JAJYHR010000111.1 GCA_021784675.1 Actinomycetes bacterium
GGGCACCGCCAGGCGGTCCACACCACCCGCTTTGCGGCGAGTTGGTCTGTCCAAGCCAGCGACCAGGGAAGCAGGCGACCTAAAGGCCCAAGAGCAGACCCACCAGGGTCCTGAGACTCAACCGGCCGGACGGCCACCGCCAGCGGTCCAGGCGCACCAAGACCGTTCGGGTGCGCCCGCCGAGCAGGACTCACTTCTGCTTAGTGTTTAGGAACGGTGAATGGGGGAGGGCCAAAGGCCAAACTTAAGGTAAACGGGTAGCCTGGCTACCATCTCTTGGCAAGGGAGGGGATCAGTTGGGCGAGCTCGAGTATCTGAATACCGTTTGGTACCTGGCGGTCAATCACTTCGCCCGTGTTACCGCTTGGGCCCATGGCTTCATGGCTGCGTACGCGCACTTTGTCGGTCTTGGCGTGCTCGCGCTCCTGCTGCTGGCGGCGTGGTGGTTGTCGCGTTACCGGCCCGATCCGGACCGCGAGGTCGCGAAGGTGCTGTGGGCGGCGGGCGGTACCGTCGTCGCCTGGGCGATAGCCCACTACATCCTCAAGCCGGTGGTCGCCGAGAGGCGTCCCTACATCCGCCTGCACGGGGTAGAGGTGCTGCTCACCAAGACGAACGGTTTTAGCTTTCCGAGCGGGCATGCGACGATTGCCGGCGCGGTGATCGTCGGGTTGTGGATCAGCCGCCACGCGATCATTGCGGCGCTCTCCACCGTCGCCGGAATCTTTCTCGCCTTCGGGAGGGTCTACGTCGGGATGCACTATCCCGGCGACGTACTCGCTGGGTTGGTCTTTGGAGGCCTCTTTGTCGGGGCGCTGGCCCCGCTGGATATCAGGTGGCTGGCGTCGATCGACCGGTTGATCAGGACGAAGACGCCGCTGGCGTTCCTAGTCAAGGGCGAGCGCGACGCGAAGGTCCGCACCCGGACTGCATAATCTCCCGAGAGAGCCGCGCTTAAAGGGCCTTCTCGAAAAGGCGCGTGGCGCGGTCGCGGCGTTGCGACCACCAGCTTGCGATCGGGTCAAGGCTGGCTGGGAGGATCCATGACCCCTGGTCGGCGAGGAGCTGCAAGAGCTGCTCGACCGTGGCGCGCGGAGCCTGGTCGAGGAGGGATGAGAAGGTGAACCTCCGGCCGCCGAAGCGGATCGGCACGTCGAGCGATCCGGCAAGCTTGAGGATGAGGCTGCGGGGAAGGATCAGCCCGGAGAGCACGGGCGAAAGTGCGAACTCCTCCAGTTCGGAGCGGCTGGAGAGCTCCGCGGGCTCGGGGGCGAGAGCGAGCTGCAGCGGGATCTTGCCGGTTGCCGGGATCGGGCCCGCCGCCTCTCCGACGGCTTCGAGGAGGGTTTCGGCCCATAGATGGTAGGCGCTGCCGCCGTAGTGGAGCACGCCCGCGGCGTAGAGTGGCACCCACGGGGATACCTGCTCGTGGAGGATCGCTTGCGCGACCGGAAGGGCGGTCTCTTCAGTCGCGCGTCCGATCAGCGAGAGCAGGAAGCCCAGGCTGTCTGGGAGGCTGGGCTGCTCGAGATCGGGAAGGTAGGCGGCCAGAAACTCCCGGACCCGCCCGGTGGGTTCGCCGCCGAGGACAGGCCCGCTTGAGAGGTACAGGCAGCCGTAGGGCTGGAAGTCGTGGACAAACAGCTCGGTATGGAGTTCGGGCGAGAGCTCCTCGCCGAAGAGTTTCGCAAGCGCAGGGTTGGGCCGGGGGTTCTCGGCGATCTCCGCGAGGGCGTACCAGACGTCCGGGTCCGGCCAGCCCATCGCTAACCCCGGTCCGGCAGCGCGAAGGCGTCGGCAGACGGCTTGAGCGGGCGGAGCAGCCACCGTGGCCGCCGCGTGCTGTCCGGACTCACCTGGTAGGCGGGGCGCGCCATCTCCATCCAGCGGCGGAAGACCTCGCGCGACTTCGCGGTGTCGACGAAGACCTCACCGTGGCGGTCGCCGGGCTCGGCCTTGGTGACCCGGACCACCTGGTGCCAGCAGTGCATCCCGGAGACCGGGTCCGGGTGGACTCCAAAGGTGAGGTTCTGGTGGACGCCGACGTCGGTCCACCAGATCCGGGAGGTGTCCGGATCGGAGGATTCGTAGGGCTCGACACCCTTCGAGGGGTCGAGGTTCCACTGGGAGCCGTCCTGCTTGAGCGTTACCGTTCGCATCACCGCTCGCGATCCGAAGTCGTTGCTGATCTTCCACCGCCCCATGTGATGGCTGCAGGCGACCACGCCCGGCCGTATCCCTTCGGTTACCCATGCCTTGACTACGAAGTAGCCGAGGTCGGTGTTGACCCGGAGGAGGTTGCCGTCCTTCACGTCCATCCCGGCCGCGTCCACCGGGTTGATCCACAGCGGGTTGGTGTGGGCGATCTCGTCTAGCCACTTGGAGTTGGCGGAGCGGGTGTGGATCTGCACCGGAAGGCGGAAGGTAGAGATCAGCGGCATCTCGCCGGCGGTAAGCCGGCTCCGGTGCACGTGGCTTTCGATGTAGGTCGGGATAGCGTACTCGTTCCAACCCCAGGTGGCAAGGGTGGTGGAGTAGAACTCCAGCCTGCCGGATGGGGTGGGGAAGCCACGGAGGACTTGCTCCCCAACCTGGACGCCTACCGGCCTCCTGCCTTCAGCGTCGGAGGCCGGATCGCCGGTTGGTGCCACGTTGGCGGAGGTTGGTTTCGGCGTCCTGGTGAAGACCCGTCCAGTCGGGGTAACCCGGAGATCTTCGAGCTCCTCTTCGGGAACCGGTTGCGCGTACACGGCGCCGATCCCCTTCTTGATCTCGAAGGAGCCGTAGCGGCGCATGTACTGCATCGGGTCGAACCCCTCGGCCTTGGCGGCTTCCTTCAGGCCGGGGACCGAGTTGTTGAACATCCACGAGTAGTACTCCTGGACCGTGAGCATCTCTCCGGGGTTCGCCCGCGACTCGAAGTACTGCCGGATGCCCAGCGAGCCGTCGGGGTCGATCCGCCAGGAAAGGTCGATGTAGAACTCGTTCTCTTCCCAGACCTCTCCGGGGTTGACCGAGCGGGTGTCGCTCACCTTCTCACCCATCCGCTCCTTGGCAGCCCGGAGCACCGGCTGCCGGAAGCCCAGCCACTGGCCGTCGTACTGCTCGTAGGAGTGGGTGTCGTGGCGCTCGGAGGAGTGGCCCATCGGGAGCACGTAGTCGGCAAAGAAGGCGGTCTCGTTCCAGGTAGGAGTGAGCGCTACGTGGCAACCAACCTTGTGCGGATCGAGGAACATCTCGATCCAGGAGAAGCCGTCCGGGTTGGTCCACACGGGGTTGTAGACCCGGGTGAAGTAGACATCCAGGCGCCGCCCGGTGCGATCCATCAGGTGCGGGAGGATGAAGGAAAGCTCGTTCATGGCGAGCGGGTACTCGATCGGCCAGGAGAGCTCGTTCCATACCTTCGGGTGGGGTGGGGTGTGGATCGGCCTGGGAACGAACTTGTTCCAGGCGTTGAGGTGGGTTCCGCCCTCGGTGGCTACCGCCCCCAGCAGGGCGTTGATCATGAAGATCGAGCGCGATACCTGCCACCCGCCAAGGTTTCCTGCGGCCGCCGAGCGCCAGTTGTGGCTGGCGAAAGCGGTTCCGGCCGTGGCGATCAGCGCGGCGGTCTCCAGGAGCGTGGCCTCGGAGATTCCCGTCTCCTGGGAGGCGTACTCGAGGGTGTAGCTGGAGTACTCCTCCTTGAGGCGGCTTTGGAAGCTTTCGAAGGTGGGCGGATCGTCAGGGTGGACGGCGGCCAGATACTCCTGCCAGTTCCACCAGGTTCTGACGAACTCCTTGTTGTACATCTCGTTCTGGATCAGGTAATTGCAGAAGGCTAGGTTCATCGCCGCCTCCGAACCTGGCCACGGTGAGAGCCAGAGGTCGGCGTGGGTGGCGGTGTTGGAGAGCCGGGTGTCGGCGACGATGAGCTTGGCTCCCCGCTCCCGCGCCTCGGTGATGCGCTGGGCGTGCGGGTTGAAGTAGTGACCGGTCTCCAGGTGGGAGCTGATCAGGTAGATCACCTTGGCGTTGGCAAAGTCGGCGCTCGGGCGGTCGATGCCGCTCCAGTAGTGGTACCCGGCACGTCCCGCAGAGGAGCAGACGTTGGTGTGGGAGTTGTGCCCATCGACACCCCAGGCCGCGAGAACCCGCTCGGTGTAGCCGTCCTCTCCGGGCCGCCCCAGATGGATCATGATCTCGTTCTGGCGCTCCTCGATGATGGCCTGCCGTATCCGGGCGGCGATGTCGTTGCTGGCCTCCTCCCAGGAGACGCGCTCGAAGCGGCCCGATCCCCGGGGCCCCACCCGCTTCAGCGGGTAGAGGATACGGTCGGGGTCGGTGATCTGGTTGATGGTGGCCGGTCCCTTGGCGCAGTTGCGCCCGCGCGATCCGGGGTGCTCGGGGTTCCCCTCGAACTTGCGGACGGTGAGCGTCTCCTTATCGACATAGGCGAGCAGGCCGCAGGCAGACTCGCAGTTGAAGCAGGTGGTCGGCACCAGCATCGAGTGGTGCTCGACCCTTGCCGGCCAGGCCCGGGAGTCGAGCTCGACCCAGTCGTCCCATCGTTCCTTTGGCGGGAAGGAGGCCAGATCGATCCGCGAGGGGCCCTGGTAGAAGGTCTCGCCCCGGGACTCGATCTCCTCCCGCCTCCCCTTGATTCGCTCGCTGAGACTACCGATTAGCGACATGTTCTCTCCTTGCGTTCGCTTCAGGATCTCCGGGTCAGGCCAGAGGTACTCGCTGGCCCGCCTGAACGTATGCGTGCTCGAGCGGGAGGATGCAGAGCAGCCCTCCGATCGTCGCCAGCGGTCCGAGCGGCGGAGTTACCGCGGCAACGGCGTTGAGCAGGATCCCGAGCCAGAATGGCTTGGCATAGGTTCCCCTGGTCATCTCGTACGACGCCAGGTGCGCCTTTGCCGTCGGGTGGGTGATGGTCGCCTCTCCGGCCACCAGGAGGAGGTTGAAGACGGCGAGCGCCGCGGTCAGGCGCTCCAGGTAACCAAGGTTGGCCGGGTCGAAGTGGGCGACCAGAAGGGTGGTGATCGACGATCCCAGCAGGAGCGCCTGTACTACCAGGTGCGGCGGGAGCAGGGGGCTCTGCCAGAAGTCGCGCGCCCTGGCCTGGGCGAAGAGGAAGGCGGTGTAGAGGGCCGCCAGCGCCCCGAAGGGGATGCCGGGGATGGCGAGCAGCTGCTCGACGCCGCGGAGGTTGAAGAAGCCGGCAACCAGGTCGGCGGAGACGATCGCCCCGTAGCCGAGCAGGCCATAGCCGCCCCGTACCAGCCAGCTCTCCCAGCGCCCCTTGGTGAAGAGGAGGTAGAAGCGTTCCGGATGCTTGAGGTCGGCGATCAGGAGGATGCCGGTGATCGTCAGAAAGAGCAGCGATATCGCCGGGCCGACGTAGCGAACCACCGGAGAGCTCCAGGGGAGCTTCCCGAGTAGAGCGAGCAGGATTGGCACCAGGTAGGCGCCGGCTGCGACTCCCTTGGTCCAGGTGTAGAGGCTTACCCGCCACCCCCAGGGCGAGTGGTGGGCGACGTCGTAGGCGAGCTTGGCGACTGCCGACGAGTTGGCGCCGTGGAAACTGGCTGGGTGGCCGGAGGCGATGATGTTCGGTCCCTTGGGTATCTCGGACCACATGTAGGTATCACCCTCGGGTTGGGTTGCGGCGATGGGATCGAGGGTGGCGGTGTGGGCGCCCCTGTAGAAGAGCTTGGGCCTGGTAGCCTTTTCGGTCGACCGGACGGTTACCGGTTGCCGGTGGACGGTCTTGGTCGCCCGCGCGGTGTCGTCCTCGAGCCTCCCGATGATGATCGCCTCGGTCGGGCAGACAACGACGCAAGCGGGCTCTAGTCCGATTTCGAGGCGGTGGGCGCAAAAGTTGCACTTTTCGGCGGAATGGTCGTCGGGATTGATGAATATCGCATCGTAGGGGCAGGCGGCCATGCACGCCTTGCAGCCGATACAAATAGATTTATCGAAGTCAACAATGCCATCGGAGCGCTGATACATGGCGCCGGTGGGGCAGGCTCCAACACACGGGGGGTTGTAGCACTGGTTGCAGCGTGTGACCTGAAAGTTGCGGCGGACGTTCGGGAAGGTCCCCACCTCCACCGCCTTGACGTAGGTCCGGGTGACCCCGAGGGGAACTGAGTTCTCGGATTTGCAGGCGGTGGTGCAAGCGTGGCAGCCGATGCATTTGGTCTGGTCGAGAACTTTGACCCAGGTCTCCTGCAACGGCGCGCGTTCCTTCAGCATTAAGCCGTCCCCCCTTGATTTGCTACAGAGCTAGAAGCTGGTTAATAGCCCAGGCTTGGGTGATAGCTTAAGCCAATCAGGGCGGTCCGGTTAATGCGGCGTTTACACGTTCGCGCGCTGCTCGAAACGTCAACTATAGGGGAAAATCCCCGCTGACGTGGTATGCCCGCGAGAAGTGCGATAGTCGTGAGCCTGCGGGTGTTTCGGAGTGGCTGAAAAAAGGACGGCGGCGCCTACTACCAAAGTAATAGGCGTATTCCCGGTTAAATACCCAAATTGCCGGGCGCCGATCGATTGCACAGCGAGCAGCTCCGGACGTGGCGGTCGCCCCAAAAGTGGTAGATCGGGCAGTAGCGAAGGGCGGAAGAGGCGACGGAGAGCGCCGCAACAACGTACAGGAGGACGGCAACCGCCGAGAGCGGGCCGGCGAGCATGGCTACGGCGAGGAGCGTTGGAGGAACCACCAGCGCCCGAATCCATCGATCCATGGACCTGATATTCATTCTCAAGTCTTGGTCCTCCTAGGCACTCTTCCAACAATAACGCGAGATGGCAGGAAACGGCGGATTTCCTTGGCCTATGGGACTTTAGTCCTATGGCGATGTGACCTTAGCCCTAAATACCAGTATAGGAGGAGGCACGCGAGCAGGATCCCTGCGGATAGCCCCCCGGCAAGGAAGCCGGTCGAAGTGCTGGGCGCATGGTAGCTAAGGGTGATGCGTGCTAGCCCCTTCTTCAGGGAGAGCGCCAGTAGGCCGTGCTGGTCGAGGAGTTGAACCCCTGGGGTCGCCTGCCATCCCGGCGCCCAGGCGAGGATGGTGGTGGCGCGGGTTGGGCGGGTCGCC
>JAJYHR010000015.1 GCA_021784675.1 Actinomycetes bacterium
CCGGAAGCCGAAGCAGCTCTCCGGCGGCCAGCGCCAGCGTGTGGCCATGGGCCGAGCCATCGTGAGGTCTCCCAAAGCCTTCCTGATGGACGAGCCGCTCTCCAACCTCGACGCCAAGCTTCGGGTGAAGATGAGGTCGGAGGTCCGCCGGATCCAGGAGCGGTTGGGGGTCGCCACCGTCTACGTGACCCACGACCAGGTGGAGGCGATGACCATGGGGGACCGGGTTGCGGTGATGAAGGACGGCGTGCTCCAGCAGTGCGACACCCCGCAGCGGCTCTACGACCACCCGGTGAACCAGTTCGTTGGGGCGTTTATCGGCTCGCCGGCGATGAACCTCTACGAAGCGGAGCTCGGTCCGGACGGCGCCTCGCTCTCGCTCGGGTCGCAGACGCTCGCGATACCGCCCTCGGCTCTAGCGGAGCGCCCGGCGCTGCGGGGCTTTGCCGGCCGCAAGGTCACCATCGGGATCAGGCCCGAGGATCTGGTTGCGGCGCGCCCGGGTGAGCCAGCGGACTCCTGCTTGATCACGAAGGTGCAGTTGCTGGAGGCCCTTGGGTCGGAGATGATAGTCCACTTCTCGATCGATGCCAACCTGGTGACCGAGGAGGCTGCCGCCGAGGTCGAGGAGGATATCCTCGTCCAGAAGGGGGAGGGGGTAGCGCGAGTCGCTCCGGATGTCTCGGCTCGGGCCGGAGGGACGCTGATGCTCCAGGTGGCGACGGAGCGGATCCACTTCTTCGATCCGGAGACCACCAACGCGATCTGGCGGTAGCGGCCGCTACCAGTAGATGTCGACCGTGGTGGAGGAGGCCAGCCCGGCGAGCCCCTCGATGATGGCCAGCTCCGGTTCGGGGGGGAGCTTGACGGAGACCGAAAGCGCGTTGCTGAGGTAGGCAGCCAGCCCGTTCAACCTGGCTCCGCCCCCGAGAAGGTAGATCCCGCGGTAGGCAACGTCGGAAACCAGCTGCGCTCTGGCCCTCGAGATGCAGGTGGCGGCGACCGCTGCGATGGCGTCGACGTCGCGGAGGAGGGAGGGCATCAGGTCTCTCTCGGAGACGGTGCTCGAGGCGTGCTCTCCATTCTCCTGGCTCCGCCCCCAGACCTGAGCGAGGGTGCCCCGGTTCGGCTGCTCGAGGTCGATCATCTCTCCGAGAATCTCGGCCGCCACGTCGTCGCTGACCACGATCTCGGCGGTCGCTTTCACCGACTCCCTGACGCTGGAGCGGAGGGCGCGGACCCCGCCCCGGGCGGAGCTGATGGCGGCGACCTTGCCAAAGGAGACGATCCCCGCCTCCACCACCGATTCACCGACGATCAGGGCCATGACGCCCTGCTCCTGGCTCGGGTCCTCATGGACCCCGACGGTGGCGGCTATCACGCTGGACACCGGGACGCAACGTTTCCCCCCCGCCTCCTCGACGGCGGCGAGGAGCGACTTGACGTCGAGGTCGCTGGCGCCCCCGGTCGTGGCCACGGTGACGGGCGCGCGCCCGAAACTCTTGATCCCCACCGACTTCAGCAGCGCCTTCAGGTACCCGGAGAGCACGCGAGGCTCAGCGGGGGCACCGCCGTCCATGAGCCGGAAGAGCTTGGCCCGAGAGCCGGTCTTCAGCGCCGTGTCGAGCGCCTCCTTCCCGATCGCGGTAACCACGCCGCGCTCCAGGTCGTAGGCGGCCAGCGAGGGCGAAACCACCACCGGCTCCCGCCCGATCTTGAGCTTGGTCGAGAAGGCGCCGACATCGAGCGAGAACTGCGCCATCTACCGGCGGGTGCGGAGGCCCTGTTCCCTTGCGGAGCGCCCGGCCAGAGCCTGGGCGGACCGCCGGAACGAGCCGATCGACTCCTCCAGGGACTTTGGTCGCGACTCCCTGATCGACATCACGATCGCGATCAGAACCACGATTCCCAGCGGGATCAGCGTATACAAAAGTTCGGTCAATGACCCTGTCCTTTCGGGGGTGATACTTTCTCTTCAATCGGGAGAGCCGACCCGGACCAGCCGACCCCAGCCCCGGAGACCTCGTACTTCCAGATCGGTACCGACGCCTTCACGGTGTCGATGCAGTATCGGGCCGCTTCGAACGCCGCTCCCCGATGCCCGGTGGAGCAGCCGACGAGCACGCTTGGCTCGGAGAGCGCGACCGGCCCCAGCCGATGGAGGATGGCGACGGCGCGAACCCTGTCGAAACTGGTCATGGCGTACTTGGCGATCTCCCGGAGGCGAGCCGCGGCAAGCTCCAGATACGCCTCGTAGTCGAGGCTGGTCACGTCGTCGATTCCGTCCGAGTAGTTGCGCACCAAGCCGGAGAAGACGACCATCGCCCCCGCGTCGGGCCTGGACAGGAACTCCTCGATCGGACGAGCGTCCAGTGGAGAGCTCGTCAGCTCCAGCCAGATGCTCTCCGATCTGTCGACCCAGCTCTCCCTCATTGCGTTGCTTACGATCCTCTCGGCGCCGTTGTTTCAGCTATAAAGGCTAGGGGAATTGGCGGGTCTCCAAGGTAGTGGAAGAGGCTTTCCTTGGCTAGATTTCAGCTTCCGTCGAGGCTGCTCAGGAAGGTGGAGACCAGATCCATGTATCGGCTCCGCTCCTCGAGGTAGGCGCTGGAACTCGACGACTTGAACAGGTGCCAGCTCGCGTTCGGAAGCTGCCCCAGCAGCTCGCGCTGCAGGAGCGGCGTAGCCGTGTCGTAGATCCCCGATACCAGGAGCACCGGGAGATCCAGCCGCTCCAGCCGATCGAGGCTCGACCACCCGGAGATCCGGTTGCCGAGGGTCAACCCGTCGGTGAACAGCCGGTTGATGGAGGGGTTGGCCTTCACCCAGTGGATCGAGCGGTTTATCTCCTCTGGGAGCGGTTGCATCCGGCACAGGTGCCGGGTACGAAAGGCGAGCAGCGCCCGCCGGACCTCGTCGCTGTCCTTGGGCTCTCCCTGCAGCGCCCGCGCGCTCTCGAGGGGCAGGGTGTCGAGCAGGCGCCAGACCTCGTTTCGAAGGTGCTCTACCGATCCGAAGCCGCTGGAGAGGACGAGCGCGCTCGGCGGCCTGGCCGAGGTGACCGAGTACTCCTGGGCGATCAGTGCTCCCCACGCGTGGCCGAGGATGGCATAGCGGTCGAGGTCGAGCGCCGCCACCAGCTCTGCCAGTTCGGTCACAAAGAGGTCCACGTTGAAGAGCTCCCAAGCGCTCGACCGCGCCGACCTCCCGTTGCCGAACTGGTCGTAGTGGATCACCGGCCGCGATCGGGAGAGCGTCGCCAGGGGGAGGAGGTGGTCATGGCTGGAGCCGGGCTCGCCCTGGCACACCACCAGCGGAGCCGGGCCGCTGGGGCGGATCTCTCCCGACACCCGGAACCAGGTCTTCAGCTCCTGGCCCTGGAAACTAAAGCTGAAACTGTCCTCAAGATAGGCCATGGCTCTTAGGTTATCAGAGGCGGAACTACACTTTTGATTTCAGGCCTATGCAGATACCGGAGGCTCGCATGGATGATTCCGAGGAACCAGTCAACCCCTTCCAGTTCATGCTCTCCGACATCGCCAAGGCTCTCGGTGCTGCAAACGTGGACCCGGCGGAGCTGCGGCGGCAGTTCTCCGCCCTCGCGCTCGGCGCCGGCAACGGCTACGACTCGGTGGACCCGGGGCTGAGGTCGCGGGTGGAGCCGCTGTGGGAGATCGCCGTGCGCTACGTCTCGGGCGTCCCGCTGGCGGCCAGCCTGATGCCGGCCTCCCCCCCCTCTCTGGTCGTCCAGCGCCCCTCCGACTACGCGGAGGCGCTCCTGCGCGATCTGGCTCCCTACCTTGACATGCTGGCGCAGTCGCTCGCCGGGGGCGTGCCGGGGATGGCCGGGATGGCACCCGCCCAGATGGGGGAGATCGCCTCCCTGGCCGCTTCGCTCTCGGCCCAGATCGGCCCGATGTTCGCCAACTCCCAGGTGGGCTCGATCTGCGGTCACTACGCCTTGGGAGCCGTCTCCGACTTCGACCTGGTCCTTCCCCGCCCCAAGCGCAACACCCTAGCCTTGGAGGCCTCTGCCGTGGCTCGCCAGGCCGAGCTGATCGGCGCCCCGCTGGAGGAGGTCGCCCTCTACCTGATGATGCGGGAGTTGGTGGTCTCCGCCGCTGCCTGGCAGCCGGTGATCGCGGACCGCTACGACACCGAGCTCCGTCTCTACCTGCTCGATCTGAAGGCCGATGCAGCCCGCATGATCGAGCGGCTGTCCCAGGGGGCGATCTCCGATCCGGAGTTCCTCGCCAACTTCGACCCGGCCAGCCTGCTGACGCAGGATCAGTCGCCGGCGCAGCAGGCCAACCTGGCCGAGATGGCCACCACTCTGGCGTTCGTGGAGGCGGTGGCGATGCTGGCGGTCGGGCAGATCCGGACCAGCGTCTTCGGCAACAGCCAGTGGATCGAGCGCCTCGGCGAGTCGAGGGACGAGGAGCCGGCCCGGGTGATGCTCGCCACCACCTTCGGGATCGACCTTGCCGAGGTGAGGGAGCGAGCCCGGCGTTTTGGCCAGCGGCTGCGCGATGCCGATCAGGCGCTTGACAGCCTTCTTGCCGCGCTTTCGGACGCCGACAAGTTCCCCTCCCCCCAGGAGTTCGACGACCCCCAGATCTGGCTGCTCCGGCTTCAGGTAGAGGGTTGAGGACAGCCGTCGCTGCCTGGCGGACGGGTTGGCGGTTTTCAGGTACTTGTAGACCCAAGCGGGAGCGCAACCGGCAGATGCGTATTTTCGTTGCACGGCTCATGCTGCGCCATTTTCAGGGTTCTCCTGCGGTTGAGCCGGGTTTGTGCCGGCGGGGCTGGCTTGGGCGTCCCTGGGGCGCTGGCCTCGACTAGGCCAGAGCTGACGGTTGACTTCGGCCAGTCGCGGAGGTTCTTGGCGGCGTTCAAATCGCGGTCCACCAGTTTGCCAGTGGCAGCGCACGCAGGCGGTTTGGCAAGCCTGGAGCGAGCCGCAAGCCGGCAGCCGCAGCCGTGATGGATCTGGCTGCAAGGGAGTCAGCGGTCTACCTGAAGGACGCTCGGCGTTATAGGCGAGCATCCCCAATGCGGCATCCGGCTCTGATCGGCGACCATGACCTTCAACCTGCGGTTCTCGGCCTCGAGCTCCTTCAGCCTCTAGATGTCCTGGGCCTTTGCACCGCCACAGGTGCTCTTCCGCCGGTACCAGGTGGCCTCGGTGATCCCGGAGTGAGGAGCCACCTCGGCGACGGCCTTCCCCTCGTTCAACATTCCCTTCGGCAAGCTTCGCAACGGCTTGCTCAGGGGTGCGCCTCTTGACCTTCGTGTGATTGAACCTCCATCAGATCGTCCCAGAGCATCCTCACGCTCAGCGGCGTTTCAGTTGGAGTTCATGGGCATTGAACGTGTCGCCCTACATCCACTGAAATCCGAAGAGCCACAGGGGAGAAAACCAAACGAATGGAGAATCGTCTAGGCCTAGAGGGAGAGCAGCTATCTGACTGGCGCCACCGGCGATGCGCCTGCTGAGCTGCTCTCAAAGCGAAACGAGCCGTGTGTCCATATGTAGGTGTACTTGGCAAACACGTAGCCCTTTTTGCTATCTCCGGCAGATGGTAGCGTGCCATTAGCAGGGATGGCAAGCCCCCCGAGGGAAAGAGTGTGATCCGACACAGCGAGACTGAGCTCTTTGTGATTCAGGCCGAACCGACTTCCTGGACCATTCCAGATGAAGAGTCCCGACCAACCATGAGGATTGTGAGCCGCAACCGACGCAGTCGGAACGCGACTGGTTAGGAGTCGAGGTGCCAGATTACCTTCATAGAGGACCTCAAGCAGCTTAGGTTGATGCCCGAGCAAACTCTGATAGACGACAAAGGAAATCGGGCTTTGGTTGTAAGCATCACACTCGATCGGTAGGACCGCCAATGGCTCGTTGCCGAAACCTTCCAGATAGTAAGCGGCTACCCCTTTCGACGGCCATAGTCTCACAGGAGCCATGTCACAGTAAGCATTTGGTAGCATTCCTGGTGATACGAGATGTTTCCCCGGAAACGGCACCGTGCTCCAGTTGACATTCGAAAATGCAGGCGGTACCGTACGCAGGACGGTGCCAAGCGATGCACTACTGACGCGGGCCTGCGTACTCGAATGCGCTCCGCTTGCAACGGTACCCCCACATGCCCCAAGCACAATCGCAGCGCCTACCGCAAGTAGCAACCCTCTGCCGCACTGCCTCCTTTCCAGCACAAAGGAATTATAGGTATTCGGCTGGAACTTATACACGTGAGGTTCCGTACCAGCCGTATTGCTCCTCCCTCAGCTCGCTGAGCCTTGCTCTCCAGGTGGCTGATCATCTCCAGTGGTTGTCGGCCTCCGGTTCGGCAGTGCGTTGGTCCAGCTCCTCCACACGTGGCCTTGACGCCTCGTTACCGGCAATGCCGGCATTGGCGACAAAGCGACCTATCGGATCCCCATGAGCTTGACTCCACTGCGGTTCCAGGCGGAAAGGCTCGCCGGGTTGCAAAGTGGATAGTTGCACCGGGGAAACAGCAAGCTCGCCACCGGATCGAGTTGCGGTTGCAGGCTAGCAGCAGCCGCAGGTCCTACGCAGCTCAAAACCCTCCCGAACCTCTCTGGCTCTCCCGAGGAGGGAGGTTCCCGAGCGCTATCCGGCTCCGCACGAACTCGGAAGTGGCGATAGTTCGGGGCCCCTTCTCCAAGAATCCCTGGACTCCCTCAAGATTCCCCTCATCACCGTAGGTCGAAGCAAGCAACTCGACCCGCTCGGTATAGGAATGGTAGTCGAGATCTGACCCGTGATTCATTACGGTCTTTGCAATCGGCAACGAGCGCGGGCTCTTGTCCGGCAGCTGCTGGCACCAGGACTCGGCTTCAGTGTAGAGTTCCGAATGCGGAACCACCTTGTTCACCATAGCCGTCGCCGGTATATCAGAAAATGCCCGGGCGTGCTGGCAGCTAGCTCGCGATCACAGCCTCCGGCCAGCCCGGTATGTGGACGAACGAAGGCAAGCGTGCCGAGCAGGCGGCCGCGCCGTAGGTGGCCCACCGGACTCCAGATGCCTGCACC
>JAJYHR010000095.1 GCA_021784675.1 Actinomycetes bacterium
AAGATGGAGGGCCACCAGCGTCGCTACCTCACTGACCAGCTCCTTGGGGTAGCGCATCTTCTCCAAGCGCTTCCGTGCCATCTTGGCGCCAACCGCGTCGTGAAAGTGGAACTGGACCCCTTCGGGGGTTATCAGCCGGGTAGCCGGCTTGCCGATGTCGTGCAGCAGCGCGGCGAGCCGCAGGCGGCGGGTGGGGGAGCAGTTCTTGACCACGGCTATGGTGTGGGCGAGCACGTCCTTGTGGCGATGGACCGGATCCTGCTCCACGGCCAGCGCGGGAAGCTCGGGCAGGAACTGGTTGGCGAGACCGGTGTCGACGATGAACCAGAGCCCGGCCGAGGGGTCAGACAGGCAGAGAAGACGATCAAACTCGTCTCGGATGCGTTCGCTGGAGACGACGCTCAGCCTCCCGGCCGCGGTTCGCACGGCGTCGAGAAGGCCTCGTTGCGGTTGGAGGCCGAGGCGGGTGATGAACCTTGCGGCCCGAAGCATTCGCAACGGATCCTCAGCAAAGGAGATCTCTGGCGATAGGGGAGTGCGCAGCTTGCCGTTCTCCAGGTCGGTTCGGCCGCCAAAGGGGTCGATCAGGTGTGGCCGCTCGCCGGTGATCTCGACCGCCATCGCGTTGATGGTGAAGTCCCGGCGAGCGAGGTCCTCCTCTATCGAGGTGGAGAACCGGACGTCGGGCTTTCTCGACTCTGCTACGTAAACCTCGGCGCGATGGGTCGTTATCTCCAGGCTGAGGTTGGCGCAGCTTCCCGCGACCGTTCCATACCGCTCGCCGGCCAGGTTTACCTCTTTGAGCAGCCTTCCCGCGGTGGCGACGATCTGATCTGGCCTCGCGTCGGTGGTGAGGTCGATGTCGTAGGTCTCTTCGAGGGGCTGGCCGAGCAGGGCATCCCGGACAACTCCCCCAACGAGATAGAGCCTGAAACCCTGCTCCTCAAAGCGATCGATGAGAGGTTTCAGAGCGTCCTGGACGGAGTTGAGGCTCGATGGAATCACAGGTCAAGGCTATCAACAGGCTTGGAGGTTCTAGCCAGCGGCCAGGGTTTCCCTTCGCAGCTTGGCTAGGTTGGCAACCAACTCGCCGTTCAGACTTCCCCGCTGGTCGAGCGACCCGGCGGGCAGGTTCTCCTCGAGGAGCGCGAGAAAGGTGGCCTTTGCCGATGCGGCAAGAGCGGCCAAGTCGTAGCCTCCTTCCAGGAAGGCGATGGTCCGCCCGTAGCCGACCTTGCTCGACGCCCACCTGGTGAAGGCGTAGAAGTCGGTGTCGGTGTAGCCCATCTCCGTTAGCGGATCGTCGTGATGGCCGTCGTAGCCGGCGGAGATCAGCATCCAGTCGGGGTTGAAGGAGTCGATAGTCTCGTCTCCCAGCGCCTCCAGCGCAGCTAGAGCCGTGACTCCGGAGGAGAGCGGCGGGAGTGGGATGTTCACCGTCAGGCCCCGGGCCTCGCCGCCGCCGACATCGGCAAGCCTCCCGGTCCCCGGGTAGAGCGGGTACTGGTGGATGGATATGTAGAGGATGCTCGGGTCATCCCAGAAGATGGCTTGGGTGCCGTTCCCGTGGTGGGCGTCGAAGTCGACGATCGCCACCCGGCTGCCCTTGCTGGAGAGCTCCCGGGCGGAGATGGCGACGTTGTTGAGAAGGCAGAACCCCATCGATTGGGTCTGGGTCGCATGGTGCCCTGGGGGCCGCACGGCAACGAACGCCGCCGAGTACCGACCCGACTCCAGCAGGCTGGCGGCATCGATTCCCGCCCCAGCGGCGAGGATGGCGGCGTCGTAAGATTGGGCCGATACCGAGGTGTCTTCATCGATCGGCCCGCCGCCCATCAGCGAGTACTGTCTCAGCTGGGCTACGTGGGCGGAGGAGTGTACCGCCAAGATCGACCTCGATGTCGCCGGGGTCGGTGTGAATGGAACGATGGCCTCCCCGAGGGAGGCAGCTGCCTCGGCAATCGCCTGCAGGCGGAGCGCCGACTCCGGGTGGTAGGAGCCGGGATCGTGCTCGAGAAACTCTACATGGGTGCCGAACAGAATTCCCACAAGTCAATTGTACCCGCGGTGGCGAACCGCCGTATGCGTGGCAGGGTACCGGTGTTGGCGCTACGATAAACCTAAATTGGACAGATCGAATCCCAAAAATAGGGCGTCGGTAGTCGAGGTAGCCGGCCAGACCTTCCGCTTGTCCCCCTGGTATGGCAGATCTGGAGCTGTCCTGCTCGGGGTTCCGCCGCACCTGTGGATGAAGGAGCGCGTCTGGATCGATCGAGCCCGTTTGGCGGCAGCCGGGAAAGGCTACAAGGGGTTTCTCGTCCAGGCAACCTCTGCCAACCAGCGCGATACCCTGGAGGGCTACGGTTTCCGGATGGTTGACCAGCTCTTCGTTCTCTTCAGATCGCTGGCGAGACCGTTGCCGGATGTGGATCGGCCGTTATGGGACCTCAGGCTGCGCCGGGCTCGGGAGGTCGATGTCTCCTCGGTGATCGAGGTGGATAACAGGTGCTTCGACACCTTCTGGATGATGAACACCAGCGCGCTGACCGAGGCGACCATGGCGACACCCAGGTCGCGATTCCGGGTGTTGACCGCGGGGGATCAGGAGCAGGTGATCGGCTACGCTATTTTCGGTCTCGGAGCCGGTGAAGGTTACCTGCAACGGATCGCGGTAGACCCGGAGTGGCGGGGGAGAGGCCTTGGAACCTTGATGATCGCTGACGGTCTGAGGTGGGCGAAGAGGTGGAGAGCGCGGCGAGTTGGAGTCAACACACAGCAGAGCAATAGGTCGGCGCTTCAACTCTACATCAAGCTTGGTTTCGAGCTCGAGCCGGAGGGGATTGCTATCTACAGCTGGGAAGATCGCTAAGCCGCTCTGGGCGACTCTCGCCGCTATCGCCACTATTGCCACTCTCGCAGCCGCTTCGCCCGCGAGCCCGCCGCCCAGCGCGCTCGCGAGCGATCATCCCAGCGTGCAGCTGTCGGCGCCGGTGGGGTCGCTCTCTCCAGGCAGTCCGCTCTCGGTGAACTTCTCGTGGGGTGGACGGGTCAGGGGGATGGAGGCCTTCTTCGTCGTCTACTCCAGGATCGAATCGCGAAGCGCGCTTGCCTCGCTGTCGAGCCAGGGACCGCTAGGCAACCCGCTCGCCTTGACCAACCCGCAACCGCTGGCCAGGCTGGGTTCCCGGGGGAGATTCACCCTCAGGGCGGCCAATCCCCTCGCCACCACCGGGTGCGGGACGCAGTGCGCCGGCGTCTACCCGGTAGAGCTTCGGGTTGCCGATGCCCGGACCGGGGCGACCGCCGGGCAGATGCTCCTGACGGTGCCGGTTCTTCCGCCTTCTACTGCTGCCAATCCACTCAAGCTCGCCGTGACGGTGCAGGTCCGGCCGCCGGCCTACTCGCGTGGGTTGCTGCGGTCGCTCCGCACCTCGCTTGAGACTCCCTACACCTACTCGTACACCCTGGAAGGGGCGCCAGGCACCAGCTATAGCGCCTTGCTCGCCGACTCCCGCGCGCTTCCCGCATCCCCGTACCACCAGCGCGTGCTCTCGCCGTACGCTCCGACCTACGGGAGCTGCGAACGGTACCTCCCCCCGCTGCTGGCGCTCTCCAGCTCCCTCGCGCTCTCGGGCGGGGTAAACGGTTCCGGTCCGGTGGTACTCGACCCCTTGCCGCCATCGTCGAGCCAGTTGGCCGGGTTGGTGAAGCAGGGCAAGAGCGAGATGATCGTTCCTGATTCGCTCCTCGCCTCCTTCTCCCCGGTACTCTCGCTCTCGTCTCCAGTAAGGTTCTCGAGCTATTCGGCGGCAGGAACCAGCGCCTTGCTCGGTTCGGAGCTGGCGGGTTCCGGCACTCCGGCGGGATACCAGCGGTTGATCTCCGACGTCGCCCAGTTCTACCTGGAGGCTCCCGGCAAACCCGGGAGAGTTGCCCTCGCCACCGAAGTGGTGAGCAATGCAGCGCAGTTCGGGTGGCTCGACGCCGGCCTTGCGCGGCTCAGCCAGACGCCATTCGTCTCGCTGGTCTCGGCCCCTCAAGCCCTGGCCGCCGCTCCGATCCAGGCGACGTCTACCGGGCTGTTCCTGCCGTCGTCGAAGAGCTGCCCGCTGAAGCTCGACCGCCTCCGGCGCTACGCCGGCCCGATCGAGGCGCTCTCTTCGGCAGCTGGAGGGTTTCCAGAACCGGTCCAATCTATGGTGGGATATCTCCAGATCGCGGGCTCCACCGCCCAAGGCGCTGGCGGGAGGGCGGCCGCCACTCGGAGACTCCAGAGTGCGGTGAAGGCGGCATCGGGCAGCGTGGGGGTCACCGGTTCGACCACCATCACCCTCACCTCCCAGACCGCCTCGCTGCCGATTACGGTGGAGTCCAGCCTCCCCTACCGGGTGAAGTTGACGATGAGCCTCAACTCTTCCAAGCTCTCCTTTCCCGCCGGGTCGTCGAGGAGCATCGAGCTCAACTCGTCGACGGCGACGGTCTCGATCCCGGTGGTGGTGAAGGCTCTCGGCAGCTTTCCGGCCACGGTTTACTTCCGGAGCCCGTCGGGACGGGTGGTCGCGACCACCTCCATACTGATCGATTCCACGGGATTCTCGGTGGTCGGAGTCGTCCTGACCGTGGCCGCGGTCGCGGTCTTCGTCGCCTGGTGGATCCGGACGTTGCGGGCCTCGCGGACCGCAAGGCGGGGAGCCAACGGTGCTGCCTCGCAGGATTAGAGCGCTGCTGCTCGGCTCCTCCGAGTCGGTAACCAGGAACGCCACCCTGATGGCGGCGGGCACGCTGACGTCGCGGATCACCGGCCTCGTCCGGCTGGTTACCCTGGCGGTAGCGCTTGGCGTACGGCCGCTGGCAGACGCCTACAACCTGGGTAACAACACGCCTAACATGCTCTATGACCTGCTGCTGGGGGGAGTCATAGCCTCGACCTTGCTCCCCGTCCTCTCTGCCAGGTTCAGCGTCTACGGCGATCGTGCCGGCGAGCGCTCCCTCTCCAACCTGGTCACCGTGGGGCTGGTCGCGCTCTTGGCCGCCACCGCCGTCTTCGAGCTGATCGCGCCGCTTATCATCGGTCTCTACACCGCAGGCAACCACCAGCCCGGTGCCGCCGCCCAGCGGGCACTCGCCACCGAGCTCCTCCGGCTGTTCGCGCCCCAGCTCTTCTTCTACGGCGCCATCAGCATCTTTACCGCCATCCTCAACCTGCGGGGAAACTTTGCCGCTCCTGCGTTCGCCCCGATCGTCAACAACGTGGTCGCGATCGCCTCCCTGGTCGCCTTCATGATCCTCTATCCGGGATCAACCACCGGGAGCGTGCTCGCGCACCGGGGGGCCCTCCTCCTCCTCGGCTACGGCTCCACCGCGGGGGTTGCCCTGCAGATGGCGGTGCTGATCCCGGTCATGGTCAGGCAGGGGATCGAGATAAGGCCCTCCTTCGGGTTCAGGGACGGAGCGATCAGGGAGATCCTCCGGCTCTCGCCCTGGACCCTGGGTTTCGTCGCGACCAACCAGGTAGCGCTGTTCATCGTGCTCGCCCTTGCCGATACCCGGGCTGGCTTTGTCAGCGCCTACAACTACGCTTACCTCTTCTTCCAGCTTCCCTACGCCATCGTCTCGCTCTCGATTATGAGCGCGGTCCAGCCACGGCTTTCCAGGCTCTACGCCACCGGGGAGCTGCCTGGCTTCCGCCGTGAGCTCCTCCGCGCGCTGCGGCTGTCGGTCGCGATCACTATTCCGCTGGCGGCTCTGATGTTCGTTGGAGCCCCGGTCGGGTTGACGCTGGTGCTGGGGTACGGCGCGGTCACCCCGTCCGGGGTAGCGTTGACTGCGGGCGCCCTCCAGGGCTTTGCGCTGGGACTCCCCGGATTTGCGCTCTTCCTCTCGCTGGTCCAGGCGATCCAGGCGACCCGGAACGCGCGCCTGGTCTTCGTGCTGTACCTGGTAGAAAACGGCATCAACGTTGGGCTGGCGATCGCGCTGCTCCACCCGGAAGGGGTGTTCGGTCTGTCGGTTTCGCTGGCGGTCGCTTACACGGTGGGGGGAACGGCCGCGCTTGCCTTCGCGAGCCGGATGCATCTGTTGCCGGGGCTGGCAAAGACCGCCGCCGGCTGGCTCCGCTCGGCGGTCCTCAGCACCGTGTCGGCGGTCATCTTGGCGGAGATGCTTCCGGCGGCAGGCCCGGTGGGGTTCGCCTTCTTGATGAGGACGCTCGCGGCGGTGCTGGTTGCCACCGGATTTTTTGCGGTCGTGGCCTCTGGTCTGGCTAGGCTGAGCGCGCGGTAGGTAAGGGGGCAGGGATGAGCGTAGCGGTGGTGGTGGACTCGGCATCGGATCTTCCCGAGGAGCGGGCGGAGGCTCTTGGCATCGTCAGGGTGCCGCTCACCATCTCGATTGGTGGGCGCGACTACCTGGACGGCAGCGACCTGTCCAGGGAGAGGTTCTGGGAGCTCTCCGCCACCTCGGCGGAGCTTCCGATGACCGCTGCACCCTCGCCAGGGCAATTCTCGGAGGCCTTCACGCGTTGCCTGGACGAAGGGGCGGACGGGGTGATCTGCCTCACGCTCACCTCCAAGCTCTCCGCCACTTTTCAGGCGGCATCGGCAGCTGCGGAGGCGTTCCCGCAGGTGCGTACCGTCGACACCCGGACGCTGACCCTGGGCGAGGGCCTGATCGCTCTCGATGTCGCCGAGGCGGCGAGAGCCGGAGCCAACCTGGAGGAGCTGGCGGCACGGGCGGAGGCGCTGAGGGAGCGGGTGCTGACCTTGGGTGCCCTCGACACCCTCGACAATCTCAGGAAGGGGGGCAGGATCGGCGCGGCCACCGCGCTGATCGGGACGATGATGTCCTTCAAGCCGATGATCGCGATAACCGAGGGAGTGGTCGAGCCGGCGGGGAGGCAGCGCACCCGGCGGAGGGCCGTGGATGCCCTGCTGGAGTGGGCGGCCGCCCTCGAGAACCCGGTCAGGGTCGGCCTGGTGCATGCCATGGCGGCCGACGCCGGCGACGTAGCCTCCCGCCTCCGGGAGGTAACTG
>JAJYHR010000048.1 GCA_021784675.1 Actinomycetes bacterium
TGCACGCTGTTCCGGAGGGAGACCCCAAAGGCGGCCATGCGCCTCTTCTCGTTCTCGATCACCTACCTGTCGCTGCTCTTTATCGGAATCGCCGTGGATGTAGTGCTCAGGAGCCGTTAGCCCGCCCAGCGACGGGAGGTTGGCGCCGTGGACCGGCGCGAGGAGGCGGCAGATGCTGGGCATGGGCGGTGCGCTGTCGAGTGCCGCCAGCCTTTACACCCCCTCTACTGTCGGCTCTTGGCGGGGACGCTGGTGCTGGCGGCCTGTAGCGGTCAACGCCATGGTCGGGCGCCGGTAAGGGAGCGCCTCCGGCCAGGCGTTCTCACTCGACCAGGCCACCCTCAACTTGTCGCCGGTCGGCCAGCACGAAGAGGGTGGCGCTCCCGCAGTTCGCCGGGGATCGGATCGCCAGCACCTCGTGCAGGGCTCTCACGTCAAGAAGCGTGTCGGGGATCCTCTTGCGAGCGGCGATGTCTCCAGCCTCGTCGAGGATGCAGATGTCGTGGTGGATCTCAGCCCAATCCACTCCGACGAAAATCATATGATCACGTCCGTATGTCGAATGTTTCGAGCCTCGACGGCAACGGCGGAGACCTAATGGATCAGTGCTCCTGGCACGGCACCCCGCGAGCCTTCTCTGTCAACCTCACCAACTGGCTGGGGCACGATCTAACCATGGAGCTCGTAGCCCAGAAGCCATGAGTGCTCACTAGTCAGTGGCTCGGTGGAAAGCCTGCCCCATGCGAGAGAAACCTGCCAGTCCGATTAGAAGCCGAGCATCGCCGAGCACGCCGGCCACTGCCCCCAGCCGGAGCGGGCCAGCAGGGTCTGGGCCGCCTGGTCCTGGGTCGAGGGCAATGCCTGGTTGGGGTAACCGCCAAATCCGAGTCCAAGCCAGGTCGACTCGGAGAACTGGTAGGCACCGTAGTAGCCGTTTCCGGTGTTCTCCTGGTAGTTGTTCCCGGACTCGCACTCCCGCAGTGCCAACAGCTGTGAAGGAGAGGCCGGTCCAGGGGCGCTGCCCGAAGGCGAATGGGTCACGATATTCAGCGCCGCACCGATGCCACCGCCCTGAGGCAGGCCTTGGGGCTGGCTGTTCTTGGCGGCGAGCGCCTGCTGGACCAGCTGGGCGATCTGGCCCTTGATCTGGCCAAGGGTGCTCTCTTCGTTGGCTACCTGGGTGTTGATCGAGTTCTGCTCCTGATTGAGCTGGTCGAGGTTGGCCTTGGCCATCCCCTCCTTGCTCAACAGGGCCGCCTGGGCCTGAAGGAGCTGTTCCCGAGCCTTGCGGTATGCAGTGATCTCGCTCTGGATGCTCATCGACGCGAACGACTGGTAGTCCTGGCGCAGGGCGTCGGTGGCGAGTGGGGAGTTTAGATAGTCGACCACAGGGGAGTAGGAGGACCGCTGGATGAAGACGGCTACTGCCGACTGCGCCAGGCGGCTGCGGTCGCCGGTGTAGGTGACCTCGGCCGCACCGACGAGGGTCTGGTACGCCTGCACCTGTGCCTGTGCTTGGCTGTAGCTCGCCTGCGCCTGCCCGATCTGCACCGCGAGCGTGTGCAGTTCCGTGCTTTGCGACATGATCTCGGTGGCGAGCGAGCTTGCCTCGGCTTGCAGGCTCGCCTGCGACACCGGTGACGAGGGCGGCGCCGCAGTCACCGCTGCCGATGCTGCCAACGCGGCCGGGACCGCGATCCGGGTTAGAACTTTAACGGTGGACGCAATGCTTACGCGCTTGACGTACCTTGGTTGTATGGTCACTCCTTCGCCCGACACCGGCAGGGCGGCTTCCGTGAACTTGCAAGTTCACAGCGCGCTTTACCTTCAGGACGCGCCGCAGCGGAACTGCAGCCCGTCCGGCGGAGTTGGCCGGTGTTTAGTGGGGTCCGTACTGTCCGGTAGCCAGCGTGTCGCCGCCGACCAGCGAAGGCGACTGTGCCCTTGACTTACCCGGCCACCGTGGCAGCGACCCAGTCGCTGCTATCGGCTGCGCGCACTGGCAACGATACCACCGCCACGCCAGGTGCAGAACCCACCGCTTATAACGCCTGTCAAACTGCTTAGCAGTGCCCCCTTTTCGAGCTCCTAAACGTTGTATCCACTATACCAGGCAAAAAGGGGACGGCGTGCCGAACCGGTTTAGCGAGCCCGCGCTCGGATCAGGTTGAGGGCGCTTCCCGCCTTGAACCACTCGATGTGGAGTGGGGACAGGGTGTGACGGAGTTCGAACTCCTCTATCGACCCGTCCCCGTGGTGGATGCGGCCGGCAATCTCCCGGTTGGGGGCGATATCTGCAAGCCCGAGGATATCGATGGTGTCGTCCTTCTCGATCTTGTCGTAGGTCCCGCGGTCCGCGAAGGTTAGCGGAAGCACGCCCTGCTTCTTGAGGTTGGCCTCGGCGATGCGAGCGTACGACCTCGCGATGATGGCGCGGCCACCGAGATAGCGCGGCTCCATCGCCGCGTGCTCGCGGGATGAGCCTTCGCCGTAATTCTCATCGCCGATGGCGACCCAACCGATTCGCTCCGCCTTATAGTGGCGGGCTATCTCCGAGAGTTGTTCTATCTCCCTGTGGATCTGGCACCACCCGTGTCCCGTCTCGGAGGCGAAGGCGTTGTTGACTCCCAGGAAGAGGTTGTTGGAGATGTTCTCGAGGTGCCCGCGATAGCGGAGCCACGGTCCGGCGGCGGAGATGTGGTCCGTGGTGCACTTACCTACCGCCTTCATCAGGACGGGGAGTCCCTCCATATCGCTGCCGTCCCACGTCTCGAAGGGTGTCAGCAGCTGCAACCGGTCCGAATTCGGGTTCACGGCAATGCTGCGGTCGGCGGGAGCGGCTTGAGGGGCCGCAAAGCCCCTCTCGGTGAGGGCAAGCCCAGCTGGCGGTAGCTCCTCGCCGCGGGGGGCGGGAATCTTCATGCCGTCCAGCTCGTCCGTGATCGGGTTGAAGTCAAACGTGCCGGCGAGGGCGTAGGCCACCACTACCTCAGGAGAGGCGATGAAGGCTTGGGTGGCCGGATTGCCGTCGTTGCGCTTGGGGAAGTTGCGGTTGTAGGAGGTCAGGATCGAGTTGAGCGTGCCGACCTCGGTGTCGGAGCGGTTCCACTGGCCGATGCAGGGCCCGCAGGCGTTGGCGAGGACGGTCGCGCCGATGGAGGTGAGCTCCTCCAGCAGGCCGTCCCGCTCGATGGTTGCCCGCGTCCGCTCCGAACCCGGCGTTACCAAGAGCGGGGTTCGCACCCTCAACCCGCGGCCCCGCGCCCAGCGGGCTATCGAGGCGGCGCGGGAGATGTCCTCGTACGATGAGTTGGTGCAGGATCCCACCAAGCAGTAGGAGAGATCGACCGGCCAACCCTTCTCTTCCGCCTCGGCGCCGATGTCGCCGGTGCCTCGGCCGAGGTCGGGGGTGGCGGGCCCTACTATCTGGGGCTCCAGCTCGTCGAGATCGATCTCGATGACCTGGTCGAAGTAGGCGGCCGGCGCAGCCTCGACCTCGGGGTCTATCCCCAGCAACGGAAGGTTCGCGGCCACCAACGCGGCCACCTCGCCCCTGCCCGAGGAGCGCAGGTAGGCGACAGTATGGTCGTCCGCGGAGAAGAGAGAGCAAGTGGCACCGATCTCGGCACCCATATTGCAGATGGTGGCCTTGCCGGTCGCCGAGAGGCTTCGCGCGCCGTCGCCAAAGTACTCGATGACGGCCCCGGTTCCTCCCTTCACCGTTAGCACCTGGGCGACCTTGAGGATCACGTCCTTGGGAGAGGTCCAACCACCAGGGGAACCCTTGAGGTGGACCCCGATGAGCTTCGGGAGGCGCACGTTGAACGGTAGCCCGACCATGACGTCAACCGCGTCGGCGCCGCCTACCCCGATGGCGATCATGCCCAGACCTCCGGCGTTCGGAGTGTGGGAGTCGGTACCGATCATCATCCCGCCGGGGAAGGCGTACTGCTCGAGGACTACCTGGTGGATGATCCCGGATCCCGGCCCCCAGAAGCCGATTCCGTGCTTTGCCGATACCTGCTTGAGGAAGTCGTAGACCTCGCGGTTGGCGTCCTCGGCAACGTGCAGATCCTCGCTCGCTCCGGATTTCGCCTGGATCAGGTGGTCGCAGTGGACCGTGGTCGGCACCGCCACCTCCGGAAGGCCGGCGGTAAGGAACTGGAGCAGCGCCATCTGCGCGGTGGCGTCCTGCATGGCGATCCGGTCTGGGAGAAGGTCTACGTAGCTTGACCCACGCTCGAAGTCGGATGCCGGCGGCTTGGCGAGATGGGCGAAGAGGATCTTCTCCGCCAGAGTAAGAGGACGTCCGAGCGTCTCTCTCGCCGCGGCGACATTTCGCTCGAGGTTGGCGTAGATCCGCTTGATCGAGTCGGTGGGTGTGGTGGCGGTGGCGGTTGGCATTGCGCATCCCCTTTGGTCGATTACCGATTATAATACAAGTATAAGACATGTTCGGGTACCAAGATACGTGAGCGTGGCCGATCAGTTGAGAATGGATCTCACCTCGACCACGCTTTACCGGGGCGAGCTGCTGCCGTCCGAGGCGGAGCTGGGCGCGCGTTTTGGCGTATCGCGGATCACGGTAAGGCGGGCTCTCGAACTGCTGCGGAACGAGGGGCTGGTGGATTCACGCCAGGGGCTCGGCTGGTTGGTACTCCAGGAGCCGTTCAAGCAGGTGCTGGGGCGTTTCACCACCATCGAGGAGCAGCTGGAGGAGCTGGGAGTCACGACTCGGCGGTGCATCGTCGGCTCGCGAACCCTGAGGGCTTCCGGGCGGCTCGAGGAGGTGCTTGGGGGAGGGGAGCTCATGGAGGTCACTCGGATCAACCTTGCCGACGGCCAGCCTTTTGCCCGTGTTACGGTGTGGGTGCAGGCTTACCTAACCCGCAACTTTTCCCTTTCCGATCTCGAGGAGAACAGCTTCTACGCACTGCTGTCGCGTTCGGGCACCTTGCGGCTTCCGCTGGCGCGCGCGGTGCAGAACATCGCGGCAACCCTGATCTCTGAGGAGGACGCAGAGCTGTTGAAGGTGAGCCCCGGCTCGCCGGGGTTGTTGTGCGAGCGGATCACCTTCGACCGTGCTGACCACCCGATCCTGTTCTCGCGATACGTCTTTCCCGGCTCGCGGGCGATATTCGAGGTGGAGCTGAGTCCGCAGGTGAACTCGATCGCTCCGACCGGTCTCCGCCTCCTCGAGTAGTGGATTACCGGGCTGGCTGCGCCGCGCCGAAAAGGCCGCCCAACTGGGGATGCTCGGTTGAGGACTATCATGTTGGCACCAGCTCTCCTGGCCGCGGCCGGCTCGATGGCGTCGCCGCGATCAACGCCGGCCGGCGGGAGAGGTCTGGATTGGGTAGCGGGGCGTGGAGTGCGACTTGACGATCGGGTTTGCGGCGATGGGCTGGCCCCGGCCGGCCTCCTGCCTCGGCGTATCGCCTGCATGGCGGGTTGGCGCCGATCGGGCGGAGATCGCGGCCGGATACGCTCGCAGGCGAGGCCCGTGGCGGTGCGCAGGTGATGGCCGACGGGGGACTCGGTAGCAAGGGGAGTCGCTGGAGGGTCGAGCGGGTGTCGGCGTCGGCGGAGGCGGTGCACGGCTTCTGGCCCGCTCCCGGAGATCACCTGCCGCTGCTCAGGGTTGTAGACGTCCTCAATCCGGCGGTGGTCCTCGGCTCTTCGACACCGGTTAGGGAGTACTCCGTCGAGGCTATCGCGGCAGGGGGGTACGAGGTGGTCCGCCGCGGGAGCGGCGGAGGTGCCGTTTTGGTGACGCCGGGAGACCAGTTGTGGTTGATGCTGTATCTGGGCTCTCACGACCGGCTTGTCTCGGTCGACCTCGGCCACTCCTTCATCTGGCTGGGCGAACTCCTCCAAGGTGCGATCTCTAGGACGGCCGGCCTGGAGCTTGAGGTGGTGACCGAGCGGCAGCCTCCCAACGAGAGCGCTCGGATTGCCTGCTTTGCCGGGTTGGGCTTCGGCGAGCTTCACGCCAGCGGCCGGAAGGTTCTCGGCCTCTCGCAACGGCGGAGCCAAGGAGTGGCCTGCTTGCAAGCCTCTTTGCTCTTCAAGAACCGGCAAGCTGAGCTGGCCGGTTTTGCGCGCACCGGCTTCAGCGTTCCGAACGCAGTGGGCCTCGCTGAGCTCTGCGACCTTCGCCTAGAGCCTCTCACCGAGGCGATCGTTTCGGCGATCGCTAGCCGCTAAGCCGGCATTCACCCCAAAAACGACCCGAGGCGGTCAGGTTTTCGCAATGCTTGCCGAAAAATTCTATCAAAGTGGGGCAAAGTGGTCTAAAGTGGGTCGTTATGGTGAGCTGTGGGTGGTGCGATGGCCGTATGGCCGGCAGTTAGCGGGAGGGCCAAGTTCTTTGGCTCCTATACGCACACCCTCGACCAGAAGGGGCGCCTGACCCTGCCCGCAAAGTTCCGGACGGAGTTCGGCGAACGCCTTTTCGTTACCCCGTCGCAGTTTCAAGATCCGTGCCTCGTGCTCTGGACGGTCGACGACTTCACCAGCTTCTCCAACAACGTCTCTCCGGAACAGTGGCAGGACCCCGAGGAGCGGCGGCGCCTTCGGACCTGGTCGGGGAGCACCTTCGAGATCGAGATCGATCGGCTTGGAAGGGTGGGGTTGCCGCTTGCCCTGCGGGAGACGGCAGCGCTCGAGCGGGAGGTGCTGGTCCACGGGAACTTTGGCACCATCGAGCTCTGGAGCCCGGAGGGCTGGGTGGCCTACCAGGAACGGGGGCTGCACAATGGCTAGCCACACCCCGGTGATGGCGGCCGAGGTGGTGGCTGCGCTGGCCGACTTTGCTTCGGGAGTTGTGGTCGACGCCACCCTCGGGGCCGGCGGGCACTCGGAACGGATCCTCAATGCCTATCCGGAGCTGAGATTGATCGGGGTGGACCGGGACGGGCAGGCGTTGAAGCTTGCCGAAGCGGTGCTTGCGCCGTACCGGGACCGGGTGGAGCTGGTGCAAGCCCGGTTCTCCGACTTGGGGACGGTTCTC
>JAJYHR010000055.1 GCA_021784675.1 Actinomycetes bacterium
ACCTCCCCACCAAAAACCTTCACTCACCACTCCTAATCGCGTGCCATCGCACCCGGGGCCGCCTGGCATGAGGCCCGAGTTTTACCCTATCACCATAGTAGTAATAGCTACTGCTTAACTCGCTACCTAGCATTTCCATCGCGCAGGAGACAGAATAATTGCTGTGCCCTTCCCAGCAAGGAGACCGTGATGATAGAGGCAACCATCGACGACGGCATCGGGCGGCTACTACTCGCGAGGCCCGAGAAGCGAAATGCGATGAACGCCGAGTTCTTCGCCAAGCTCCCGGAGGCGGTAGAGAGCCTCGAGATCGACGATCGCGTCCGGGTGATCCTGATCGAGGCGGAGGGGAGGAGCTTCTCGGCCGGCCTCGATCTGGTCTCGATGGCTCCCGCGCTAGCCGCGGGGGTTACCCCGGAGACGATCACGCGGCTGCAGAGCGGCTTCCTCAGGCTGGCCCTCTGCCGGAAACCGACCATCGCCGCGATCCAAGGTCACTGCATAGGCGGTGGGCTCAACCTGGCTGCTGCCTGCGACATCCGGGTCTGCAGCCACGACGCCGTCTTCTCGCTCCCGGAGGTAAAGCTCGGGATGGTCGCCGACCTCGGAGCCCTTGAACTGCTGGCCGAGGTGCTGCCCCGGGCCGTTGTGGCTCACATCGCCCTCTCTGGCGCTACCTTTCGTGCCGTTGATGCCGCGGGATTCAACCTGGTGACTAGAGTTTACGACTCCGTCGACGAGCTGCGGAGCGGAGTCACCACCCTGGCGGCCCTGATCGCCTCCAACCCACAGCCGGCGGTTCTCGCACTCAAGGAGCACCTGCTCGCATCGAGGCAGGAGAGCTTGCCCGGGAAGTTGGCAAAGGTGGCGGCGACCAACGCCGCTCTTATCGGCGGGAAGGCGTTCCAAGACTCCTTCCCAACATTCCTGAAAGCGCGGGTTAACCTCCACGAAACTTCCTAATAAGCCCTAAGGTTGCTCAAAGCCTGGCAGTCAAGACTGAGCACAAAACCAGCAAAGAGAGGTGCCAAGTGACCGATGACGCAAACATCGAGGGCGGCGGCGACCAGCTCAACCCTGACGAGCCGACCCTTCCCGGCGACACCGCGGGCCCGGCCGGCGGGGAGCCGTTCAGCAAGCCTTATGGGAGCGAGGCCGACGACGGCGGCGAAGGTCAGGCCGGCGGCGGCTTCAACACGATCGGCGATGAGGAGATCACCTGGGTCCGGCCGGTCACCGCGTCGGCGGCGGGTCCCGAAACCGCTGACAGCCCGAAGCGGAGTTCCCGCTTCTCTCCGACCACCGTCGTGGTGGCGGCCGCAGTGTCGGCGGTGGTCGCGCTTGCCACCAGCTTCGGAGTGATGAAGGCGGTAGGGTCGAACTCGACACCGGTAGTGATCAAGCAGGTGAAGGCGGCGCCAACCACACTCCAGCAAGGATCCCTGAGCGGGGTGCTCAACACGCCGTCGATTCTGGCCAAGGTGGAGCCCGCCGTCGTGGACATCACCGCGCAGGGCACCTCGTCCAACGGATACCTCGGCCAGTCGCAGTTCCAGTCGGCCGGGACCGGGATGATCATCTCGTCGAACGGCCTCGTGCTGACCAACAACCACGTGATCGCCAACGCCACCTCGATCCAAGCCACGCTCTACAACCAGTCGAACCCCCACCCGGTCAAGGTGATCGGAGTCGACCCGGCCCACGACGTCGCCGTGCTCCAGATCGAGGGGCTCTCCAACCTGCCCACGGTCACCTTCGGCTCCTCCAAGCAACTTCAGGTGGGTGATCCGGTGGTGGCTATCGGGAACGCCCTCGCCCTCCAGGGGCAACCGACAGTGACCGACGGCATCGTCTCCGCTCTCCATCGGGGAATCTCGACTTCGACCGAGAACCTCTCCGACATGATCCAGACCGACGCCCCGATCAACCCAGGCAACTCCGGTGGTCCGCTGGTTGACGCGGCCGGGCAGGTGGTGGGGATGAACACCGCGATCATCGCCTCGACCGGAACCACGAGCGCTCAAGGGCTCGGCTTTGCCGAAGCCATCGACTCGGTCCTGCCGGTGATCAAGAATATCGAGAAGAACCCCAACTACTACACCGGCAGCAGCAGCGCCTCTCCCTCCGGCGGAGCCTTCCTCGGGGTCGGAATCCAGACGTTGAACGCGCAGACCGCCAGCCAGCTCGGCTACCCATCCTCGGAGACCGGCGCCCTGATCGACTACATCTACCCGGGATCGCCCGCGTCGCAGGCTGGCTTGGCTCCGGGGGACGTGATCGACCGCTTCAACAGCTCCCAGGTTGCCGACGCCAGCGCCCTCGTGAGAGATGTGAAAAGCTCCTCGCCCGGCACCTCGGTAACCCTGGGGATCCAGAACTCCAGCGGCTCCTCGACGGTCACGGTCACGCTGGGAACGGCCCCGGCCACCTAGCGATGCACCTCGCGGCTTCAGAGCGCAAAACCCCGTGCCGCCGGCGTGCCGCCGGCGGTAAGCTTGAGATGGACTATGCCTCTGGCCATTGAGTACGGACTGGATCGATAGATGCCGATTTCCTCCCCGCAAAAGCAGGCTCAGAACGAGCGGATCCTGGTCGTCGACGACGAGCTTCCGATCACGGAGCTCCTATCGATGGCTCTCTCCTTCGAGGGGTACCAGGTCTCCGTCGCCTCCTCGGGGAGGGAGGCTCTGGAGAGCGCGAAGTCCTTCCGGCCAGACCTGATCGTGCTGGACGTGATGATGCCGGATTTGGACGGCTTCCAGGTTCTTAAGCGCCTCCGGGAGGAGCGGAACGACACCCCAATCCTCTTCCTCACCGCCAAGGACTCGCTCGAGGACCGGGTCGCCGGGCTCCGCTTGGGGTCGGACGACTACCTCACCAAACCCTTCTCCCTCGCCGAATTGACCGCCCGCATCGAGGCGGTTCTGCGGCGCTCCCACGGCTCCTCCACCGCACCGACCCGGCTTACCTTTACCGACCTGATCCTCGACGACGAGACCCACGAGGTGATCAGAGCGGGACACCAGGTGGAGCTGACGGCGACCGAGTTCAAGCTGCTCCGCTTCCTCATGCTCAACGCCGGCAAGGTGGTCTCGAAGAGCCAGATCCTGGAGCACGTCTGGGACTACAACTTCGACGGCGACGCCAACATCGTCGAGACCTACATCTCCTACTTGCGAAAGAAGCTCGACGCCCACGGTCCCTCCCTGATCAGGACGATCCGCGGAGTCGGCTATAGCCTGAGACCGGCCGAAACCAGCTCCAGATGATCAAGCCGCGGTGGCTAAGCGGGCTCTCCCTTAGATACCGCCTCCTGCTGATCACGCTCGCTTCCTTGATAGTCGGCATCGCGGCCATCGACATCGCCACCGTGACCGCGCTCCGCTCCTTCCTGATCTCCAGGGTCGACACCCAGCTCGAGTCCAACGTGGCACCCGCGGCCCGGCTGGTGGTGCTCCGCGGTGGCGACGTCGGCAACTTCGGGTCGGCACCCCTCCTCGCCCTCCCATCCGGAACCTTCGGAGAGTTCGTCTTTGCCAACGGCTCCTCGATCACCGGGGAGTTCTCCAGCGCCCAGACCCCGACCCTGCTCCCCCCGAACGTCACCTCGGGCTTCATCGGCAATCAGAAGGTCTCCATCCCCATCAACCGCGCGATCACGCTCCACCAGGGGGACACCGCCTTCCGGGTGATCGCCGAGCCGTACGCCGCCTACAACGGCACCATGGTGCTGGCGATCCCGCTCAACTCGGTGGCCGACACCATCGGCCGGCTGGAGCTCGCGGAGCTGCTGGTATCGGCCGGCGTGATCTTGGGGCTCGGCGTCCTGGCGACCGCCTCGATAAGGCTCGGCCTCTCTCCGCTGGAACGGATGCGCTCACAGGCCAGGGAGGTAACCGTCGGCGACGCGACCGCAAAGGTGGATTCATACGGCCCCGCCGAGGTCAGGACGCTCGCCGAGTCGCTCAACACCATGCTGGAGCGGCTCCAGCTGGCGCTCCTCGACTCCCAGACCTCACAGGAACGGCTGCGCCAGTTCATCGCTGACGTCAGCCACGAGCTGCGCACGCCGCTCACGAGTATCAAGGGGTACGCGGACCTCTACCTCCGGGGGGCGCTCTCCGACGAGAACGGGGTTTCGGTGGCGATGGGCCGGATCTCGTCGGAGTCGACGCGCATGGCCGCCCTCATCGAGGATCTTCTCCTGCTCGCGCGGATGGATCAGAACCGCCCGCTCTCCCTGTCGCCGGTCGACCTCTCCGGCCTCGTCTCCCAGGGGATCATGGACGCCCAAGCGGTCGAGCCGGAGCGGCAATTCGAGTCATCGGTCTCGGAGGGCGTGCTGGTCCTCGGGGACCAGCACCGGCTGACCCAAGTCCTCGCCAACCTGCTCGCGAACGTGAGAACCCACACCCCGGCGGGGTCACAGGTGCTCATCAAGCTCGAGTGCCTCCCCAAGGGCACCCCGCTGCCGGTGGGATCGCGGAGCGCGCGGGACGGCTCTGGCGACGCCTTCGGGGGCGTGGACGAGACCATCAGCATGCTCGACTACTCCGAGATCACCCGGCTCACCGTCACCGACTCGGGACCGGGACTCGAGCCCGCCCAGCTGGACCGGGTCTTCGAACGCTTCTATCGCTCCGACGAGTCGCGTTCACGGGCCAGAGGGGGGGCCGGCCTCGGTCTGGCGCTGGTGGCGGCGATCGCGCGATCGCACGGCGGTGTTGCTTGGGCCTTCTCCCCGGGAGAGGGAGAGGGCGCCACCTTTGGAATCGATCTTCCCCGCCTGGTCCTCGATGAAGAGGAACCCTCCGAGGTCGCACCGGCGAGTGATACTCCGTCTAAGCTCCCCGCTAAGCGAGCACAAGGAGGATCCAGATGGCGAGCGGGGCGCTAGTACAGTTCCGGGACCTCGCCCGGACTGCCACTGAGATGGCTGCCGGTGCAGATCCCTCCGCACCGATCCCAACCTGCCCCGGATGGCACGCAACCGATCTGTCCAACCACCTAGCCATGGTCTACCAGCTGATGGCGTACCGGGTGCGCGAGAACGCCAACCCCCACCGGGGCGATCTGGTGGCCACAGCGCCGAAGGGCACCGCGCCGTCCAGCTGGCTCCAGCTCAACTTCGAGAAGCTCTACGACCTGCTGACCTCGCGCCAGCCGAGCGATCCGGCGTGGAACTGGACTGGCAAGGACCAGACGGTGGGCTGGATCATCCGCCGGATTACCCACGAGGTCGCCATCCATCTCGTCGACTACTCGCTGGCAAATCCCGGCCACCCCTCCCCTGCGGCGCTGGGGATCAACCCGGAGCTGGCTACCGACGGCCTAGCCGAGCTCTTTGACGGCTTCCTCCCGAACCGAGCTTCGGGCAAGGGCGACGGCAAGACCCGGACCCTTCGCGTTCACGCTACCGACCGCCCGGTAGAGTGGATCCTCACCTTCTCCCCCGCAGCCTTTAGCGCCAAGCAAGGAGCTGGTGACGCCGAAGCGGCGATCGCCGGGAGCGTGGTGGACCTCTACCTTATGTGCTGGAACCGGCCCGCCGGGAGCATCGACACTACTGGCAGCGAAGAGGTCGTCGATGAGTTCAGGGCGCTGCCCAGGTAGCATCTCGGCCGGTTAGCCTACCGACCCGTCCATCTGGAGCTCGATCAGCCGCGACCACTCTACTGCATACTCCATGGGCAGGGTCCGGGTGACCGGCTCGATGAAGCCGTTGACGATCAGGCTCATCGCCTGGGCCTCGGAGAGGCCGCGGCTCATGAGATAGAAGAGCTGGTCGTCCCCGACCTTGGAGACGGTGGCTTCGTGGCCGACCCAGGAGCTCCGCTCGGAAACCTCCATATAGGGCTTGGTCTCCGATATCGACCGATCGTCGAGCAGCAGCGCGTCGCAGCGGACGAAGCTCTTGGAGTTCTTGGCGCCCTCGTCGATGCGCACCAGCCCCCGGTAGGTCGAGATCCCGCCATCCTTGGAGATCGACTTCGAGACTATCGTCGACGAGGTCTCCGGAGCGGCGTGGATCATCTTCGCACCGGCATCCTGGTGCTGACCGGCGCCGGCGTACGCCACCGACAGCACCTCACCCGAGGCCTTCGGCCCCATCAGGTAGACCGAAGGGTACTTCATGGTCAGCTGCGATCCGATGTTGCCATCGATCCACTCGACCCGCGCCTCCGCCTCGGCCCTGGCCCTCTTCGTCACCAGGTTGTAGACGTTTGACGACCAGTTCTGGATGGTGGTGTAGGTGATCCTCGCCCCCGGCTTCGCGATCAGCTCCACCACCGCGGAGTGGAGCGAGTCGGTCGAGTAGACCGGCGCCGAGCACCCCTCGATGTAGTGGACCTGCGAGCCCTCGTCGGCGATGATCAGAGTCCGCTCGAACTGGCCCATGTTCTCCGCGTTGATCCGGAAGTAGGCCTGGAGCGGCATATCAAGCTTCACCCCCGGAGGAACGTAGATGAACGACCCTCCCGACCAGACCGCGGAGTTGAGCGCCGCGAACTTGTTGTCGTTGGGAGGAATGACACTGCCGAAGTACTTCCGCACCAGCTCCGGGTACTCCCGGAGGGCGGAGTCCATGTCGGTGAAGAGCACACCCAGCTGGGACAGCTCCTCGCGGTTGCGGTGGTAGACCACCTCCGACTCGTACTGGGCGGTGACGCCGGCCAGGTACTTTCGCTCAGCCTCGGGAATGCCCAACTTGTCCCAGGTCTTCTTCATCTGCTCGGGAAGCTCTTCCCACGAGTCGACCTGGCGGTCGGTGGGCTTGATGTAGTAGTAGATATCGTCGAAGTCGAGCGCCGGCATGTTCACCGCGAACCACGGCGCCATCGGCTTTCTCCAGAAGTACTCCAGGGACTTGAGCCTGAAGGCCCGCATCCACTCCGGCTCCCCCTTGATCGCGGACATCTCCTCCACGATCTCGCGGGACAGGCCCTTCTTGGGCTTGAAGACGTACTCCTGGGCGTCAGCCCAGCCAAGCTTGTACTTGCCAAGATCG
>JAJYHR010000044.1 GCA_021784675.1 Actinomycetes bacterium
CAAGCTTGGACCCGATGAGCCCAAGAAGTACCAGTACCACTTCAAGCACATGACCACTGTTGGGGAGCCGATCGAGCCCGAGGTATGGAAGTGGTATCACGACGTTGTCGGGAAGAACGAGGCGGTAATCGTCGATACCTGGTGGCAGACGGAGAACGGCGGGTTCCTGGGGAGTACCCTGCCCGGAATCCAGCCGATGAAGCCGGGGAGCTGCGGTCCAGGCGTTCTCGGGGTCTATCCGGCCGTCTACGATGAGGACGGCAACGAGGTCGAGGCCGGCAGCGGCAGGGCGGGCAACATCTGTATCCGCAACCCGTGGCCGGGCATCTTGCAGACCATCTACGGGCAGCCGGAGCGCTTCATCCAGGTGTACTACGAGAAGTACTGCCGGGACAAGAACAGCAAGGACTGGCGGGATTGGCCGTACTTCGCCGGTGACGGCGCTATGAAAGCGTCGGACGGTTACTTCAGGATCCTGGGGCGGGTGGACGACGTGATCAACGTCGCCGGCCACCGGCTGGGAACGAAGGAGCTGGAGTCCGCGAGCCTGACGGTTGCCGAGGTCGCCGAGGCTGCGGCGGTCCCGGTTGTCGACGAGGTCCGCGGGCGGGTGGTAGAGATGTACGTCTCGCTCAAGCCTGGTTTCAGTCCCAGCAAGGAGATCTCCGACAAGGTGTGCACCGCAATTGAGGTGGAGATCGGGAAGATCGCCCGGCCGAAGAACGTCTGGATCGTGCCCGACATGCCGAAGACCCGTTCCGGAAAGATCATGCGCCGGGTCATCGCCGGGATCTCCAACTTTACCGATCCCGGAGACCTCACCACCCTGGCCAACGCTGAGGTGGTGGAGGGCATCAGGCACAGCGTCCAGAGCGAGAAGCTGGCCAAGGGGGATCTCCCGCGGGAGCTTACCCCGCAAGAGGTGGCGGAGATCGAGTCTTATGGCCACGTCGACTGATTTGAACGGTCTTTCGCGATTGGGGCCCCCGGCAAGCAAGGACGGTCTGCCGGAGGAGCATTGAGGCCGGAGTCGCCCTCGATGACCTGGTATTACCTAGCTGGAGAGCTCTCGTTGCTGCTGATGGAGATCGAGGCGGCGGCGGGAAGCCAGTGGGAGTCGCGGGAGGCGTCCCGACTGCGGCACCGTGCGGAGACGGTTGAGTTGAGTGCGTTTTCCGAGGTGGTGGAGGGCGCGCTCGTGCTGTTGCACGGAATGTGTGACCGGTCGTTTTACTCGGGCGATGCTGGACTCTGCGTCAGGCAGGTCGAGCTTACCGAGAGGCTGGAGGCGTTCGCGAGCGCGGCTGGACTCAGGTGAGGCGAGGGGCTCAGGGCATAGTCTCCTAGGACTTGAGAATGGTGATCGCGTGCCGGCGAAGGTTCCGGCGGGTGGAGATTGCATAGGCCGCCAGCAGCGCCAGCAGGGTCGCTAGCGCCAGCATCACCGCCGATTGGGAGGCCAGCGAGTCGCCGAGCAGCATGAAGAGGAGTCCAACGTAGATCCACTCCCTGGGGTGATCTGCAGCAGCCCGCTTTGCCACCTCAATGGCGTGCTGGCGAAGCTCGGGGTCTTCAGGGAGGACACCGGTGCGCACCGCCTGGAAGGCCGCTCGCCGCTGGTTTGGTTCGAGCTTGCGGAGGTAGGTCATCGGCGTCTCGCGCCTGTTCAGCCGCCACTTGGTGTAGAGGATGAGGGTGAAGGCGATAGCACAGAGCTCGATTACCAGCCCGGCTAGCGGAGCGTAGCGGGTCATGCGACGGCTCTGATGGTGTCGGGTGTGGCCACGGCCTAACTCTCCCAATCTCCCTTGCGGTAGTCGGCGGTGAGGGCGTCGAGCTTCGCTTTGAGCTCCTGATCGAGCTCGAACTCGGCCGCTTGGATCGAGTCCACCAGCTGCTCGGCACTGGAGGCGCCGATGATAGGGCTGGTCACGGCGGGGTTTGCCAGCACCCAGGCGACGGCCAGGGTTACCAGCGACACGCCAGCCTCCTTGGCAATCCCCCCGAGCTCGGCGACGATTTCGAGCATGTCCTGGTGCCAGTACCGCCGCCGGTAGAGTGCGCTTGCCGGCGTCGAGTTGAACCGGGTACCCGGTGCGGGCTGGGCCAGGTCGCGGTGCTTTCCGGAGAGCATGCCCCCTGCGATCGGGTTGAAGGGGATCACCGCCAGACCCTCTTCGGCGGCGAGTGGAAGCAGCTCTCTCTCGATCTCGCGAAAGAGCAGGTTGTAGCGGGGCTGCAGCGAGGCGAACTTGGCGAAGCCGTGGTGCTCTGAGTGGCCGAGGGAGCGGGCGACCCGCCAGGCGGGGAAGTTGGAGCAGCCGATGTAGCGAACCTTGCCGATCTTCACCAGATCGGTGAGGGCTTCGAGCGTCTCCTCTATCGGGGTGCCGGGATCCGGGCGATGCAGCTGGTAGAGGTCGATGTAGTCGGTCCCGAGGCGGCGTAGGGAGGCGTCGACTGCGGCAAAGATGTGACGGCGGGAGGCGCCGGCGTCGAGAGGACTCGTGCCCATCTCCCCGACGAACTTGGTCGCGAGCACCACCTGATCACGGCGGCCCTTCAGCCAGGTGCCGACGATCTCCTCGGTGTGGCCGGCGTGCTCGATGCCGCCGCCCAGCGGGTAGACGTTAGCGGTGTCGATGAAGTAGATACCGGCATCGAAGGCGTGGTCGAGGATTCGCCACGACTCGGTTTCGCCGGTCTGCAACCCGAAGGTCATGGTGCCGAGGCAAAGCTTCGATACCATGAGGCCGGTGTTTCCAAAGCGGACTGATTTCATCTTCCCTCCACGGACGAGGCTACCGCACACGCTTGCCAAGCTCCGCCAGGCTGCGGTACGGGTCATGATCTGCTGGACTGCCGTCTAGCGGGTGGCGGCGGTGATGGTTAAGATTGGCCGGAAGTCAACGAGAGGGCGGAGGATGCCGGTGACCGCGGAGAAGAGAACGCTCGAGGAACTGTTTGCGATCAACGAGCTACTTTCGAGCGAAGAGCAGGAGATCGCGGCGGTAGCCAGGCGCTGGGTCGAGAGCCGGTTGAAGCCGTCGGTTGCCGAGTGGTTCGAGAGCGGAGAGCTGCCGGTGCGTGCGCTCGCGCTCGAGTTGGGAAAGCTGGGGGTGATGGGGATGCACCTCGAGGGGTACGGTTGCGCCGGGATGGGCGCCGTCTCCTATGGCCTGGCTTGCCTCGAACTGGAGGCCGGCGACTCCGGAATCCGTTCTCTGGTGAGCGTGCAGGGGTCGCTTGCCATGAAGGCGATCCACGCCTTTGGCTCGGAGGAGCAGAGGCAGGAGTGGCTGCCGGCGATGGCAAAGGGGGAGTCGATCGGGTGCTTCGGCCTTACCGAACCGGACTTTGGCTCCAACCCCGGGGGAATGCGGACCGCGGCTGCCAGATCCGGTGGGGACTGGATCCTGAACGGGAGCAAGATGTGGATCACCAACGGGCACGTGGCCGACGTGGCCGTGGTTTGGGCGCGGACCGAGGAGGGGATTCGCGGCTTCCTGGTCCCGGCGGGAACGAGGGGGTTCTCTGCGATCCCGATCCACCGCAAGCTGTCGCTGAGGGCATCGGCCACCTCCGAACTGGTTCTCGAGGACGTTCGCCTGCCCGGGGAGGCGTTGCTGCCCGGAGGAGCTGGCTTGGGCGCCCCGCTTGCGTGCCTGGGAGAGGCGCGCTTCGGAATCGCCTTCGGGGCGCTCGGAGCCGCCCGGGACTGCCTTCGCTCGGCCATCGACTACAGCACGACCCGGGTGCAGTTCGACCGTCCCATCGGCGGTTTCCAGCTCACGCAGAAGAAGCTGGCGGAGATGGCTCTGGAGTGGGGGAAGGGGATGCTCCTGGCGATCCATCTTGGGCGGCTTAAGGAGCGTGGACAGGTTACCGGGGAACAGATCAGCGCCGGCAAGATGAACAGCACCCGGGTGAGCCTGGAGATTGCCAGGGAGTGCCGCAGCATCCTCGGAGCCAACGGTATCTCGCTGGAGTACCCGGTGGTGCGGCACATGGTCAACCTGGAGTCGGTCTACACCTACGAAGGCACCTACGAGATGCATACGCTGGTGCTAGGGAGGGCGCTAACCGGGATCGGCGCGTTCAGCTAGCCTGCTACCCGCCGCGAAGCGAGACGGCAATGAAGTCGCGCCAGAATGGTGTCAGGTAGTGGGATGGGGGGAAGTACATCGCGGGCAGCAGGTTGGTCCCGTGGATTCCCGACCCGGGCTGGTAGGTGTAGGAGGCGAAGTTCACCCACGCCGGGTTGATATCTAGCTGCATACCGCGGATGGCGCCCGCCCAGATCAATACGTTTCCGAGGTCGGCCGGCGAGAGTCCGGGGCCGCCCACCCAAACCAGGTTGCCGTTGGCCGTGATCCCGATGCCGCTTCGCCAGGTCGCGAGAAGGTTGCCGAGGGAGTACCCCCAGGTAACCAGTGGATCGACGTTTACCAGCGGGTTGAGCTGGCCCTGATCGACCAGCAGGTAGAGATTCTGCCGGACCGTCTGCACCTGGGGGGTCATCGAGAGCTCGGAGCCCCACGTTCCGATGTCCAGGGTTCCTCCCTGGTACTCGACCAGGGATGCAGCACCGTTGCGCAGCGGGATCCCTACCGTGCCTGCCTGATAGAAGCCGCCGTTGGCTACGGAAAACTGGAACCCGCCCTCGAACGCGGCGATCAGCGACGGGAACCTTGAGGGCGGTACCGCTCCCTGGTAGGGAAAGCTCCCGGCAGGTTGTGAGGTACCGGCGTAGATCTGGACCGAGGCCTGCTGCTGGTTGATCCAGGCGACAGCGACCGATTGGGCTCCCGCGTAGGGAACGACGTCGGTGGTAAAGAGGGCGTAGCCGCCGGCACCCTCCGTTCCCAGCGGAGTGAAGGCGGATACCGGGTATCCGGGAACCATGGCTGCCCGGGGTGGCGGGGAGTACCAGAGCTGCGGGTAGGAGTAGGGCCCCTGGACCGGGCGCAGGTAGCCGCGGTTGATGAACCTGACGTAAGGTGGGGGAGGCGTTGGGGCGTGGCGTCTCGCGTGACTCGCGGCCAGGTGGGACCAGGCTGGCGCGAGCATGAGCACGACCGCGACGGCGCTGGCCACCGCCGCCGTCGCGGCGACCTTGGCTTTGACCTTGACTTTGTTTGGTCGCATCTCTGCTGGGTGGCCCCATTTCTTCTTTCGGTCCGGCCCCGATAACCGGAGGGGCCGCCGACCTTGCCCCGCGGCACCGGGGAAACACCTTCGGCAGAACCAGGTTAGCGCCGCCCGCCTGCGGGCGTGCGAGCCAGGTCGGTCGGGTGGGCCGGGTGGAATCGCCAACTGTTAGGGGAGGCTTCAGCTGCCGTTTATCTCGGGGTACCCGGGCATCAAGCTGCTGGCCCTTGACTCTCCGGGTGTCCCCGAGAGGGGCCGATACCGAAGGAGTGCGACCGCATGAAAATGGCAAAAGCTAAGGGTAGGTTACTGGCTCTCTCCGGTGGGTTGGCGGCGTCGGCTGCTCTCGCCACTGGAGCCGGCTTCGCGGGCGGCGGACAGCTCGCCTCTAGCACCAGCATCACCGGTGCCGTCGATGGCAGGTCGCCGATCAAGCACGTGATCGAGATAATGCTGGAGAACCACACTTTTGACAACCTCTTTGGCCACTTCCCGGCCGCAAATGGCATCCCGGGCGGAACCATGCTCCCCAACCCGAGCTCGAACTATGCCGATCCGGCGGTGGCGCCGATGGCGGCGGCAGTAAACCTGGGCGACACCGTGGACCTCAACCACAACCGCGCGGCCGAGATCATGAACATGGACTACCGCCCGAGCCTCCTCGGCGGTGGCAACGGGTACTTCACCGGCTTTGCCGGCAGCAACGCCTTTACTCCGGGGACGGCGGGCTGGAAGATGAACTACTACACGGTGAACCCGGAGAACAGCCTCGCATCGATCACCACCTTCGGGAGGCCGGTTCTCCCCAACGAATGGGCCCTGGCGTCACACTTCGCGCTGGCCGACCGGAACTTCCAGCCGGCTATCGGGCCGACCCAGCCGAACCGGATCTACGCTGTGGCCTCGTCCACCGCCGGATGGCTCTCGGACTCTCCGCCGCCGAAGACTCTCCCGGTGTCGACGATCTTTGACCAGCTCCAGGCGAACGGCCTCTCCTGGAAGATCTATCAGGGGGACTACCAGGCTCCGCCGCCCGCGGTGGAGGGCGCGGGGTTCGTCACCCACTGGAATCCGGCCTGGTACACCCCGGTGCTGAAGGACAAGCATCTCTGGAACGGCGTCGCCAACACCAGCGCCTTCGCCCAGGATCTTGCGAACGGGACCCTCCCCAACTTCTCCTTCGTGATCCCGACCTGGCTCTACAGCGAGCACCCGCCGACCGACATCCAGCTGGGTGACGCGTGGCTGGGCCAGCTGGTCGAAGAGGTGATGCACAGCAGGTACTGGAGCTCGACCGCCATCTTCATCACCTACGACGAGGGTGGGGGCTATTGGGACCACGTCTCACCCCCGATCGCGATGCGCTTCGGGTACGGCACCCGGACCCCGATGGTGATCGTCTCTCCCTGGGTGAAGCCGGGTATCATCTCGAGGACGACGACCAACATCTCCATCCTCTCTTTCATGCAGGCGCTGTGGAGGATGCCGCCGCTGAACGCGCTGAACACCAGGCAGGACAACCTGTTGTCCAGTTTCGACTTCCACCAGCATCCGATCGCTCCCGCGAGCCTCCCGGACGTTCCGGCCTACACGCTGGAGCTGTCGGGGCCGGGTCAGAGTTTTACGGCAGCTCCCGGGCAGCCGCTGGCAGTCACGCTGCAAGCGAAGACCGCAGGCTTGACGGACGCTACCGCTCTCTCTGGTCCGGTATCGGTGAGCGTGGTCCCGCCCGCAGGCGTGGCGGCGCCAGCGGTG
>JAJYHR010000078.1 GCA_021784675.1 Actinomycetes bacterium
CTACCGGCCCCGGGCCGGGCACCGTGCGCTCTGGCTGGCGCTGGCGGTGGTGGTGGCCTGCGCCGCTGCGCTGTCCTGGTTTTACGTGGCTCGCTCGGGCGCGCCCCTGACCGATCTGAGCTCGCAGGTGGTCAGCTCGGGCGACATTCCGCTCAACTTCCCGCAGGCGGGAATGCTCTCCGCGATCAAGGTGTCGCCGGGGGATAAGGTCTCTGCCGGACAGGTGATCGCGGTAGAATCGGTGCCCGGGCTCTCTGGCGCCGTTACCGCGGCCGCCCAGGCGGTTACCGGTGACAAGCAGGAGATCGTGGTCCTGAAGAACCTGCTAGTGAGCGCCGAGACCTCATCGGGTACGAGCGCCAGCCAGACCCAGGCCAGCTATGCCCAGCAACTGGCGGCTGCCAACAACCAGCTGGCTACCGCCGAGAACAGCTTTGCCGCGGCGAAGACCGCTGGGGTTGCTGCGGTGAACCAGCTCGATGCCTTGATTGCGGCCGATCAGAGCCAGGTGGCGACCGCGTGTGCGGGCGGGGGTGCCGGGTCGGCATCCTGCCTGGCTGACAAGCACATTCTCCTTGCCGATCAGGCGAGCCTGGCGCAGGAGCAGGCGACCGTGGCCAGCGAGGAGGCGCAGGCCGCTTCCACTGTCGCCACCGACCAGAGGGCGATAGCCGACCTGCAGGCCAGCTCGGGGATCAGCGGCGGCGGTATCGGAGTCCAGGGGATCGAGGCGGACATCGCCGCTGCCCAGAACCAGCTCACCCGAGACGAGTCGGTTCTGGCCGCCGCCCAGGTCAAGGCCGGCAGCCAGCTCCTCCGGGCGCCGGTTGCGGGAACCGTGGTGTCGGTAGACGGAGCGATCGGTGAGGCGATCTCGGGGAGTGGCGTCTCGAACGTGGCTCCCTCGGGCAACTCGCTCTCCGTGCAGCCGGGCTTCCAGCTCTTCCCCGGCTCCTCGTCGCCGAGTTCCGCAGCGTCACAGACCGCGGTCGCGGTCATAGCCGGACCGAGGGTCACCACTCTGGATGCGCTGGTGCCCCAGTCACAGATCGGCATGGTCAGGGTGGGCGAGAGGGCGACCTTCTACCCGAGCGCGAGCGGGTTCAGCCCGCTTCGGGGCAGGGTGCAGCAGGTCTTTCCGAAGCCAACCGTGGTCGGTGGCAACCTGGTCTACGAGGTGCAGGTTAGCGCCACCAACTACCGGGGCAGCTACGTCGACGGCCTCACCGGATCTACGTCGATCCAGCGCTAGCCTCGGGTAATGCTCGTACTGATTCCAGCCGCCGCCGTGCTTGCGGTCCTCGGCGGAGGGCTGCTGGCGGTGCTGGCCCACGCCGGCGATGGCGACCGTGGCGACGGCTTCCGCCACGTCGAGCTGCCCGCGCCGAAGCGCAGCGACGCCAGGGTTGCCACCTTTCTCGCCGGCATGGTGCTGCTGTCGGTGGCGATAGCCCGGGGATACCCGCTCTTCGTTCTGCCTCTCCGGCACCTTCTGTTCTCGCTGGACGCGCAGGTGGTCGGGGTGGTCGGGGCCTACCAGCAGACCCGGTTCCTCGATCCGCTGGTGATGGGGCTGGTCTCCGGTTCACTTTTCCTTTACGTCCTGATCAGGAGGCAGTCCTTCTTTGCCCTGGCGGTGGGGCTCGTCTTCGTCGCCGGGTATCTCCTCGCCACCTTCTCGCTCGGCCTTCTGGAGGTAGCGGCGGCTGCGTGGCTGGCCCTCCCGGCAAACGCCGCCTACTTCCTCTTCGATCTGGGGGCGCTTCTCACCGGTGTGGCCACCATGATCGGGCTGGTGGCCGCCACCACCTACCTTCCTGCACGCTTCCGGATCCCGGTGCAGGTCTCCAGGCTCTGGCCCTTCCTGGTAATGCTCCTTCTCCTGCTCTCGGTGGTGGCCGGCGCGGGTGCGGTCTTCCACTTCGCCGCATCCGTGCTGCTATCGCTGTTTCCCTTTGGCGGGTTCCTCATGTTCCTCGCCCTTCCGGCCATCTTCGTGGTCTTCCTGCTTCTTGGCCTCGCCTCCCAGCGGAAGATCCGGCCGTTTCCGGTCGCCGGTCGGCCTCCGCAGCTTGACGTGATCATGCCCTGCTACAACGAGGAGGCGCAGATTGCCGCGACGCTGATGGCTATCGATGCCGCTGCGGGCGAGTACGGGGGGATGGTGAGGGTTCTGGTTGCCGACGATGGCTCCACCGATCGAAGCGTGGAGATTGTCGACCAGGTCAGGAGGCGAGCGAGGTTTGCCGTAGTCGAGCCGGTTCCCGGCCCCCACGCCGGGAAGGCCGGGGCCCTCAACCGCGCGCTGGAGGCGGCTACCGCGGATATCGTGGTCCGGATCGACGCCGACATCATCGTCGACAACGGGGTGTTCAAGCCGTTGCCGGGGTGGTTCGAGAACCCGATCGTGGGTTGCGTCGGCGCCTTCGACCTGCCCAACTTCTCCCTTCCGGCCTGGTATACCAAGGGTCGGCTCTTCGAGTGCCTCTTCAACTTCGGCTTTAGCCGCCTGGCTTACGAGCGCTTCGACGGCAACAACATCCCGGGTACCTTCCAGGCCTTTCGCCGCTACGAGGCGCTGGCTCTGGGCGGCTTCGTCGAGGGGATGAACGGGGAGGACTCCGACCTGACCTTCAACCTGGGCCGGATCGGCATGCTCTCGGTGCTCGACCGGGAGATCGTGATCTACGAGGACGTCCCGCAGTCGCTCGCGGCGCTGGTGGAGCAGCGCACCCGGTGGTCCCGGGCCGCGTTTCACCTGGGCTTTCGCCACCTTCCCTACAACTTTCGGGAGATGACCCCGCGTTACCTGATCCAGCTGCGCTTTCTGGCGATCAAGCTCACCAGCTCGCTCCGGCCGGCATCCCTGGTCAGCGCGCTGATTTTCTTCTCTCTCCTTCCCCGGACCCCCTTTGACCTCCCCAGGATCCTGGTGCTGATCGGGGGAGCGGTGGTGGTCGATCTCGCCGCGGTGACCGTCCTGACGCTCTACTACGGCTTCTGGCGCTTCCTCCCCTGGATATGGCTGTGGATTCCCTTCCAGGCCGTCCGCAAGGTCGGCATCCTGGGAGGGATCTTCTCGCTGCCCACCCGTCCACGCCTCGAAGTGCGGCCACGTCACCGGCAGACTCGCGCGACGGCGGGTGCGCACCCTTGATCTCGGGGAGCCTTCCAGCAAGGCTGGGAGTAGCGGTGGCGGGCGCGGCCATCGCCCTAGCCAGCTGCGGTAGTCCGGCCAGCCACCCGGGCACTGGAAGCGCGCTCAAGCCGCCGACCCCTCGTAAGGCGGGTGCGCCGATCCACTGGATCATCGCCGCCTCCAGCCTCGGGAAGGTGAAGGGCGTTGCCGGCGCCGCCTTCATCACGGCCCACTTCGACTCGTCCGGCAACTACGTGGTGGTGGGCGCGACCCCGCCTAGGTACCTCGCCAGCTGGAAGGCCAACATAGTGGTGGACGCCCGAAGCCTAGCCGATCTCGGCCAGGCGCTTTCCTCCCGTCCCGGTTTCGTCCTCTTTGACATCGAGGACTGGCGCTTCACGCCGGCCTCCGAGGCGGCGGATCCGGCTGGGACGCTGGCGCGGGCGGCGGCGGACGTCTCCTCCACGTCCTCGCGGCTGATTGCCGCTCCGGCGCTCGATCTGGCCAAGCTGATCGGTGGCAAGGGGTCACTGCGGAGCAAGTTCCTAGCCGCCGGCATTCCGGGCACCGCGGCAAAGGATGCCTGGGGAGTGGATATCCAGGCGCAGAGCCTGGAGGCCGAGCCCGCCGTCTACAGCAGCTTTGTTAAGGCCGCCGCGGCCCAGATCGAGGCGGCCAACCCTGCGGCCAGGGTCTTTGCCGGGCTCTCGACCAACCCTTCCGGGAGGAGGGTCACCGCGGCTGAGCTGGCGAGCGACGTGGCCGCCACCCGCTCTACCGTCTACGGGTACTGGTTGAACGTGCCGAGCGGTGGAGCAGCCTGCCCCTCCTGCGGGGCGGCTCAGCCGGAGATCCTGGTCCAGCTGCTCGACTCGCTGGGATGAGGATGGTCCGTTAGGCCCTTGAATGGCTTCCGGGTTATGCCTAAGCTGAGTGGGGGAGAAAGGAGTGGGACATGCGGGAGGATGGCCCTTACGGGAGGATCATGGTCGGGTACGACGGTTCCCGGAGTTCCAAGGAGGCGTTACACTTTGCGGCGGAGGAGGCGGAGCTCCGCGGCGCTGAGCTTCGCATCGTCTACTCCTGGGTGGCCCCCGAGTTTGGCTACGCGCCGGGAGCGCTGGACCTCGAGGAGTTCGAGGCGGCCGGCAAGGAGATCCTTGCCGAGGCTGCGGCTCAGGTCTCCGAGGCGCTCCCGGCGCTGAAGACGGAGGTTAGCCTGGTCGAGGGGAACGCCGCCTCGCGGATCATCGAGCTCTGCGGCGACGTTGACCTGCTCGTGGTCGGAGCTCGCGGCCACGGAGGCTTCTCCTCCCTGCTGCTCGGGAGTGTGAGTGACCAGCTGGTTCACCATAGCCCGGTTCCGGTCACCGTCGTTCGCTGGTGACCTGGAGCCTGCCTGAGCGTAGTGGTACGCTTGGAGGGTGAGCATAAACGTATTTCTTGTCGAGGATCACGAGGTGGTGCGGCGAGGGATCGCTACCCTCCTTGGCGGGGAGCCGGATATCGCCATAGTCGGTGAGGCCGGCAGCGTCGAGGAGGCGCTGGCCAGGATTCCGAGTTCGAAGGCGCAGGTGGCATTGCTCGACGTCAGGCTCCCTGACGGCGATGGTGTCGCGCTGTGCCGGGAGCTCCGGGAGCGCGAGCCGGAGCTGCGTTGCATCATGCTGACCTCCTTCTCCGACGACGAGGCGCTCTTCTCGTCGATCATGGCAGGGGCCTCCGGCTACCTGCTCAAGCGGGTACGGCTGGAGGAGCTGGTCGAGGGGATCAGGCTGGTCGCCGCGGGGGAGAGCCTGATCGATCCGGCGGTCACCACCCGCGTTCTCGAGCGGATCCGGAACCCGCAGGGGAGCGGGGACGATCCGACCACGCAGCTGACCGATCAGGAGCGGCGGATCTTTGAGCTGATCACCCAGGGGAAGACCAACCGGGAGATCGCGGAGGAGGTCTTCTTGGCCGAGAAGACGGTGAAGAACTACGTCTCCAACCTGCTGGCAAAGCTGGGGGTCCGCCACCGCTCGGAGGTAGCGGCGATGGGCGCGCGCCTCGCCGAGCGCAAGCGGCGGCTGACCGAGGACGGCTAGCGCCTCCCGGGAGGCAGCCCTGGGGCAGGGTCGAGCGGGGGGCCCGCCGATTTTAAGGCCGGTCAGGCGGCACCGGTCAAAGGCTGCCGGAAAAGGTGATCATTCAGCCGCCAGGCGGAGCGGGGTGGTGCTCGCCGCCACCGTTCGCGCCAGGTTGACCGCGTGGTCGCCGAAGCGCTCGAGGAACCTTCCCACCAGCGCCAGCTCCATGGCCACCGTGGCCGGCGGCGAGCTGGAGACGACCTCGGCGATGAAGGAGACGTGGAGATCGTCCAGCGACTCGTCCATTTCGCCGAGCATGCCGGCGATGGTGGCGTCGCGGGTGTCGTAGGCGATGGAGGCCTGGTTCCACATGAGCGTGCCCACCTCCCCCATCTGCTGCATGATCCCCCGGCACCGGGGCCTCAGGTCGCGGCTGAGGTCGAGCGCCGCCTTCCTGGCGATGTGCTCCGCAAGGTCGCCGCTCCGTTCGAGCTCGGGGATGATCCGGATCACGCCGACCAGGTACTGGATCTCCGCCGGCTCCAGCCCTCCAGTGAGCAGCCTCTCGCTCACCTCCTTCTGCAGGGAGTTGTAGAGGCGGTCGATCCGCTTCTCGCGGTCGATCAGCAGGGTGGAGATGGAGACGTCGCCGTGGATGAGGGCTTCCCGCGCCCCGACGAAGCCGTCGCCCACGAGCGCGAAGAGCTCGAGGACCCGGGTATCGATCGAGGGCGACCGGAACGTCTCGGTCGTCATCCAGGTAAGTCTAGGCGCTTCCGGGAGAGCAATCCCGGCCTCAGGCCGGTTCGTGGCCACTCATGTCGGCGTTCTTCCGAGCCGCGGCGGCGAGCCCAGGGAGCACGTGATCGATCTCCTCAACGGTGAAGCGCTCGCCGGCAGCTTCGGCTCCCGGCCCGGCGTGCCATCCCTCCGCCACGTCGATGTGGTTTCCGGCGACGTCGAAGCAGCGGCCGGTGATCCCGGCGGAGGCCGGAGAGGCGAGCCAGACCACCAGAGGGGAGATGTTGTCCGGGGCCAGGAAGGCCTTTGCCTTCTCGTCTCCTGGGGCCACTATGCCCAGGTTCTCGGTCATGCGGGTGAGCGCCACCGGCGCGATGGCATTGACGGAGACTCCGTAGCGGGCCAGCTCCATGGCGGCGATGACGGTGAGCGAGGCGATGCCGGCCTTGGCCGCCCCGTAGTTGGCCTGGCCGACGTTCCCGAAGATCCCCGAGGCCGAGGTGGTGTTGACGATCCGGGCGTCGACCGCCTCGCCAGCCTTGGAGCGCTCCCTCCAGTAGGCGGCAGACCACCTGACCATGTTGAAGGTGCCTTTGAGGTGGACGCGAATTACGAGATCCCACTCGTCCTCGGTCATGTTGACGATCATCCGGTCGCGGAGGATACCGGCGTTGTTCACCACCGCGTCGAGCCGGCCGAAGCTGTCGACGGCGGTGTTGATGATCCGTTGCGCCCCCTCCCAGGAGGAGACGTCGTCGCCGTTGGCGACCGCCTCGCCGCCCATGGCGCGGATCGCGTCGACCACCTCGCCGGCGGGTCCCGATCCGGAGCCACTACCGTCGACCTCGGCCCCAAGGTCGTTGACGACCACCTTGGCCCCCTCCTCGGCAAAGAGCAGGGCGTGTGCCCGCCCTATTCCCCGTCCGGCGCCGGTCACGACTACTACCCGG
>JAJYHR010000146.1 GCA_021784675.1 Actinomycetes bacterium
AAGGTGATCGAGTGCCCGGCGGCAAGCAGGATCGACACCATGGACTTCTCCCACGCGGCGGAGCTGATCGATGACGGCTACGAGTCGGCCAGGCTGCTCCTCGCTGCGGAGGAGCGGGGGTCTCGTCAGCTCTCGCCGTGGGCGCCCGCCGCAGTGGCGGTGCCCGAGGGTGTGCCCGCAGGCGTCGCGCGCACGCATGGATGGAGGAGGAGGCACCCGGCCGCGACCGCAACGACACGGCGGTAGGCCCGAGCCGGCGCCACGCTCGTTGCTAGCCACCAAGACCGGAGAACGGCCCGGCAAGCCAAGGGCCCTGCTTGGGCAGGGCCCTTGGCACGGGGGTCGCCCGGGCGGGCGGCAGCTGGGGGGGATTTGCGCCTAAACCAGCCCGGGCTCCTCCGTAAACGGGAAGTACCCGACTAATGCCTCGATCCGACCAGGTGCGACTCCCGTTCCCGCTCGGCCGGCTCGTGCCAGTCGATGTACTCGTACTCATCAGCAGTCCACGATGTGCCGTAGTGCTTGCGGTACTTCCCGTAGAGCGTGTAGAACACGACTCCGGTAAAGACGATTACGTAGATGATGATCGCGGCCAGTGACGCCGCGGCCAAGACACCTAACAGTACTTTGATTGCTTCTGTCATACTCCTTTAAGTAGCTCCCGGCGGCGCCGCCGCCAACCGAGGCATCACGCGCGAAAGTACCCAGGTTGTACAGAGATCACGGGAGATCACGGTGCGGCCCTCCGTGGTTTCACTCACACCCGGCCAGCGCCGCCGCCTAGAATTGGGGGCGTGGACCCGCTAGCGGCTTCAGGAGAGGCCGGCACACCGACTGGCGCCGCGAGTGGCGGCAGCAACGCACCCGACGCTGGCTCACCGATCCGAGTGATCGTGGTGGAGGATCACGCGCTGGTTCGCGAGGGTACCGTGCAGCTCCTGGAGAAGCATCCGGATATCAAGGTGGTCGGAGAGGCAGAGACCGCGGAGAGGGCGCTCCTCCTCTTCGAGCGGCTCGGTCCCGACGTGGCCCTCGTCGACGTGAACCTTCCCGGGATGAGCGGGCTGACCCTGGCTCGGGAGGCGATGCTGCGCTACCCGCGGGTGTCGATACTCATCCTGACCGCCTACGACGACTACGCCTACCTTGACGAGGCTCTGGACATAGGCGTCGCCGGATACCTGCTCAAGACCGCATCGGCGCGCGAGCTGGCCGATGCGGTGAGGGCGGCCGCCGGCGGGGTTCTCGTTCTCGCCCGCGAGCTCAGCCGGCGAGTCACCGCACGGCCGCAACCCGGCGCTGGAGCTGCCGCCGCCGCTCTCACCCCGCGGCAGGCGGACGTGCTCTCGCTGCTTGCCCAGGGTTACTCGAACAAGGGAATCGCGGCCCGCCTCCAGCTGGGCCTGCGAACCGTGGAGAGTCACGTCTCCACCATCATTGCCAAGCTCGGGGTAACCTCGAGGACGGAGGCTGCACTGTGGGCGATCAATCACCATGTGACCGGGAGTAGCGATGGCGAAGGCAGAGGGAGGAACTGACCTCTACACAATCCTCCGAAGGGCGGCCCACCCCCCGCTGAGCGACCGGCGCTTCTGGATGGTCCAGGCGATGGTGGTGGTCATCGCCGGGATCCATCTGGCCTCCGACGTCTATATCTCCTCGGTCGGCTCGTCCTTCCCGGTGGGGCTGCCGGTCGCTCTGCTGATCGTTCCGGTGCTCTACGCGGCGCTGCGCTACGGGTTGACCGGCTCCGCGGCGACCGGGGTGTGGGCGACCCTCCTCTGGCTTCCCGATCTGCTGCTGCCGAAAGACCAGGGGCATGCCGGCAGCGACCTGGTCAACCTCGCCCTTGTCGATCTCGTGGCCATCTTCGTCGGCCACCACATCGAGTCGGAGCGCATCTCCAACGAGAGGGTAGCCACCATTACCGGAAAGCGGCTGGCCGCCGAGGCCCGCTACCGGCAACTTTTCGAGGCCAACCGATCGCCGATCCTGGTGGTGGGGACTTCGGGGGTGGTCGACGATGCCAACCCAGCGGCCAGGTCGATGTTCGGCGAGGAGGTCGTCGGGAACCCTGTGCCCGGGTACCTCGAGATCCAAAACCCCTCTCCCGGTTCGGCGGGGAGGGTGGTGACGCTCCCGAACGGCCACGGCTACCGGATCGAGGCTACCTCCATGGGCGAGGGAGGCCAGGGCCCACCGCTGCAGCTGGTGCTGGAGGATATAACCGAGGAGCTGGCCACCGAGCGGAGGGCGACCCAGTATGCCCGGCTGGTCGTCCAGGCTGAAGAGGAGCAGAGGATGAGGCTCTCGCGCGAACTCCACGACCAGCCCCTTCAGGTGTTCCTGCATCTGGCGAGAAAGCTGGAAAGCCTCTCCGAGGTCCAAGACCTTCCCGAAGAGGTCGCCGCCGGCCTCTCCGAGGCGCGCGACTTGGCGGTGGAGACCGTGGGGGTTCTCAGATCACTCGCTCGCGACCTGCGCCCTCCCGCCCTCGACCATCTCGGATTGGTCCGAACCCTGGCGGGATCGGTGAGGGAGGTGGAGGATGGCGATCGACTCACAACCCACTTCCAGGTGGTAGGCGCGGAGATCCGGCTCGGTCCCGAGATCGAGCTCGCCGCCTTCCGCATCGTGCAAGAGGCCGTGCGCAACGTGGTTAAACACGCCCAGGCCAAGCGCCTCGACGTGACGGTCGAGTTCCGGCCTGCGGAGCTGGCGCTAACGGTCGACGACGACGGCTGCGGCTTCGTCAACGATGGCGGGACCGACCTCGACTCGGGGCACTTCGGGCTGATCGGGATGTCCGAGCGGGCGCGCACCTTTGGAGGGAGCGTGACGGTCGAGTCGACGCCTGGCGGCGGCACCACCGTAACGGCGGTCCTGCCCATCTCCGAGCCGGGCAGGAAGGTGCCGCTGCAGCGTAGCTAGCTGTCCACCTCGTTGATCGCGCAATCCAGATCCTGGACCATGCGCTCCAGGAGATGCACAAGGTTGTCCAGATCCTGGGGAGGCCAGCCCTTGAGAGCCGAGTCGAAGAGGGACCGCCGCTTCCCGACCAGCTCCGCAAAGATCCGCCTCCCCAGCGGACTGAGCCGGACCAGCACCACCCGGGCATCGTTCGGATCAGCGATCCTCTCCACCAATCCCCGGCTCAGCAACGCCTTGAGCTGCCTCGACACCGTAGAGATGTCAAGGTTCAACGCGGCGGCCATCTCGGAAACTCTCACCTCACCGAAGTCGTGGATGTGGTGAAGCTGCCAGAAACCGGCTCCGATGGCGTAGGCGAAGCCCTCATCGCCGCCGATCGACACCCGCAGGCGCCTCAGCGTCTGCCCAAGCCTGAAAAGTGCCCCGTCCAGCTCCGACGAGACCGAGAAGCCATCTGCCACAGCCATCTCCCGATTGAAACCGGACAGTAGCGTATTCGCTTCTGCCGAAGGGGTGCTCGAAAATGCAAAATCATCCAGGCTTGGTATACAATTGACGCGACTAGCACCAGAATTCCGGGGGTTCTAATGCATAGGCTCGACGAGGAGACACTGAAGCTCGAGAGGGAGATCGTCAACTACGCCTTGGAGCGGGTGGCGATGCAGCCTCCTCCGCTGGACGGGCCCCGGTCTGAGGCTGATCTTGCCGCCCTCTTCGCAAGCAACATCACCGAGGACGGCGTGGGTGGCCACGAGGCGCTCCGCCGCTTCATCGAGGGCTACGCGCCGGCGACCCTGTCGAGCGATCACCCGCGCTTCCTCGCCTTCGTCCCGGTGGCACCGACCAAAGCCTCGATCCTGTTCGACATGGTCGTCTCCGCCTCCTGCATATCGGGAACCTCCTGGTTGGAGGCTGCCGGGGCGATTCACTGCGAGAACGAGGCGATCGGTTGGCTTGCCGAGCTGGCGGGCATGCCGCCGGGCTCGGGTGGAACCTTCGTATCCGGCGGATCGCTTGCCAACCTGTCCGGGTTGCACGCCGCCCGCCAGCGGCTGAAGGAGCGGCGGAACTTCGTCAGGCCCGACCGGTTCCGGATCCTCGCCTCCGAGGAGGCCCACTCTTCCATCGCTTCGGCGGCAAATATGATGGACCTCGAGCTCATCCTGGTCCAGTCCCCCTATCCCGGCCGGCTCGACCGTAAATCGCTCGAGTCGCGGTGGAACCAGCTCACCAAGGATGAGCGCGAATCGGTGATAGCGGTCGTCGCGACCGCCGGCACCACCAACACCGGGCTCATCGACGATCTCGCCTCGGTCGGATCCTTTGCCCAAGATAACGACCTCTGGATGCACGTTGACGCCGCCTACGGAGGAGCCGCGCTCAACTCCTTCATGCGGCCGCACTTTGACGGGATCGAGCTCGCCGACTCCTTCATCGTCGACCCGCACAAGTGGCTTTTCGCCCCCTTCGACGCCGCCGCCATCATCTACAAAGAGCCGGAGTACGCCCAGCGTGCCCTGACCCAGGAGGCTGGGTACCTGGACGAGATCAACCGGGACACCGCCTGGAATCCCTCCAGCTACGGCTACCACCTCTCGCGCCGGGTGAGAGGGCTCCCCTTCTGGTTCTCTCTCGCCACCTACGGGACCAGGAGGTACCGGGAGGCGGTGGAGTCCTCGCTCGATCTGGCGAGGGCGACGGCCCGGGAGGTCGAGCGGCGCGACTACCTGGAGCTAGCTCTAGAGCCCGAGCTGTCGGTGGTGGTCTTCAAGCGGAACGGGTGGCCCATGGAGCTGTACCAGCGCTGGTCGATGCAGGCCCTCAGGGACGAGGTCGGCTTCATCCTGCCAACCACCTTCCAGGGTTCGCCGGCGGTACGGCTCTGCTTCGTCAATCCGACTACCACCATCCAGGACGTGAAGGCGATCCTCGACACCCTGGCGTGGGAGCCGAGGGGCGCCTAGCGGGGTCGCGGCGGGCTCACCTGCCGTCCGCTCAGTGGCGCACAACGTTCAGAAGCGGCAGACTTGCCCGGTAGCGGTCGATGTTGCGCCGCAGCAGCTCCAACCCCCGCGGCTTGAAGGCGGTGGTGTCCCCACCGACGTGAGGCGAGATCAGGCAGTTGGGTGCGGCCCAGAGCGGGTGTCCTTCCGGAAGCGGCTCCGGATCGGTGACGTCGAGCGCGGCCCTGATCCTCCCCCGCTCCAGATGCCCAACCAGGGCATCTGTATCGACGATCGGCCCCCTCGCCACGTTCACCAGGCTGGCTCCTTCCTTCATCATCGACAGGAAGGAGTCGTCGACCATATGCCTGGTCTCAGCGGTGAGTGGGAGGATCAGGATCACCACATCCGCCCGCGGGAGCAGGCGTGGGAGCTCTTCGATCGAGAAGACCGCCGGCACCAGCCGTGCGTGGTGCGCCACTCGAACGATCTCCACCTCGAATGGGCGGAGGCGGTCCTCGATCGCAGACCCGATCGAGCCGTAGCCAAGCAGCAGCACGGTGCGGTCGGCCAGCGATGGCCGGAAGACCCTCTCCCACCTCCCCGCCATCTGGCTCCTCGCAAAGCCGTCGAGCCCGCGCACGCTGGCGAGCGCCAAACCGACCGCGAGCTCCGCCGTGGAGGCGTCGTGGACCCCCTTGGCGTTGCAGAGGGTTACGCCCGGCGGCAGGAGCTCCGGGATGCCGTCGAAGCCCGCCGTCAGCAGCTGGACCACCTTGAGCCGGGGCATCTGCGCGCTCATCGGCAGCTGGGCGCGGGCGGTCATGTAACTCGGCACCAGGAAGGTGGTCTCCTCCAGCCGCGGGTCAAGCGGATCCCCGTGGTCGTAAAGGAGAAACTCCGAATCGTCCAGGCCGTCCGCGGCCTCCGCCATCATCCTTGGCAAGGTAATCAACACAAAAAAGATCCTAACGGAGCTCGACGGGCGTTGGCGTCGAACCGGTTCAAGACGGATGCCGCGCGCCTACAATGGCTCTCACGGAGAGGTGCCAGAGAGGCCGAATGGGACTCACTGCTAATGAGTTGACCTGGTAATGCGGGTCCGAGGGTTCAAATCCCTCCCTCTCCGCCAGCTTTTTGGAAGCGGCCTCCGGCGGCCTGAACGCCCGCCGCGGTGGGCGAGATCCCGCGAGGGGAGGCCGTATGAGCCGTTCCAGCAAGGCGCGCTCAGCGGCTAGGGCACCGGAACCCCGGCAAGCGCGAGTGCTCCGAGAACCACGAGCACACCTCCGGCGGCCAGGTAGAGCCAGCGGCGGGGGATGCGCTCCGCGGCCTTGCCGACAGTCACCCCAACGCTGATCGCGCCGGTCATGCCCGCGGTGGCGGCCAGCGCTACCAGCAACGGTTGCCCGAAGCTGAGCGCGAAGCCCGCCGTAGTCGCCTGGGTGACATCCCCGATCTCGGCTAGGAAAAAAATCAGCGCCAGCTTGAACAGCGGAGCCCTGGTGGGCGGGAGGTCCTCCTCCTCTTCCTCCTCGTGGCGGAAGCCGACCACGGCCAGGACAACGCCGATCGCCAACATGACGATCGCGGAGACCTCGTGCAACACCGCACCAGAGACTTCGCTGCGCACGAAGAAGGCGAGGTAGCTGGCGATGAGAGCCTGCGCTCCGATCCCGATCGAGACGGCCGCGATCACCCGGGGGCCGCTCTGGGCTCTCACCATGAGGATGGCCGCGATCATCGTCTTGTCCGCAAGTTCGGCCATCATCGAGATGGCGAGGATAAGAAGAAGCTGGCCGATGCTCATTTCAAGACCCGCAACTGCGGCACTCCAACGACCGTCTAACCACGAACCGCTCCAGAGAACCTAGACATTTCGCAAACATCCTCTGTTTTCGCTCTCTGGCCACTGAGTCTCCCCGGTCCGTAGCCGCTGGACCGGACTCGTC
>JAJYHR010000033.1 GCA_021784675.1 Actinomycetes bacterium
GGGTGCCAGCGCGGGAGGTGGGCGCCGAGGGCCGCCTGGTGGGAAGGATCTTCCACCTTTCGGACTCGCAGCTTGCCGACCCGAAATCTCCCGCGCGCTACGAGTGGGTCAACCTTTTTGCCGGCGACCCCGCCTGGTCGGAACTGATACCCGGTTACCGTCCGCAGGAGTTCCTGGTCGCAGCCGCCCTTGCCACCATGGTGCGGACCGTCAACCGGGCCGATCGGGCAGAGGAGGGCTTCGAGGTTGCGGTCTTCACCGGAGACGCCATCGATAACGCGCAGACCAACGAGCTCGACAACTTCCTCGCTGCCCTTGGTGGTGGCGAAGTCTGCATCGATAGCGGGAGCGGGGATCGGTCATACGTCTACGCCGACGGCTTTGCCGAGGGGCGTTTCTGGCATCCGGAGCCCGGAGCTGGAGCCGACGTCTACAAGCGCGACTACTCCTTTCCTTCGGTCGAGGGGTTGCTTGCCCAAGCGTTTGCTCCCTTCGTCTCCGAGGGGCTCGGCATCTCCTGGTACTTCGTCAACGGCAACCACGAGCTGCTGGTGCAGGGGCTCTCGCCGGCGCTCGCGGAGTTGGACGCGATCGCCCTGGGATCGCTCAAGCAGGTCGGCCCTCCAAAGTCGCTTGAGGATCCGTTACGGGCCGCGCTCGACCGGCCGGCGGAGCTCTTCACTTCGGGAGGCGTGCGAGAGGTTCCCTCCGACCCCAATCGCGCGCTGGTCGCGCGCGGACAGATCGCCGCGGCGCTGCAGTCCGCTCCCGGCCTACCCCGAGGTCACGGCGTGTCCGCCGGGTCGGAGGTTCTCTACTACGAGGCGCTCCTGTCGGACGAGGTGGTGCTGGTGGCGCTGGACACCGCATACGCCGCCGGCGGGTCGAGCGGCGCGATCGCGCCCGAACAGGCGAGATGGCTGCTGCGGGTGCTGGCCTCGCACTCTTCGGCCTACTGGGACGAGTCCGGGGAGCTGGTGGAGGGTGACGGCACCGACCGCCTGATCGTGGTCTCCGGGCACCACCCCCTGCACACCATCGGCAACGAGCGGGCACTCGCGGAGGGGTATTGCGGGGAGGAGTGGCTCGGCCGGACGCTGCTCCGCTTCCCCAACGTGATCCTCTACCTGAACGGGCATACCCACGAGCACCGGGTCAGGCTGCTCAGGCGGGAGGATGGCTCCGGGGTATACGAGCTCACCACCGGCTCGATCATGGACTGGCCCAACCAGGGGCGGACCATCGACATCGTCCGGGGCAGGAACCGGCTGAGCCTGGTCTGCAACCCGCTCGACATCGACGTGCCCGCCGACCCCGCCAACTCGGACGGCCTCGAGAGCTTGGCCGCGTGGCACCGGCTGCTGGCCGCAAACGCACCGATGAAGCCGTCACGCCCGATGATCAGGCAGGTCCTGAACCTTCCGCTACCCAGCTGGCTGGGCTAGCCCCGGAACCGGCACCCACAACGCGCCAGGCTGCAGCCTTCTGAGCGTCTCCGCCGTCGCCTTCAGGACGTGGTTAGGGCTTCCCGCCGAGATCCAGACGGCAGGAAAGCTCTCCAGAACGAGGTCGAAGATGACCAGGCCGCCAACTTCGAGGGCCGGGGTGACCCCACCGGGTGCCATTCCGAGACGGGAGCGGATGTACTCCTCCCCGGCGGACCGGAGCCGGGATCCGGTCGCCTCGGCCAGGGAGCTTCGATCGATCCGCTTGGTGCCGGTGGTCACCACCAGTACCGGACCCGCGTCCCCCTGGAAGACGATGGTCTTGGCGATCTCGTCCACACTGCAGCCGACGGCGGACGCCGCCTCTGTCGCGGTGTGTGTCGAGGCTGAAAACCCGACCACGCCATCCTCCAGCCCCATCTCCTGAAGGCGGCGCCTCACCGCCGCTACGGTCTCCAACCTAGAGGTTCCCGCGGATCTCGTCGGTGAGCATGACCTGGACTCGATCTCCGGCGGCGGCGCCGTTCCCGTCGGGAATGAGGGCGAGGCAGTTGGAGCTCGCCAGCCCGGAGAGGACGTGGGAGCCCTGCACGCCTACCGCCCTCACCTCCAGCTCCCCTTCCGGGGTGGTGCTGGCCAGCGCCCGGTTCAAGTGGAGCTTGCCATCCGGGCGCCGGCGGAATGCGGTTGCGGCGGTGGCGGAGACGACCGGGCGCCTGGTGGCTGAGGCGCCCTGGAGCATGAGCAGCGCGGGCCGGACGAAGAGCTCGAAGCTGACCACCGACGATACCGGGTTCCCCGGCAACCCGAAGAGGGGGGTTCCACCGATGTAGCCGAAGGCGTACGGCTTTGCCGGCTTGATCGCCACCTGCATCCAGCGCATGCTCCCTCCGGAGAGCTCTTCGAGGACGACCTTGGTGTAGTCGTAGTCGCCGACGCTTACCCCGCCGGTGGTGACGACGGCGTCGAGGTTGCGGGCAGCCTCGGAGAAGGCGGCGGCGAGGAGAGCCTTGTCGTCCCGAACCCGGCCCAGATCCACCGGGACCGCTCCCGCCTCGGCTACCAGGCCGAGCAGGGTGGGGCGGTTGGAGTCGTAGATCTTCCCGGGCGCTAGCTCGGCCTCGTCGCTCAGCTCGTCCCCGGTGGAGATGACGCCTACCCGGGGCTTGCCGAAAACGGCCACCCTCGTGATCCCGATGGAGGTGAGTACGCCGAGGACGCCCGGCGTGAGCCTGATACCGGCGCCGAAGAGCGAGGCGCCCCGGGCGATGTCGCTCCCGGCCTCGCGGATGTTCTCGCCCTCCCCTAGCGCCTTCGTGACCACGACCTCGTCCCCTTCGAGCCGGGTGTCCTCCACCATGACCACGGCGGAGGTCCCGTCGGGTAGGGGCGCCCCGGTGAGGACGCGAACCGCGGACCCGGCGGCCAGCACCACCCCCTGAGAGGTCGCCCCGGCGGCGATCTCGCCCGCCAGGTGCAGGCGAACCGGCGGGGCCGCGGTGGTCTCGAAGTGGAGCGCATACCCGTCCACCGCGGTGTTGGAGAAGGGCGGCACGTCGGTAGCCGCCACCACCGGCCCCGTCAGGTAGTAGCCGGCGGCCGAAGTCACCTCCAGCTCGACGGCCGGCAGGGGAGTGAAGCCGCCGAAGGTGAAGGCCTGCGCCTCACCTAGCGAGATCATCGATGGTCTCCTTGGAGTAATCCTCCAGTATCGCCTTGAGCTCGGGGAGGAAGGCGGGCCCGATGTCGGGGCGCTGCAACGCCAGCTCCACCACCGCGCGCAGGTAGTCCACCTTGTCCCCGATGTCGTAGCGGCCACCCTCGAAGATCACCCCCACGACTGGCTCCCGCTTAGCCAGGATTTGGATGGCGTCGGTGAGCTGGATCTCGCCGCCCCGGCCGGGCTTGGTCTCGCGCAGGGCGTCGAAGATGCCGCAGGTAAAGATGTACCGGCCGGTGATAGCCAGGTTCGACGGGGCCTCGGACGGCTCCGGCTTCTCGACCACCGACGCGATGTCCACCAGCGAGTTGTCCCGCTCGACCACCTTGGCGCAGCCGTACAGGCCGATCTGCTCCGGCGGGACGGTCATGAGCGAGAGGACGCTTGCGCCGGTCTGCTGGTGGGCGGCGAGCATGTCCCTGAGCAGGGGGGAGTCCGGGGACATGATATCGTCGGCCAGCATGGTGACGAAGGCGTCCGTGCCCACGTGATCGGCGCCGGCAAGGACGGCGTGGCCAAGCCCTTTGGGCTCGCCCTGGCGGATGTAGTGGATGTTGCTGATGCGCGAGATCTGGTACACCAGCTCCAAGTCGGAGCTCTTCCCGCGGGCCTGGAGCAGGTGCTCGAGCTCCAGCGAGCGGTCGAAGTGGTCCTCGATGCTCCGCTTGCCCCGCCCGGTCACCACCAGGATGTTGGTCAGCCCGAGGCTGACCGCCTCCTCGATAACGTACTGGATCGCGGGCTTGTCGACGACCGGGAGCATCTCCTTTGGCTGGGCTTTGGTCGCGGGGAGAAAGCGGGTGCCGAGGCCGGCAGCCGGGATCACGACCTTGTTTAGCCGACTCATCGAGCACCCCTTCCCGCCTGTTCCCCGGACAGTTTAACCGTGCCCTGCGTGGAGGCCAGATATCCGTCGCTAGACTGGTTGGCAGTCACTGGCACAGAGTGCTAACGGCTTGGAGGTGAGATGCCGACTTACGAGTACGCGTGCAAGAGTTGCGGGGAGCACCTGGAGGTTGTCCAGTCCTTTCACGACGATCCTCTGGAGCTCTGCCCGTCGTGCGACGGACCGCTTCGCAAGGTGTTCAGCGGCGTAGGCATCGTCTTCAAGGGTTCCGGCTTCTACAAGACCGACTCCAGGGGGACGAAGTCGGCTCCGGCCCCATCCGGCAGCTCCAGCTCCGGCCCCGCTCCGAAGCCGTCCAGCTCCGGCGAGGGGGTCGCTTAACCCTGGTCCCGGCGGATCCCGGGAACGACCCTGCTCGCGTAGGGGCGGGCCGGATCGCAGCGGGACCACCGCACCTTTCCGCCGGTTAGAGCGGAGACCAGAGCAGCCGGGCTGGTGGCCGCGTCCGTCTCTCGGTCAACCTCGACGAAGGAGCTTCCGATCGCGGCGGGGACGTGCGCGTCGGAGCCGGCGGCAGCCGGCAGCGCTAGGCGCCTGGCGGCAGCGGCGGCCTTGGCGTTGAAGGCGGGCTGCTTGGAGTTTGCCACCTCCACTATGTCGATGAGGCCGGCACCGGCCAGGGCCGTGAGTGCCGCCAGATCGAGCGACCGGCGGCGCCGATCAAAGGGGTGCGGAGCGTAGACCAGACCCCCCTGCTCCCGGATGGCGCTTGCGGTCCGGGCGGCGTCCCATCCCTTCGGTATCCGCTGGTGGAGGAAGAGCCCGATCAGGTCCCCGTCCGCGGTGGAGACCTCCTCGCCGACGATCACCGGTATCGAAAGCGCCTGCCCGATCTCCAGGGCGACTCCGATCTCGTTGTGGTCGGTAACCGCTACCACTGACAGCCGGCCGGTCGCCTCCACGAACTCCTCGACGGTGGTGGTGGAGTCGCCCGAGGCGTAGGTGTGGGTGTGGAGGTCGATCCGGCAGGGCAATCAGCTGCCGCCCAGGCTCATCTCGTCGATGAGCAGGCTCACGCCCGCAGCGGCCGAGGGAAGGTAGCGGAGATCGGACCCGATCGCGATCACGCCGGCGAGAATCCGCTGGAGCGACGAGGAGAGGGTGGCCTCGCGGATCGGCTCGGCGAGCGCGCCGTTCGCGATCCTTATCCCCTCGATCCCGACGGAGAAGTCTCCCGAGACCGCGTTCACGCCCGAGTGCACCCCCGACATGGACTGGACCAGCACCCCATCGTCGATCCCGGCGACGATCTCCTCCGGCGACCGCGTCCCGGGTCGCAACGCCAGGGCTCTTGGCCCCGGTGAGGGGAGCGAGAGCGCCCCCCGGAGTGCGGAAGCGTTGGAGGAGCGTCCCTGCTCGCGGGCGTTGTAGCTGTCGAAGAGCAGCTCGGTGAGGACACCGCCGGCGATGAGCTGGTTTCTCCGGGTCGCGAGCCCCTCGCCGTCGAAGGCGGAGGCGCGGAAGAAGTTGGCGTCGGTGGGGTCGTCGGCGAGATCGAAGCAGGCCGCGGCGACCTGCTCGCCGACCCGGCCCGCAAAGATCGACCGCCCCCTGCTGACAGAGCTCGCCGAGAGGGCTCCACCAAGTATCGAGAGGAGGGTCGCAGCCATCCGCGGGGCAAACAGCGCCTGCACCCGGCCGGAGGCGGGCTTTTTCGCGCCGAGCAGGCCGATGGCGAGGTCGGCTGCCTCGCCGACCACCTCCTCCGGGTCGAGGTCTTCGAGCGCTCTCCCGACCGAATAGCCGAATCCGGTCTGCGGAGCGCCGCCATCCCCGGCGACGGCCTCGGACACCAGGTAAGCAGTGGTGCGGTCCTGGTGGACCTCGATTCCGGTCGAGGATGCGATCGCGAGCTCGGTGCGGGCGTCGGCGTAGGCGGTGTGCTGGACGTCGGCCACCCGCCGGTCGCGGGCGAAGAGCCCCCGCTCGGTCTCCTTGGCAAGCAGGATCTTCTCCTCCAGGCTCGCATCCCCAAAGCTGGGGGATGCGAGCTCCAACCGGCAGGAGGGGTGGCCGTCTGGCCGTGCCAGTCCGTTGGCGGGGTCGCCAAGCGCGTAGCCAGCGTTCTCTCTCGCCTTGGCCAGCGTCCTTGCCAGCTCCTCCGGATCGACAGATCCGGCGGTGGCGAAGCCGACCCGGTGGTCGACGATGATGCGGATGCCGGCATCCGCCGAGCTGGCCTGCGTCAAGCTCTCGATCTCGCCGCGGTAGACGCGGATCTCGGTCTCGACACCGCGCCCGATCACCACCTCGACCTCCTCGCCGTCGCGGGCATTCGCAGCCAGTGACCTGGCGATATCGAGGATCTCAGCCACCGCTCGTCCCTCCCAGCGTGATCGATCGGATGCGCAGGGTCGGCTGCCCGGTCCCCACCGGAACCGATTGCCCATCCTTGCCGCAGGTACCCGCGTTCATGCCGAAGTCGCTGCCGACCGCGTCGATCTCCCCGAGAACGGCGGGCCCGTTCCCGATCAGCTGGGTGTCGCGGATCGGCGCGGTGATCCTCCCGTTCTCGATGAGGTAGGCCTCCTGGGTCCCGAAGACGAAGTCCCCGGTCGTGGTGTTGACCTGGCCACCCGAGAGTGCGGCCACGTAGACGCCGCGTTCGGTGCCGGCGACGATCTCCTCGGCGTCGGAGTCTCCAGGGAGCAGGAAGGTGTTGGTCATTCTCACCATCGGCAGC
>JAJYHR010000043.1 GCA_021784675.1 Actinomycetes bacterium
CTCGCCACTGACGGGGTGAAGCGCAAACCGGTGGTGGTGAGCGACGCGATGGGTGGCGAGTCGATCGCGATTCACTCGGTCGGGCTGCTTACCGCCAACTTCGACCACCGGGCCATCGATGGTGCCTACGCGGCCGCCTTCCTGGCCAAGGAGAAGCAGGTGATCGAGGAGTGGAACTGGGCTCAGGAGCTGTGATGGCCAGCGGAGACCGGCTCGATGCGCGCTGGCTTGGGCGGGTCGAATACGAGGACGCCCTTGAAGTGCAGCATCGTCTTCACGAGGGCGCCGCCAGTTACCTGCTGCTCTTGGAGCACCCTCCGGTCTATACGCTCGGCGTGAGAGCGGATCCGGCGAACATGCTCGTGAGCCCGGCGTCGGTAGGGGCGCGGGCGGTGTCGACCGATCGCGGTGGGGATATCACCTACCATGGCCCGGGGCAGCTGGTCGGCTATCCGATCATCGATGTCCCGATCGTTCCGGACGCGACCCCGACCTACGTGCACACGATCGAGAGAGTAATTATCTCGGTACTCGAGAGCTACGGCATAGCCGCCTACCCCCTGGAGGGTTACCCGGGCGTGTGGACCGGCGAGCGGGGAAGCGAGCGCAAGATTGCCGCCATCGGCGTCAAGCTGGCGCGGGCGCGCTCCATGCACGGGTTTGCCCTGAACGTGAGTACCGACATGACCATGTTCTCCCACATCATCCCCTGCGGCATTGCGGATAAGCCGGTGACCTCGATGGCTCTTGAAGGGGTATCGGTTCCGGTTGCCGAGGTCGCCGCCAGGATAGCCGCCGCCTTTGCGGAGAATTTCGGCTTTCCTCGTCTCGACTTCGCTGGAATCGACGCTGCCGGGACGGCGGGCGAAGCCACCGCGGGCCGGCCGGCATCGGGGAGATCGCGGCTTGAGGTGCGGCTGGACAAGGCCGGATTCAACGCGGTGGAGGCGGTTCCGTTCGCCACGCGCAAGCCGGAGTGGGCGCGGCGGAGCGCGGTGATGGGCGAAGAGTACCGCAGTCTCGGGAGCCTGGTGGAGGGGCTGAAGCTGGTGACCGTGTGCCAGGAGGCCGGTTGCCCCAACATCTACGAGTGCTGGAAGGATGGGACCGCCACCTTCATGATCAACGGGGAGCGGTGCACGCGGGCGTGCGCCTTCTGCCTGGTGGATACCTCCAAACCGCTTCCCCTCGACCCGCTGGAGCCGGAGCGGGTTGCCGAGGCGGTCGAGCGACTTGGGTTGAGCTTTGCCGTAGTCACCGCCGTGGCCCGAGACGACCTTGCCGATGGGGGGGCCGGAGCCTTCGCCGAGACCATACGCGCGATCAAGGAGCGGAACCAAGGATGCAGGGTCGAGGTGCTTATTCCCGATCTAAAAGGGATGGTCGAGCCGCTGCAGACGATCTTTGCCGCCCAGCCGGACGTGCTCAATCACAACCTGGAGACGGTCCTCCGCCTCCACCGGGCGATTCGGCCGTCGGCAAACTACGTCAGGACACTGGCGCTGCTGTCGAGGGCGGCCTCAGCGGGCCTGGTCGTTAAGTCTGGCCTCATCGTCGGGATGGGGGAGAGCCGGGACGAGCTCGATGGTGCGATGCGGGACCTCCGGGAGGCGGGAGTCGAGATCCTTACCGTCGGCCAGTACCTGCGGCCCACCAGGAGGCATCTCCCGGTTGCCCGCTACTACCGTCCCGAGGAGTTTGGCGAGATCAGGGAGGCAGCGCTCTCCATGGGCTTCCGTTACGTGGAATCGTCCCCGCTTGCCCGCTCCTCCTACCATGCCAAGCGCGGTTCTGAAGCCGCGGGCAGGACCTCCGGTTGGTAGCTGATTGTTTTGCCCGGGAGCGATTCGAGAGCGCCTACCGGGCGCGGATCGCGCGGATCGCGACGCTCTGCCGGGAGCAGGGGCGCTCCGCCGTTATCGCGACGGTAGGAGCCGAGATGCCCTGGTTGATCGGATACCAGGCGATGCCGCTGGAGCGGATTACCGCGGCGGTGATCACTGACGACGGGGAGGCCCGCCTGGTGATACCCCAACTCGAGGAGGCGAGGTTCCGCCCTCTCGAGGGCGTGCAGGTGCTGGGGTGGCGAGACGGTGAGGACCCTTACCGGCTCATCGCTTCGATGCTGCCGCAGAAGGGGTCGGTCCTCGTGACCGAGGGCACCCGGGCCGGGTGGCTCTTCAAGCTTTTTGCGTCCGCTCCCTCCGTCAACTTCAGCTCGGCTGAGGCGCTGCTTGCGCGGGCGCGGGCGGCCAAGGACGAGATCGAGTTGCGGCTGCTCGCGCTGGCGGCGGGGGCCGCCGACCGGGTAGCGGAGCGGCTTCTCAACGGCGAGATCCCGGTTATCGGGCGGACCGAACGCCAGGTTTCGGCGGCGATCTCGGCGGCTCTGCTGGAGGAGGGCCACGCCAAGGTGAACTTCGCCATCGTCGCCTCCGGACCCAACTCCGCCTCCCCCCACCACGAGGCCGCCGACCGGATCATCGCGGCCGGAGATATCCTGGTCACCGACTTCGGCGGGACCTACTCTGTTGGAGGGGAGCCTGGGTACTGCTCCGACATCACCCGGACCTTTTCCGTCGGCGGCTCCGCACCGAAGGAGTTCACCGAGCTGTACTTGGTCTTGCAGGCCGCGCAGGAGGCCGCCGCCAGCGGGATCCGCGCGGGGATGCGCGGCATGGAGGCGGATGCGCTTGCGCGAGAGCCGATTGCGGCCTCCGGCTTCGGTGACCGCTTTATCCACCGACTCGGCCACGGGATCGGGCTCGAGGAGCACGAGGAGCCGTACTTGGCACCCGGGGAGCGTGGCGAGCTGGCAGACGGGATGGCGTTCTCGATCGAGCCGGGAATCTACGTGACGGGCCGGTACGGGGCCCGGATCGAGGACATCGCCGTCCTCGCCGGGGGCTCTGCTGAGCGCCTTAATCACGCCCAGCGCGATCTTGCTACCCTCTCCCGATAGTCACCTTCACGTCCTCGGAGATCCGCATCGCGCAGTAGTTCGGCCCGCACATGGAGCAGAAGTGTGCGGTCTTTGCCGCCGGGGCGGGGAGGGTCTGGTCGTGGAGCCGCACCGCCTCCTCGGGATCGATGGCTAGGTTGAACTGGTCTTCCCAGCGGAACTCGTAGCGCGCCCTCGAGAGGGCGTCGTCCCACTCCCTGGCGCCGGGGATGCCCCTGGCAAGGTCGGCGGCGTGGGCTGCGATCCGGTAGGCGACCAGGCCCTGCCGGACCTCGTCCGGACCGGGAAGCCCGAGGTGCTCGCTCGGGGTCACGTAGCAGAGCATGGCGGCGCCGGACGCGGCGATCAAGGCGGCGCCTATCGCCGAGCTGATGTGGTCGTATCCCGGCGAGATGTCCACCGTGAGCGGTCCAAGGGTATAGAAGGGCGCGTCGTCGCACAGCTCCCTCTCCAGCTCGGCGTTCTCGGCGATCTTGTGGATGGGGACGTGGCCGGGCCCCTCGATCATCACCTGGATGCCGGCTACGCGAGCCCGCCTTGCGAGCTGGCCGAGAACCGCCAGCTCTCCCAGCTGGGCCTCGTCGTTGGCGTCGGCCACCGAGCCCGGCCGGAGGCCGTCGCCCAGCGAGAGGGTGATGTCGTGCCTGGCGGCCACCTCGAGCAGCTCGTCGTAGTTCTGGTAGAGGAAGTTCTCCTGGTCGTGAGCGACCTGCCAGCTTGCCATCAGCGAACCGCCCCGGGAGACGATCCCGGTGGTGCGCTGCGTGGCGAGCGGTACAAGGTTGCCGACTACGCCAGCGTGGAGGGTCATGTAATCGACGCCCTGCTCGGCCTGCTCCTCGATAACATCGCGCATCAGATCCCACGAGAGCTTCTCCGGTCGCCCCTTGGCCCGTTCCAGCGCCTCGTAGATCGGAACCGTTCCCAGTGGAACCGGGCAGTGACGGATGAGCTCGGCGCGGATCTTGCCCAGGTTGCCCCCGGTGGAGAGGTCCATGACCGTGTCGGCCCCGAAGGAGAGCGCGGTGTGCAGCTTCTTCACCTCTGCCTCCACGGAGGGCCGGTTGGAGGAGGTGCCGATGTTGGCGTTTACCTTGGTCCGGAAGGCTCTTCCGATGATGGTCGGCTCCAGCTCCAGATGCTTTGGGTTGGCCGGGATCACCGCCCTTCCGGCCGCCACCTCGGAAAGCACCACCCCGAGGTCGCGCCCCTCTCTGATGGCGGCGAAGCGAATCTCCTGGCTGGGGATCCCCTCTCGTGCCATCCGCTGTTGGGTCTCGCCCTCTCTCCGGCCGGCCACCCACGGCTCCCGCGGCTTGGGCAGCACCCCGGGGTCTGCCGGAGCCACGGTCGGGAGGCGGATCTCGGAGCCGTCGCTCAACTCGATCTGCAGAAATGGAACCCGGATGCTCGGATCCTGGGTGTCGGAAACCTCGATTCGGCGGCGCGTGCCAGTAGCTCCCATAGTTCTCCCTCCGCCGGTGTTAACCGGATCAGGTTCGAGCGGTCAGTACCTCTGGTACCCTCTCAGCCCGTGGCCGGGCTCCCGCGACTTGTCGGTCCTACCTTAGCACCACTGCGCCGTGCTCCCGGACCGGCGGCGCGCGTGGCGGGTGGAGGCGCTCAGCTGCCGATCACTCCGGGGCCGGCGATCGGAGCGGGGCCGTAGCGGTTTGCGCCGAGGTCGCCGGGCCTCAGCATCATCACTAGGAGCGCGATGCTTCCGGCGATCGGGATGAGCGCAAGCAGTATCCACCAGGTGCTACTGCCTCGGTCGTGGAGCCGGCGAACCCCCATCGCCAGGGAGGGGACGATCGCCGCTATCAGGTAGAGCACGTAGATCAACTGGACGGCTCCGGAGTTGGATCCGGCGTAGGCAAGAATCAGGTAGACGGCAAAGTTGACGGCGACCGCGCGCCAGTAGTCCGCTCGCGAGGTCCGGCCGTGGAAGTTGAGGAAGTTCCGCCACATCTTCTCGTATGACCAGATGAATTGCATAACTCTCCCTTGCCGTTACCCGCCACGAGCATACCAGGCTGCCGTGGGCGGTGGCAATGCCTGTCGCAATTGCCGTGGTGCCCGCGCTCCGGTTGCCGCCAACGGTAGGCATGAATATGCATTGGGAGATATAAACTTGCAACCATGGAGACCTTTGTAGTCGGGGCTACCGGTTACGTCGGGCAGGAGCTGGTCAGGATCGTCTCTGCTCACCGGGGGTTCGAGCTAGCGGGTGCCTTCGCATCCGAGACCCGCGCAACCCTTGACCTGCCCGGCGCCGGCGGTGTTTCGATCGCCGGCACCGAGGCGCTGGAGGAGCGCGTGGCTTCCGCCTCGCCGGGGGCGATCGTATTCCTGGCCCTGCCGCATGGACGCAGCCAGGAGCTGGCCGGGGCGCTGCTCGGGCTCGGCGCGAGGGTAGTGGACCTGGGTGCCGACTTCCGTTTTGCGGATCCGGCGGTTTACGAGCGCTGGTACGGAAGGGCGCATCTCGCGCCGGAGCTCCTCGCGGAGGCGGTCTACGGGATGGTGGAGCTGAATCGGAGCCAGCTCGCGGGCGCCCGCCTGGTAGCGGTGCCGGGCTGCTACGTAACCGCCGCGACGCTGGCGGCAAGGCCGCTCGTCGATCTCGGGTGGGTCGGTGAAGGCCCGGTCTTCGTGGACGGCATCTCGGGGGTCTCGGGAGCGGGAAAGAACCCCGTGGAGGGGACCCATTTCGTGAGCGTGAACGAGTCGGTGGGGGCTTACGGGCTGCTCAACCACCGGCATACCGGGGAGATGGTCCAGAATCTCGGGAGAGAGGTGCTCTTTACCCCGCATCTCGCTCCGCTCTCCCGGGGTCTCTTGGCTACCTGCTACCTGCCGGCCCGCCCGGGGGTTCCCGCCCCCGAGCTTCTTGACCAGCTCCGCAGCTACTACTGGGACAGCCCGATGGTGGAGGTGGTGGCGGGGCCGCCGTCGACCCGGGAGGTCTACGGATCGAACCGGATCCGCATCCACGCGACCCTCGATTCGAGGACCGGAACGCTGCTAGCCTTGGGCGCCATCGACAACCTGACCAAGGGCGCCGCCGGGCAGGCGGTGCAGGCGGCGAACCTGATGGCGGGGTATGGCGAGACCGAGGGTCTTGCCACCTTGGGGGTGTGGCCATGAGCGTGGTCTTCCCCCGGGGATTCGTCGCCTCCGGCGCCGCGTCCGGGATCAAGCTAGACGGCAGGCTGGACCTTTCGTTCACCGGCTTCGCCGGATCGGCGAGGGGAGCCGGCGCCGCTGTCTTTACCCAGAGCCTCAGCGCCGCCGCTCCGGTGGCGGTCTCCCGCGAGCACCTCGCCGCGACCCGGGGGCGGCTGCGGGGTGTGATCGCCTCCTCGGGGAACGCCAACGCCCTCAACGGCGAGCCGGGCATGGAGTCCGCCAGGGCCATGGCGGCCATGGCGGCCAGGGAGTTCGGGGGAGTCCCCGAGGAGTACCTGGTGATGGCGACGGGCTTGATCGGGATCCCTTTCCCACTGGCGACCGCCCTCTCCGGCGGGTCGGCGCTCCGTGCCGCCGCCGCCAGCTCCGAGGAGGCGGGCCTCCTCGCCGCCCGGGCGATCATGACTACCGATACCAATCCCAAGCTGGCCATCCGCGAGGGCGACGGCTGGAGGATCGGCGGGATGGCGAAGGGCGCCGCCATGATCGCTCCGAACATGGCCACCATGCTCTCGGTGATCACCACCGATGCCCTCCTTGCGCCGGAGGAGGCGTCCGCCGCGCTGGCGGCCGCGGTGTCCAGCTCCTTCA
>JAJYHR010000017.1 GCA_021784675.1 Actinomycetes bacterium
CGGCGCGCCCTTGCCGGTGGAACCACATGGCATGGTCGAGCGAGGCGGCAAAGACGGAGGTATCGATTACCGATTTGCCGAACGGGAGCAGCACCGCGTCGATGAGGGTCATGTCCGAGGCGTAGGCGAGGACGCACGCGTGCAGCAGGGGATCATCGGGGAGGGTGCCGGCGGCGCGCATCCAGATCTGCTGGACCGGTTCTCTGGGGGCGACGCTCCCGCTTCCCATCACCGGTTCCGACACGAAGCGAACCTCGAACGGGCGAGCTTTGGAGTACCAGCCCGCCATCGGATCCTCGCTCTCCTGGATGGCCTTCGAGAACTCGGGCAGCGAGTCGGGCGGCGGGACGTCGGGCATCGACGCCTGGTACTCGGGCCCCGGCTCATCCTGCTGGAAGGAGGCGGAAAGGTTGAAGATCGGGCGTCCGTGCTGTATCGCCAGCACTCTCCGCGTCGAGAAGCTTCCACCATCGCGAATCCGTTCGACCTCGTAGAGGAGGGGTATCTTGGGATCGCCCGGCCTGATGAAGTAGGCGTGAAGGGAGTGCACCGCCCTCCCGGCCTCCACCGTCCGGCCGGCCGCGATCAGCGCCTGGCCGGCCACCTGGCCACCGAAGACGCGCTGACGGTCGTCGTCGGGGCTCTTGCCGCGAAACACGTTGTCGTCGATCGGTTCAAGATCGAAAAGCGACACCAAGGCGTCGACAAAACCAGACAAACTCACCTGCATCCCCATCCTGCGTCGCCAACGGCGCTTTGAATCACTATGCTAGGTCGGTGATGAGCTACTATCGCATGCTGTACGGCGTCATAGAGCGAAGGTTCGGAACTACTGCTATCCGGTATGCGATGGCTTCGGTGGTCTCTGTAGTGGTCACCCAGGCGGTCCTGTTCCTGCTCTTCGGGATCTTGCGAGCCTTCTCCGCGGTGACCTCCAACGTGATCGCGACCGCGGTCGCGGCTGTCCCCTCCTTCTATCTCAACCGGCGGTGGGCCTGGGGGAAGACCGGCAGGTCTCACCTGATGAAGGAGATCGTTCCCTTCTGGGCGCTTGCATTTGTGGGCCTGTGGGCTTCGATCGAGACGGTCGGCTTTGCCCAGAGCTTCGCTGCCAGCCAGCAACTCAGCCACCTGGAGGACGCGGTCTTGGTCAACCTGGCATCGCTATTTGCCTTTGGCGTGATCTGGGTGGGCAAGTACTTCATCTTCAACCGGTTCATGTTCGGCACCAGCGGTGTCGGAGAGTCGGTCGAGCTCGTCTAGCATGCGCGAGCTGGATTCCCAAGCCATAGCGGCCGCCGCGGAGCGCCAAGCAGGACTGACCAAGCCGGCGGGATCGCTGGGCGAGCTCGAGCGGCTCGGTGAGCAGCTGTCGGGTATCGCCGCCTGCTGCCCGCCACCGATTCCGTCAAGGCCGCTGGTCGTAGTGGCTGCCGGCGATCACGGGGTGATCGCCGAGGGGGTGACTCCGTGGCCCCAGGAGGTCACCGGGCAGATGGTGGACAACTTCCTGGCCGGTGGTGCGGCGATAAACGTTCTTGCGCGGGTGGTCGGCGCCGATGTCGTCGTGGTCGACGCGGGCGTGAACCGCCCCCAGCCGGAACGCGATGGCCTCGCCATCCTCAAGGTTGGCCGGCTGACCGGAAACATCAGGATCGAGCCGGCGATGTCGCGGGACGAGGCGGCGGAGCTGGTCGACCGAGGCCGGCGGCTGGCGGAGGAGAGGGCTGCGGGCGGCGTCGATCTGCTGGTAACCGGGGACATGGGAATCGGAAACACCACGCCGTCGGCGGCGATCGTCTCCTACGTGACCGGGCGCTCTCCGCAGGAGGTGACCGGAAGGGGTACCGGGATCGGGGACGAGATGCTGGCCCACAAGGTCGCGGTGATCGCCGACGCCGTAGGACGATGCGATCCCAGCCTTGACGGGTTGGGGATCGCCAGCCAACTCGGTGGATACGAGATCGCCGTGCTCGCCGGAGTGATGCTCGGAGGTGCGGGTGCCGGAGTCCCGGTCATCGTGGACGGGGTGATCTCGCTCGCCGCTGCCCTAGTCGCCTACCGGATAGAACCCCTGGTGAGGGGGTATCTGGTGGCTGGGCACCGGTCGATGGAGCCTGGGGCTTCGGCAGCTCTCGAGTTCCTGGGACTTAGGCCGCTGCTCGATCTCAATCTGCGGCTCGGCGAAGGCTCCGGGGGAGTCCTCGCTGTGCCGCTGGTGAAGGCCGCCGCTGGCATCCTGGCAGAGATGGCGACCTTCGACTCGGCGGGGGTTTCGGAGAAGTAACCCGCTCGGCCTTGCGGATCGGCGGTGTCCGCAGTGGCGGCTAGGGCCCTAGCGGTTTGTGGCGCGGCCAAGCCGGCATCGGGCACGCAGGCTTCCGGGAGCGCACCGCCGGCGCTGGGAGCTCTCGAGGGAGGCCGCTGCCCTTCGGGCTCTACGTAAGCGACATCCACGCCAACACGGTGACCCTCGTCGGGACCCAGCCTCCGGCGGTGCTTGCCGGATCCCTGACCCACCCCGACTCCATGTCCTTCTACGGTCGCGGCTAGCTTTGTATCGCTAACGGCAGTACCACCGATCCCGGGTTGGCCGAGTACGTGGAGGGCGCGGGGGAGGCCGAAGCTGGCCAACGTTTTCACCCTCCGCGGACTCCCACCCGAAGGCCTTGCCTTCGACACCCACGGCAACCTCTGGTAGACCGTTATCGGGGGAGTTGCGGGTCCGGAGGGCTTGGTTTACGAGTACGCAGGCGGGAGCCTCGGCGCCGCCGCAACCCTTCGGCGCAGTGCCACCAGCTCCCGCGGGATCAGATGCGCGATGCCCTCTCCACGCAGCCTGCCGCCGCCTCCATTGCGACCGCTATGCACGTCGGAATGCCCGAACCGGAGATGTAGGCGCCGGCAAGGCTCACCCTGCCGCCGGTTGCGCTGGCCGTCGAGCGCCTGGCGTGGTCGATGAGGCGCGGATGGTAAGGGGCGAAGTGGGGGAGGGCTCGATTCCACCGCACCACCAGGGATTGCTCCAGATCGAGATCGGTGCCGAGTACCCGGTTGGCCTCGTGCCAGAGGGCCTCGATCAGGTCGCCGTCGGTCATCTCCAGGTGCCTCCGGTCGATGAGGGAGCCGGTGGAGATCCGGAAGACCGCCGTCCCCTCCGGCACCCGGGTCGGCCACTTGTTCGAGTAGATGGAGACGGCGGTCGACAGCAGCCTGAGCTCCCGGTCGATCAGGATGCCGCTGAGTTCGCGAGCAAAGCCGGGGAGGGCGGCGGATGCCGAGCCGATCAGCATCGAGACCGAGGAGTAGTCGATAGTGCCCAGGAGAAGGGAGGCGTGCGGGGCGGCTTCGCGGAGGAGGTGGCTGGCCACGTAGGCTGGGACGGCTACCACCACATGGTCGAAGCCAAGCTCTTCCTTCCCGGTCTCGACGCGTACCGATCCCGGATGGACGGAGAGGCCCTCGCAGGCCTGCTCGGAAAGCTCCGCACCCTCGCCTAGCAACCGTTCGGTCATCCTCTCGACCAGGGCGGAAAGCCCGCTCTCTGGGGCGGCGAATGCCGGCCCTCCGAGGGAGGTCGGGGGCGCGTTCAGCTTGGCGATGTCAGCGATGGCCGGCGCGGAGACGCGGGCGCTCAAACCATAGATAGAGTCGGCGTTGATGCCTCCAACCAGCGGCTCGATGTTCAGCCTTGCCCAGCGCCGGCCGTAACGGCTGTCGGCGATCTGGCCGAGGTCGTCTCCGGTGGTGGAGGAGCCGAGCAGGAGAGCTCCCACGCCGGCCCGGAGCTTGGAGCCCAAACCCATCATCGGGTTGCCCATGGCGGCGGAGAAGGTGCGGGGGGCGCCGAGCGTCAGGCCGCGGGGCAACGGGATCGGGCCTCTAGCCGTCATCATCGATGCCCTGGTGGTGGCGGGGTAGATCTCCGGCAGACCCATGCTCTCGATGAGTGAGAGGGCGTGGCCGGGGCGCCTGAGGTAGGAGTCGGGGCCGAGTTCGACCCTGCCCCCGGCGAAGTCGCGGGTGGCGACCGAGCTACCCTTGGCCGGCGGATTGAATACGGTGACCGGGATGCCCCGGCTGGCGAGCTCGAGCGCCGCTGTTAGTCCGCTCACCCCCGCGCCGATGACCGCCACCCTCACCGGGAGCCCTCCATCCGCAACGCCAGCCCCTTCTCGTGCACGAACGCCACCACGTCGGCGAGCTTTCCGGGATCGGTGGCCGGGAGCACGCCGTGGCCCAGGTTGAAGACGTAGCCGGCAGCGGGCGCCGACTCCCGCAACGTAGCGGCGACCTCGTCGAGGAGGAACGGTTCGCTGGCAAAGAGCGTCGCCGGATCGAGGTTTCCCTGGAGTCCGAGGGCGTCTCCGTACCTCTCGGCAGCGGCACCGAGGTCCGACCGCCAGTCGAGCCCGACGGCGGCGAAGCCGGTGGTGGCGATCTCCGGGAGCAGCCCGGCCGTCCCGACCCCGAAGTAGATGGAGGGGACGCCGAGGTCGGAGATGCCGGAGGCGAGCTGTTCGAGGTGGGTCCGCACAAACCGGTTGAAGTGTCGCGGAGCGAGCGAGCCGATCCAGGAGTCGAAGATCTGGACGACTGCGGCGCCGTGCGCCACCTGGACGCCAACTACGGCAAGGGCCACGTCCACCAGCGAAGCCATGATGGAGTGCCAGCTCCTCTCGTCGGTGAACATGAGCTCCTTGGTGATCAGGTAATCGCGCGATGGCCGCCCCTCTACCAGGTAGCTGGCTACGGTGAAGGGGCCGCCGGCAAAGCCGATCAGGGGTACCTCCAGCGCGCAGCTGCAGATATCCACGGTCTCTGCCATGGCGGCAAGGTCGCGATCGGGATCGAGCGGGCGGAGCCGTCCGAGATCCTCCGGTCCCCGCAACGGCGCGCCGGCTACCGGACCTACCCCGGGGACGATATCCAGCTCCAGCGGCATCGAGACGTACGGTGCGACGATGTCCGAGTAGAGGATAGCCGCATCGACCCCGTAGCGCTCCACCGGTTGCAGGGTGATCTTGGCCGAGAGCTCCGGGTCCTTGAGGACCTCGAGGATCGACTCGGAGCCGCGGATGGCGCGGTACTCCGGAAGTGACCTGCCGGCTTGACGCATGAACCATACCGGAACCCGGTCCGCCGGAAGCCGCTCGAGCGCCCGCAGGAGGGGTGGTGGCGATGTCTGTTTTGTGCTCTGCATAAACTGTTTGTTTCGCAGTCTAGGCGAGCGGGGTTGGCTATTGTACGAGGAAATCTTCGATGCCGAGGCGGCGTTCGTGGCCCTTGCCTACCAGAGGCTGGGGGAGACCAGATCGGCGATCGAAGCGGCGATGAAGGAGGTGATCGACCTTCCTCGCGGAGGCACCCACCAATCGAGGCTCGAGCGGGACGTCGTGGTCGAGTCGTCGCTCAAGCGCCTGGGGCAGCTCGACATCGGCGAGCACCCGCTGGTCTTTGGCCGGATCGACTACGGTCCCGACGATCCGAACCACGCCGGGCAGGTCTACCGCGTCGGCCGGCTCTCGCTCAACGACGCGTCGGGCGACCCGTTGGTGATCGATTGGAGAGCGCCGGTCTCGGAGCCGTTTTACCGGGCGACGGTGGCGAACCCGATGGGCCTGCGGGGCCGCTACCACCTCCAGGTCAGCGAGGGCAGGCTTTCCGGACTCGAGTCGGAGCCCTTCTCGCTCGAGGCGGAGCAGCGCGGCCGCGCCGCCGTCGTCGGCCGCGCCGCCCTCTTTGCCGCCCTGGAGCGGCCCCGCTCGCCGCAGATGCTCGATATCGTCGCTACCATCCAGGCGGAGCAGGACGATCTGATCCGGCGGCCCCTGGGTAGAGCGCTGGTGGTGGAGGGCTCTGTGGAGGGCTCTCCCGGAACTGGGAAGACGGCCGTTGCGCTCCACCGCGCCGCCTACCTTCTCTACACCTACCGGTGGCGCCTCGAGCGTCAGGGCCTGCTGGTGATCGGGCCGTCGGCCGGGTTCGTCTCCTACGTGCGGTCGGTGCTCCCCTCGCTTGGTGAGAGCGGCGTGGACGTGCGGTCGGTCGCCGGGCTCCGGCGGGTGGACCGCACGCGCGGGCCGGAGGTTGTGGCCGCCGTCTCCCGGGTGAAGGGCGATCCTCGTATGGCTACTCTGATCAGGAGGGCGATTGGCGACCGGGAGCGCGGTATCCGTGACCCGGTGGGGATTCCGTTCGGAACCCGGATCCTGACGGTCACTCCCGCCCTCGTGGAGCGGGCTATCGCCTCGGGACGCTCCGGGAAGGGCGGCCACAACCAGCGCAGGCGGATGGTGGAGGAGGTGATCGCCACCGCTTTGGCGCAGGATTACCTCGGGAACGGGCCACTCGCCAAGCTCCCGGAGGAGCTGGGCGCGAACGTGGTCTCGCTCTTCGATCGGGATTCCGAGCTCCCGGTCTCCTTCCCGGAGGAGACCGGCGAGGAGGTGCTGGCCGAGGTGATCCTCCAGATCAGGCGGGAGATCGCCTTCCAGCGCCTGGTAGAGCGGATCTGGCCGTTGCTGACCGCGGAGCAGCTGCTTGGCGACCTCTTTACCTATCGGGCGCTGCTCCGCTCGGCGGGAGGGCGCCTCCTCTCCGACCGCGAGATCGGCCTGCTCCAGATCGACAAGCCCCGGGAGCCGGGGGAGATCGCCTGGAGCGACGAGGATACCCTTCTGCTCGACGAGGCGGATCGCCTTCTAAGCGGCAAGGAGGTGACCGTCTACGGACACGTGGT
>JAJYHR010000102.1 GCA_021784675.1 Actinomycetes bacterium
TGGCGGCGACCGTCGACTACCTCTTCGGTTACGACGCCACCGCCGGGGTGGCCCGGGACTGGATGTACGACGCGGTTGCCGATCGCTACGTGGCCGATGCGGGGGTAGCCGGTTTCATCAACGAGGTCAACCCGCAGGCGCTGGCTTCGATCTGCGAGCGGCTCCTCGAGGCGGAGTCGAGGGGGATGTGGAGGCCATCGGGCGATCGGTCCGGGCTGGTGAGGTCGGCGCTCCTGGGGGTAGAAGGCGACGAGGAGGAGCGGTCCAGTTGACTTTGGGCTTTGACGACGTAGTCGGACATGAGAACGCGAAGCTTGCCCTCGAGCTGACCGCGGTGGACCCGACCATCGGCGGGGTACTGCTGGCGGGGCCGCCGGGCTCGGCCAAGTCTACGCTGGCCCGCGGCCTTGCCGCGCTGCTGGGAGCGCGCTTTGTCGAGCTCCCGCTCGGGGTGACCGAGGACCGGGTAAAGGGGAGTATCGATATCCAGTCCGCCCTCGCCGCCGCGGCCGTCAAGGTTTCTGACGGCCTGCTGGTGGCGGCGGACGGGGGCGTGCTCTACGTCGACGAGGTGAACCTGCTCCCCGACCACATTGTCGATCTGGTGCTCGACGCCGCGGCGACCGGGGTCAACCGGCTGGAGCGCGATGGGCTTTCGGCCGTCCAGCAGGCGCGATTCTCCCTGGTGGGCACCATGAACCCGGAGGAGGGGGAGCTGCGCCCGCAGCTGCTCGACCGCTTTGCCATGGTAGTGGCGATCGAGCCGCTGCTCGATCCGGGGGAGAGGAGGCTCGCGCTGGAGCGCAACTTCGGCGCGGTGGCCGCGAACGGCGCCGGTTTCGTGCTCCGGATCGAGGAGGCGCGAGAGCGGCTGGGTCGTATCGACAGGGAAGAGACGATCGGATGGGTCGCTGATTACTGCGCGCGGGAGAGGGTCAGCTCGCTCCGGGCGGACGTTGCCCTGGTGAAGGCGGTGACAGCCTTTGCGGCCCTCTCCGGGCGCTCGCAGCCTGAACCCGGCGACGTGGAGCTGATCGCTCCGCTAGTGATCGGGCACCGCAGGAGGCAGCCACGGGCATCCGGCGAGCCACCGGCTCCCTCGCCCTCGAGCCGCAGCCGCGACGGAGGCACAGAGGGAACCGGGGGCGGCGAGCGGCGCCAGCCCCCCGCCGGCGCTGCCGATGGTGGGGATGCTGCCGCCGGTGATCGGGCACCGCAGGAGGCGGCCGCCGGCGATGGCGATGGAAGTGAAGGCGGCCAGGTTGGCGGGGGGAGCGGGGCGGGGGAGCCGGAGAGCGGCGGCATCGCTGGGCTGGCTGCGGTCAAGGTGGCGCGCCTCTCCGCCGCCGGCACTGGCGAGGCCGGGGCTGATGTGGGAGCCTCCGGCCCGGCCGGCGAGCTCTCGATGGTGAGGACGATCCTCGCCCACCTGGAGAGGGGAGCGCCCGGGCCGCTCGGGGTCGAGGACCTCCGCCGGGTCGAACGGAACCGGAAGGAGTCTAGGTGCGTGGTGCTGGCCGTCGATACCTCGGGATCGGTCGCCTCCGAGGGTGCGGTGAGCCTTGCCCGGAGTGTCGCTTCCGAGCTGCTAGAGCGGGCTTACCAGCAACGCGCCCAGGTAGCGGTGGTCGGCTTTGGCGGTGACCGGGCCGAGGTGGTGCTCCGCCCGACTCGCTCTCTCGAGGTCGCGGCCAACCGGCTGGAGGGTATCGCGAGGGGCGGGCGCACGCCGCTCGCCGCCGGCCTGAGCGCCGCTCACACTCTCTGCCGCGAACTCCGCCAGCGCCGAGTCGAGCCGCTGCTGGTGGTGCTCTCCGATGGGCGGGCGACCGCTCCAGCCGCGGGTGATCCCGTTGCCGCGGCCCACGCGGCGGCTGCCGACCTTCGGAGGGCCAGGGTCGACTCCGTGGTGGTCGATCTGGAGCGTGGTGGAGTCAGGCTCGGCCTGGCGAGGGCTCTCGCTGACGAGCTGGGCGCCACCTACCTGGGCAGCGAGCTAATCGCTGGCAGCCGCTGAGGGCAGGTCGATCGTGCAGAAGGAGCACCGGGTGGCGGCGATCGGGATGGTGCTGAGACATGCGGGGCAGGTCTTGGTGGTCACGGGACCGGGAGCCTTGCGACCGTTTGCGAAGGCCTGGGCCCGCTCGATGGGCTTGATGAAGAGGAGGAAGACGACCAACGCCGTAACCAGGAAGGCGATGGCCGCGTTGATCACCAGACCATAGTGGAAGACGGCCTTGCCCACGTGGAGGCTGATCGCGGAGAAGTCGATCTTTCCGGGGATGCCGAGAAGCGGGGTGATCAGGTTGAGCACCACCGATTGAACCAGCGCGGTGACCGCTGCGCCGATCACGACGGCCACGGCCAGGTTGACGACGTTGGTCTGTAGCAAGAACTTTTTGAAGTCCTTGATTATTGTTCTTCCCCCTTGCATCTCGGTGAGCAGCGACTGCTGCGTATCAAGAGTAACTGGCGGCGGAGCCTGCGGTTGATCGACGGTGATACGACCGGGGCTACCAGCGTCTCCTCCGATCGGACCGGCTCTGGAAGCGGTTAAAAAACCCTAAATGCAAGTGGTTTAGTCGGGATTACCGGCTAGGATTGAGCGATATCGAGAAGTCGTGCTTGCTGCACCGGTTTGCAAGGGGGTCAGGAAAGTTGAGAATTGCGGACAGTGTCGTTGAACTGATCGGGAACACGCCGCTGGTGAGGCTCAACCGGGTCAGCGAGGGCAGCTTGGCCACCATCGCCGCCAAGCTCGAGTTCTTTAACCCCGGCAGCTCGGTGAAGGACCGGATCGGCGTCGCCATGATCGATGCCGCCGAGCGCGATGGCCAGCTGGTTCCGGGGTCGGTTATCGTGGAGCCGACGAGCGGGAATACTGGAATCGCGCTGGCGATGGTGGCCGCGGCCCGCGGGTACCGCTGCGTGCTCACCATGCCGGACACAATGAGCAAGGAGCGGCGAATGCTGCTCCGGGCCTTCGGAGCCGAGCTGATCTTGACGCCAGGTGCGGAGGGCATGGGGGGCGCGATCGCGAAGGCGGAGGAGCTCGCCAAGTCGAACGAAGGCTACGTTATCCTCCAGCAGTTCGAGAATCCAGCCAACCCGGCGATCCACCGGGCTACCACCGCCGAGGAGATCTGGCGGGATACCGACGGAACGGTGGACATCGTCGTCGGAGGGGTCGGCACCGGAGGCACCGTGAGCGGGGTAGGGCAGGCGCTGAAACCGCGCCGCCCGCAGCTCCGGATCGTGGCTGTAGAGCCGGCAGCCTCTCCCGTGCTCTCTGGCGGGCAGAAGGGGCCGCACCCGATCCAGGGCATCGGCGCCGGCTTTGTTCCCGGCACCTACGACGCCGCCGTGGTGGACGAGGTGGTCCGGGTCGACAGCGAGGATGCCTTCAGCTTCGCCCGGCGGATGGCGAAGGAGGAGGGTCTCCTGGTGGGGATCTCATCGGGGGCGGCGGTAGCCGCGGCGCTGGAGGTGGGAAAGCGCCCGGAAAATGCCGGGAAGCTGATCGTGGTGGTCATCCCCTCCTACGGGGAGCGGTACCTCTCCACCCAGCTGTTTGCGGATCTTGGTGATTGAGATGCTCGCTGAGATGCGCCAGGATCTGCGCGCAGCCCTCGAGCGCGATCCGGCGGCGAGGAACGCTCTCGAGGTCGCGTTGCTCTACCCGGGTGTCCATGCCGTCTGGGGCCACCGTGTAGCCCACCGGCTCTGGACTGGTGGCCACCTCTTTGCCGGCAGGGCGCTGTCCATGGTGTTTCGCCTCCTGACCGGGGTGGAGATCCACCCAGGAGCGGAGCTCGGGCCGGGCCTGTTCATCGATCACGCCAGCGGGGTCGTCATCGGCGAGACCGCCGAGGTCGGCCGGGACGTCACCCTGTACCACGGGGTCACCCTCGGGGGGAGATCGCTCGCCAAGGGTAAGCGGCACCCCACGCTGGAGGACCGGGTCGTAGTGGGGTCGGGAGCGAAGATCCTTGGACCGGTTACCATCGGTCACGACACCCAGGTAGGGGCCAATGCGGTGGTCCTGGAGTCGATGCCGGCCCACAGCGTGGTCGTGGGAGTGCCGGCCAAGGTGGTCCGCAGGGATCCTCGGCTGTGCGCTGCGATCCAGGAGGAGGACCGGGAGGGGACCATAACCGAGCTGCGGCTCGCGGCGGATGCGCCCAAGTTTCCGAAGGCGGTCCGGGACCGGGTGGGCGACTACTCGATCTAGCCGGGGCGGAGGTCGCGTTCTAACCTTGCGACTGCAGCTTGCGGGAGATCTTCAGGTGCTCGGCAATCCGGGCTCTGCCATGCTGCAGCGACTGGGCGGAGTAGTAGGCAGGGGCGGGATGGCTCTGCAGGGGTCCGACCGCCGCCGGAGCGGCAAAAGCCCTTTCCCATCTGGCGATCGGGCTCTGGAACTGGATGGCTAGGGCGATTCCAAAGGCGATGGCGATTAGCGCGGCCAGCGTTCGCAGACGGGCCCGCGAGGGATCGGCCCCCCGGGCCGGGATGGCGGCGAGATCGCGCCCGGCCGACCTCATCGAACGGTTGGCATATGCGATCACGTGGAAGCCGAAGAGCAGCAGCCAGATGATCGAGAAGAGGATGTGCGCCGCGTCGAGGAAGGTGAGGGAAAAGGAGCTCGGGCCGGCAAAGGTCATCTCCACCCCGCTCCCGAAGACGATGAGGGTGGTCACCAGGAAGGGAAGTGAGAGCAGCCGCAGGGGGAGCCATGGCGCCCCCGCTTCCAGGAAAGCCGGTGACTGGCGGTAGTAGGCGATCGCCCGGTATCCGTTGATGCCGATCTTGATCAGGAGCGCGGGGAGGATCACCAATCCGATGGCGATGTGCCAGCCGATCGTCTTCGAGATGAGCGGGATCGTCGCCAGCTCGGCCAGGATGAGCAGGAGGAGGAGGGCTCCGAAGAACGCGACGCTCCTCGATACCCCCACTACCCGTGGGGATGCGTGGTTCACCTCGGCGTCGAGCCGCTCTTGGCGCGCGTGGGGGAGGAGGTTGTCGAATAACGAGTCGGTCGAATCGAAGTGCATCCGCCCCCCCTTGTAGTGCACAGGCTGCCTTGGAGACAAATCTAACTTAAGCCTGTTACTACACTCCCCTGGCACCTCTCGCTTTTCGGGGAGGCGGCCGCGCACTTCCAGGTTGTCACCCAGGCGCAAGCTGAGGAGTTCGACGGTCGTTGCCCCGACCGCGGCAGCGCCGCTTGAGGGGAGATCTTCGGCGGCCCGATTGTGGGCGCGACCGCGCCGGACCGCTCTCCGCACGGTGGCGCCGTCTTCAGCATCGACGGAGAGGGGCCAGCGCCTGCCCGGTCACCGCGACCGTATCCAGGCGATCGTGGCAGCGTTCCGAGCGGAAGGTACCTTCTCCGACCGCCGAGCAGGCGGTGCCGGTGCGTCGGACACCGCATCAGGCGCGGCCCGGGCGGCGACCTACCACCGGCAATACGACCAAAGCGAGGATCACCCGTACGATCGCGGGTCTTTCGCCTGGCCACGGCGCTCACCTGGAAGGTAGGGCCGTGGGGCCGAGCCTCGATTCCCCTGACGGCGGAAGCCGTCACTCCCCGCGGGGGGATCGGATGGCGGAGCCAGCCTCCCGGCAATTCGCCGGGCTCCTGAGGGGAATTTCGGCGATCGAGGGCAGGGAAAGTTGGCGATCCCGGTCGTCGGGGATGAGCCCGCCCCTTGGGCTGCCGTCGAAAAGGCGGCCCGTCGGCCGTATCCGGCGGCGCGCTCTTTGGGCGAGCTGAGCAGTGGCGCCGACTTAGCCGCCAGGATAATGAGCTATCCCTTGGAAAATGTTTAATTTTTGTTGTGAGACTTTTGACACACCGGTAATATCTTCGAGGAAGAGGTTCAACCGGTGGTAACCGGCCCCTCGATCAGATGGAACCTTTAGGGGGAGTATTAACAGATGAAGATTCGTAAGTTCCTGTCAGCAGCCGTTTCGGTGACTGCTCTTGGCGCGCTGGCGGCCGCTTGCGGCTCCTCTTCGTCGAGTAGCTCGCCCTCCTCGGCGAGCTCGGCGCCGTCGTCGATCACCATCGGTACCGCCTACTCGGGATCGGGCTCCTTCGCCACCTCTTCGGTTCCGGAACTCGATGGCCTGAAGATGTGGATGAGCCTGGAGAACGCCAAGGGTGGCGTTTACGTCGGGGCCTACAAGAAGCGGATCCCGGTCAAGCTCATCGCCTACAACGACCAGAGCAACCCGCAGACCGCCGGCGTCCAGTACAACCAGCTGATCACCCAGAACAAGGTGAACATCCTGGTTGCCGACTTCGGGTCGGTGCTCACCGCTCCGGCAGTCTCCATCGCCCAGGCGCACCACCAGCTGCTCTTCGACCAGAGCGGGACCGGCATCCCCTTCTTCACCCCGGGGAACCCATACATCGTGCTCTGCAACCTGCCGGAGTCGTCGATCTGGCCCACCCCGCTTGCCCAGTACATGATCAGCAAGAAGATCACCAGGGTGGCGATCGTCTACGGGACCAACGACTTCGACGCATCGCAGGCTGAGACGGTGCAGGCGAAGCTGAAGGCCGCCGGTATCAACCCGGTCTTCTACCAGGGCGTCCCGACCTCGACTACGAGCTACGGCACCATCCTCACTTCGATGGCCGCTACCCACCCGCAGGCGGTTCTCGAGTTCGGGTTCCAGCCCAACGACACCGCGTT
>JAJYHR010000127.1 GCA_021784675.1 Actinomycetes bacterium
CGGGTTCATGGTCCCCGCGCCCACCTCCGTGTTCAGAGGCTGCCCGATCATGCAACCCTGCTCCGCCCAGTACCGCTGCAGAGCCAGGATCGCCGACTGCATGCTGATCGCGGGCGCCTCTTTCGTTGAATCCATAGCAGACACGTTACCTGCCCGGCCGACCCGCGGGTGAGGCGCCTCAGGGTGGTGCCGGAGCGCGCGACCGCAACCGGTCCGCCGATCACTCCCTGAGACCGGCCGGCACGTACCAGCGAACGCCCCGGTGGGCGGCGGGTAGGCTGGAGCCGTGGAGGTTACCAAGGTTTACCTGGCCGCGCCGCGCGGGTTCTGCGCCGGCGTCGTCAAGGCGATCAACGCCCTCACTTGGATGGTGAGGGTATTTCCCCCGCCGATCTACTGCTACCACGAGATCGTCCACAACCGCCTGGTGGTCGAGGCCTTCGAGGGAGCCGGGGTCGTGTTCGTCGACTCGGTCGAGGAGGTCCCCAGCGGGGCTCCGATCATGCTCAGCGCCCACGGCTCCGCCCCCGATGTGATCGAGGCGGCCAGGAGCCGCGGCGCCATCGTCATCGACGCCGTCTGCCCGCTGGTCACCAAGGTCCACCACGAGATCAAGACCCGCGCCCAGCGCGGCTACACCATCGTCTATATCGGCCACCGCGGGCACGAGGAGGCGATCGGTGCCACTGCCGAGGCGCCCCAGGCGATCCGGCTGGTGGAGACGGTCGATGAGTTCGACGAGCTCAACCCGATCGAGGGCCCGGTGGCCTTGCTGACCCAGACCACGCTCGCGATCAGCGACTGGGAGCAGATCGCCGGCCGGGCGGAGCGGGTGTACCCCTCGCTGTGGAAGCCGGGGCGCCTCGATCTCTGCTACGCCACCACCAACCGGCAGGGGGCGGTGAAGAAGCTGGCCGAGCGGGCGGACGCCCTGGTGGTCATCGGCTCCGCCAACTCCTCCAATACGCGGGCACTCGAGCGCGTGGGCCGGGAGCTTGGCATCCGCCGGGTACTCAGGATCAACTCGGCCAGCGAGCTTCCCGACGACCTCGACGGTGTGATCGCGGTCACCGCCGGCGCCTCGGCTCCGGAGTCGGTGGTCGCCGACGTGGTGGCGGCGCTGCACCCTCGGGACGGCGTCGAGGAGGTGGCCACGGTGGAGGAGGACGAGTACTTCCCACCCCCGCCGGAGCTCCGCGAGCTCATGTCCGGGCTGAACGCTGCGGCGAGCCTACTCTTCGGGGCGCAGACCGGGCCGGTTGCCTTCCGAGAGGAGTCGGCTGCAGCCTCGCTGGCCTGGCTGGCTGTAAGGAGCGCTGGCTAGCGCAGGCGGCGCCACCGGCGAGCGCTCTGCTCGAGCAGCGCCTGCGAGTGGCGCGCCCGCTCCATGAGCCGGTTGAGCTCCCCCTCGAGGATGTCGGTCAAGGTCCGGATCTCCGAGCGCTTCACCCGGGCGGTTGCCGCCTCCCGCACCGAGCCCGGATAGACGGCCCTCCCCACCTCGATCGCCACCGGGACCGGGAAGATCATCGGCACCCCCTTGGGCATCGCCCGATCGGTGCCGGCGATGCCGACCGGCACTATCGGAACGCCGGTGCGCAGCGCCAGGAAGGCCGCACCCTCCTCGATGGCAGCCACCCGGCCTCCCCTTCTCCGGGTGCCCTCCGGGTAGACCACCAGCGAGGAGCCGGACTCCAGCGCCCCCTGAGCGATCTCCACCGCCCTCCGGTCGGTCGCCTCGCGGTCGACCGGGAAGCCTCCCAGGAGCCGGAGAAACCGGGTGACCGCGGGGTTTACGAAGATGCCCGACTTCGCCATGTAGGTCATCCGATCCCCGGTGATGGAGCCGACCAGCAGCGTGTCGATGTTGGAGCGGTGGGTCGGCGAGAGAATATAGGGGGGCGGAGGAAGCTGCTCCTCGTAGTTGACCGAAGCCTGCCAGAAGGCCCGGTTGAAGCCCTTGACAATCAGCTGGGCTCCGTGGTAAAAGCTGCGCTCGAACCGAGTCGGCTCGGTGTAGGCGCCCTCGCTCACCGGCGCTCTGCGGCCCCGATTACCAGCAGCATCCGCTCCACCACCTCCCCCATCGCCATATCAGAGGTGTCGATCACGATCGCGTCTGCCGCTGCCTGCAGCGGGGCCGCCTCCCTCGCCGTGTCGTGCCGGTCCCTGGCGAGCACTCTCTCGCCCTCCTCGGGACGGCGCGACACCCGAACCTCATCCCTTGCCACCAGGAAGAACTTGGGCCAGGCGAGGGGAAAGGCGACCGTTCCAATGTCACGCCCCTCGACCACCGCGCTGCCGGCCTCCTCTACCCAGGAGCGCTCCAGCGCGAGGATCACCTCCCTTACCGGCGCGTCCGCCGCCACCACCGGGAGGAGGCGGGTGACCTCCGGGGAGCGAAGAGCCCCCTCTACCCGGGCGCCATCGATCGCCCCGGTGTCGCCATCGGCCTCCAGGTCGTGCCGGACCAGCTCTGCCGCAAGATCGCCGATCGCGCAGCCGCTCCGCGCCTTCACCAGTGCGGCAAGACGGAAGTAGACCCCCGTGTTGAGGAAGGGCACTCCCAGCTCACCGGCGAGCAGGCGAGATACGCTGGACTTTCCCGTACCCGCCTGGCCATCGATCGCCACTACGACCGGCAGGTTACTCACCAATGAAAAGCACCCGAGCGGCCGATCTCAAGCCAGTTTCCACAAGGTGCTACACTAGCAAGCGGAGGGCACGCCAGCAGCCACGGACCGGCCCCCGCGGGCGACACCGCCCGGGGCGGAGGCGGGGTCTGCAGCTCCGGCTGGCGGTGCAACCTCCAGGTTGTCGGGTAGCGAAAGCGAGGCGGAGTCCATGGCGGGGTCTAGATACGTAAAGGATCGTGGCCTGAGTGCGCGGATGGCGTTCACCATCTTCCTGCTCGGCCTGGTCTACGTCCTCTTCTTCGGCCTCCTGATCGCGATGGGCGTGGGCACCCTCACCGTGGTGGTCATCGCGGCCGCCCTCCTCTTCGCCCAGTTCTTCTTCTCCGACCGGATTGCCCTCTTCGGCATGCACGGTCGCCTGGTGACCGAGCAGGAGGCGCCGGATCTCCACCAGATCGTCGCCCGCCTCGTCACGCTCGCCAATATGCCGATGCCGAAGATCGCCATCTCCGAGATCGACCTCCCCAACGCCTTTGCCACCGGCCGCAGCCCCAAGAGCTCGGTGGTCTGCGTAACCAGGGGGCTTCTGAGACGGCTTCCACCGCAGGAGCTGGAGGCCGTGCTCTCCCATGAGCTCAGCCACGTCGCCCACCGCGACGTCGCGGTGATGACCATCGCCTCCTTCATCGGCGTGCTGGCCGGCCTGCTCACCCGGCTGATGTTCTGGAGCGAGATCTTCTCCGGGGGAGGCTTTGGCGGCGGCTACGGAGGCCGTGGCCGGGGCAACTCCGGCATGGGTGGTGGCGGCAACATCATCGCCGTCGAGATGGCGATCATGCTGGTCTCCGCCATCGTCTACGCCATCAGCTTTCTACTCATCCGGACCCTCTCCCGCTACCGGGAGCTCGCCGCTGACCGGGCGGGGGCCATCCTTATCGGCCGCCCGGCGCTGCTGAAGTCGGCGCTGCTGCGGATCTCCGGGACCATCGGGCAGATCCCGACTCGCGACCTCCGCACCGCCCAGGCCTTCAACGCCTTCTTCTTCACCCCGGCCATAAACGGCAACGGTGCCTCGATGGGAACGCTCTTCTCCACCCATCCGAGCCTCGAGCGCCGGATCGCGCAGCTGGATGCGCTCGAGCGCGAGCTCGGGAAGGCCGAGTAGCGCCAGTTGGGACTCTTTGACGCACTGCTCGGCAAGAGCAAACAGGTGAAGGCAAACCTCGACGGCCTTTTTGCCGTCCCCACGGCCGCGATAACCCTGGCGGTCGCCGCCAACCTGGACGCTACCAACCGGGCGGCCGTTGTCTTCATGCCCGCCTCCGGCGCCGCCTTCGCCAACACCGAGAAGGAGTTCCAGGAGGTCATCGCCGAGTTCCAGAACACCTCGGTCGAGTTCAAGACCGACTCCTTCGGCTACCGCTGGGTGATCATAACCGCGGACGGGATCGAGTCACTGGTAACCGCGGTCCACAGCGTCAACCGCAGCCTTGAGGACCACGGCTTCTCGCCGCAGCTGCTCTGCTCGGTCTTCGGCTTTACCGGACGAACCACCGGGGCCCGCGCGTACTGGGTCTACCTCTACAAGCGGGGAACCTTCTACCCCTTCGTCCCCGCCGGCCACGAGCGCCGTGACAACGAGCAGGAGCTCTCGCTGAAGGCGACGGTAGGAACCGACCTGCCGCTCGAGGAGGACACGAGCCGCTGGTTCGCCCTCTGGGACATCCCCTTCTAGGGCTCGGCGTCCCCCCGCGCAATCAGGAGAGTTCCACCGAGACCCCAGCCAGCCGGGCCAGGTCGTCGAAGAAGCCGGGGTAGCTCGTCGGCACCGACTCTACCCCCTCGATGACGGTCTCGCCGCCGGCGAGGCAGCCAAGGATGGCGCCGGACATCGCGATCCGGTGATCGAGCCGCGAGTCCACCACCCTCGACCGCGGCACGCTCTCGAGCCCGCCGTCGACGGCAAAGCCGTCTGGGCTCTCCTCCACCGCCACCCCGAAGCGCCCGAGCATCTCCACCACCGCCGATATCCGGTCAGACTCCTTGACCCTGAGCTCGGCCGCGCCCGAGACCGACGACCGCCCCTCGGCGGCAGCGAAGGCTACCGCCAGCGCCGGCAGCTCGTCGATGAGCGAGGGCACCTCCGCCGGCTCGACGTCCGTCCCCGAGAGCGCGCGCGTGGCCCCGGCTCCGCTCCCGTCCCAGCTCATCCCCATCCGCTCCAGCACCGCCAGGAACCCGCCGCGGGTCTCCCCCCGGTACATTCCCGAGACCGCCACTTTTGAACCGGGGCTGCACGCCGCCCCCACGATGAAGAAGGCGGCGGCCGAAGGATCTCCCGGCACCTCGAGATCGACCGGGTTCGGCTCCTGCTGGCCGGCGAGCACCACGAAGTGCCGCTTGCCCTCGTACCCCTCCTCGAACTCGATCCCGGTCAACGCGAAAAACTCCTCGGTATGCGGGCGGGTCAGCACCGGCTCGGTGACCCGGGTCTCTCCGCTGGCGCCGAGCCCAGCAAGCAAGATGGCCGACTTAACCTGTGCCGAGGCGATGACGAGAGAGAGCTCCTGGCCGGAGAGCCGGCTGCCCCGGACCGCCATCGGAAGCCGTACCCCGCCCCGCGCCTCGATCAGCGCTCCCATCCGCCGCAGCGGCTCGATCACCCGGGCCATCGGCCGCCTCGACACCGAGGCGTCGCCGCTGAAAATGGAGAGGCCCGGTACCATGGTGGCCACCCCGAGTCCGAGGCGGGCCAGCGTGCCGGAGTTGCCGACGTCGATCACCGACCCCGGCTCCGCCAGCGCACCCAGGCCGCGAGAGTCGATGACCACCTCCTCGCCCAGCTCCACCGAAGCCCCCAGGGAGGCGGCAAAACGGAGAGAGGCGGCGACGTCCTCGGCGGTGGAGAGGTTGCGGATGCGGCTCCGCCCCCGAGCGGCCAGCGCGAACAGCACCGCCCGGTGGGAGATCGACTTGTCACCCGGCGGGGCCAGCGCTCCCTCGAATCCCCGTCCGGAGGCGAGCAGGCGTGCGCGCATGCCTACTCCGGCAGATCGTCGCGCAGGCCTACCGCACCGTGCAGGTAGACGTGGTGGAAGCTGCCCCTCGGGCGGTCGTCCTCGACGTGCATCATCACCCGGATGCACCTCTCGACTGCCCCGTTGATCGTCAGCTCCTGCGCGCACATCAGCGGGACGTCGCCAAGCCCAAGCTGCCTGGCCGCCGCCGCCGGGAACATGGCGTGTAGATCGGCAGTTGCGGTGAAGAAGATGCTGACCAGCTGCTCCTTGCTGATCGAGTTGCGCTCCAGCATCCCCTCGATCAGCTCCTTGGTCCGCACCGAGATGCTCTCGGCGTCGTCCAGCTCTACGGTGGTAGCACCCCTAAGCGCCCGGAAACCCATCCTCCAGATGATAGCCGCCCGCCTTGCGCAGGGCGACGAGCTCGGCCGCGGAGAGCGGCCGGTACTCCCCCGGCCGGAGATCCCCGTCGCTTACCGGCCCGATCCGGACCCTCACCAGCTGCCGGACGGTGAGCCCCACCCCGGCCATCATCCGGCGGATCTGCCGGTTACGCCCCTCGGTAAGCACCACTCTCACCGTCCGTTCGTCAAGCTGGCCGATCCGCTTCGCCCTGAGGATCTCCCCGGAGTCGGCGACCCCGCCCCGCAACGCCGCCAGCTGGCGGCGGCTGACCGGCGTCTCCAACGCCACCAGGTACTCCTTCTCGACGTGGTGGGCCGGGTGGGTAAGGAAGTTGGCCAGCTCGCCGTCGTTGGTCAAGATCATCAGCCCCTCGCTCTCGGCGTCGAGGCGCCCGACCGGGGACAGCCGCCCGAAGCCCTCGACCATCCCGGTCACCGTCGGCCGGCCGTGGGTATCCCGGGCCGTCGAGATCACCCCTCTCGGCTTGTTGAGAAGGAGGTAGACCAGCGCCTCGGCGGTTCCCACCGGCGCGCCGTCGACGGCTATCCGGTCCGACTCCGGGTCCGCCCGCGCGCCCAGCCCCGCGA
>JAJYHR010000137.1 GCA_021784675.1 Actinomycetes bacterium
GCAAAGATCCAATCAGGTTACGGCTCTCACCCTTCCACCGGCAGCAAGCAGACGGATTGCCGGCCGCAACTGGCCACTCCAACCGGCAACGATCACCGCTCCACCATCCGACGCGTGCCGCCGGAGCGCCTCGACCGCCGCCGGCCCGATCTCCTCTCCCCAGGCGCCGGCGACCCAAAGCGGCACTGGCCTCACCATCATCATCGCCAGCGAGAGCCGGAACCGGTCGCGGGGAGCGAGCGCGGAGGCGAGCGCCTCCTCTCCCGCCGCCAGCCCGGCGACCGCAAGCGTAGCGGAGAAGTCCAGTCCCGAGCCGCGAGCCCTCGGTCCCCCCAGCCGCACCGCCAGCAGCAGATGCTCGAGCACGGTCAGGCCGGGTATCACCGGGAGATCCCGAGCGGCGATCGCGGCCACCGCCCGCGCCTCCACCCCGCCGGCCTCGGCGCCAAGCACCCTGATGCAGCTCTTTGCCGGAGGGAGGAAGCCGGAGAAGAGGACCGGGGCGCACTCCCCCTCCACCAGGCATACGTCCCCGCGCTGGACGGAGAATCCGCGCAGGTCGAGCCGCCTCCCGCCGGTCTCGAGCACCCCGCTCGCCTCGACGCAGGCGTCCCCGGTCACACCCCCCTCCACCACCTGGCGATCGCCACCCCGGAGAGGCCGACCAGGAGCGAGAAGGAGGCGCCGGCGATGGCGTAGGCCACGGCGAAGGGCCCGGAGCCGGCGTTGTTGATCTGGACGAAGGGGGCCATTGCCAGCAGCGGCAGCGCCGCCGCCGCCACGCCGGCGATCGGGCGGGCGGCGGCCTCCTCCCAGCCGGTCGCGATGGCGAGCAGAGATGCCCCGATGCCGGCGACAGCCACGCCCAAACCGGCGGCCACCGCCACCGCCTCGACCAGGGGAACGGTGCCGGCGAGCACGAGCGAGAGCGCGAAGGCCACCGCGGCTACCGCCGCCACCGGGATCGACGCCCTCCTCGCCAGGTAGCCGCCGGCGACAGGAAGGAGCGATTCGCCAAGCGCTGCCGCCGAGCCGGCCCCCTCCGCGATCGCGGCAGAGAGCAGCCCCAGCGAACCCGCGGCCACCGCCCCGCCAGCGGTATCACCGCCAACCAGCAGCCCGCCTCCCAGTAGCACCGAGCCGAGCAGGGCGGCCTCCGCCGCCAGGCGCGAAGCCGGAGCCCGGACGATCGGGAGCAGGCCAAGAGCGACCGACGGGTACCTGAGCAGCAGCGCGGAGGCCCATCCCCTCCCCGGAGCCGAAGACCGCTGCCGCGCAGGAAGGAAGGTGGCGGCGGCCGCCAGCAAGGCTGCCACCAGCGCCACCGGAACCGCGGAAATCGCCTTGCCGGCCGGGGAGAGCGCCGCAAACTCGGCAACCGCCACCACCAGCGGAGCGACCGGGGCCAGCCGGGCCCGCCGACGTTCGGCAAGGAGGAGAAGCCCGCCTGCCGCGCCGACCAGGGCCATCCCCGCCAGCCCGCCGTTACCGCCGCGTGCCCAGAGGGAACCGATGGCGGCGGCGATGCCGCCTCCCACCGCTGCGACCGCTCCGCGCCAGCCGGGGAACCACCGCGAGGGCAAGACTACGCCGGCCCCGCAGGCCAGCCCCACCAGAGCCAGCGCCATCGCGCCGGCGTGACCGGCCGTACCCCCGGGCGAGATCACCAACTGGTGGCGAAGGACAGCGATGCCGGCCACGAAGGTGACGAGCGCCCAGAGTAGAGCGCGCGGGAAAGGGCCAGGCCGGCTAGCCGCCTGAGACCTCCGAGAGCCCCTTGCCGTGACCCAGGAAGGGCATCATCGAGCGCAGGTGCGCCCCGACGGCCTCGATCTGCTCGGCCTTGGCCTCGTCCCTGAGCCGGGTGAACCTGGGCCTGCCGGCTTCGATCTCCGAGACCAGCTCGCGGGCGAAGCTGCCGTCCTTGATCTCGCCGAGGACCCGCCGCATCTCCGCCATCGACTCGTCGGTGATGATCCGCGGGCCGCGAGTCAACCCGCCGTACTCCGCCGTCTCCGAGACCGAGAACCACATGCCGGAGAGGCCGTGCTCGTAGAGCAGGTCGACGATGAGCTTGAGCTCGTGCAGGCACTCGAAGTAGGCCGACTCCGGCTGGTAGCCAGCGTCGACCAGGGTCTTGAATCCGGCCAGAACCAGCTGGCTGAGGCCGCCGCAGAGCACCACCTGCTCGCCGAAGAGATCGGTCTCCGTCTCCTCGGCAAAGGTGGTGTCGAGCACGCCGGCCTTGGTAGAGCCGATAGCCCAGGCGTAGGAGAGCGCGAGATCGTGGGCGCTCCCAGTGGCATCCTGGCCCACCGCGATCAGCGAGGGGATGCCGCCGCCCTCCTCGTAGGTCCTCCGGAGCAGGTGGCCCGGCCCCTTGGGGGCGATCATGATCACGTTTACGTTGGGGTCGGGGACGATCTGCTCGTAGCGGATGTTGAAACCGTGGGCGAACGCCAGGGTCATCCCGGCGGCGAGGTGCGGCTTCACCTGGGTCTCGTAGATCTCCCGCTGCGAGGTATCGGGGGCGAGGAACATCACCATGTCCGCCCAGGCGGTCGCCTCGGGTACCGGCATGACCTGCAGGCCGCTAGCCTCCGCCTTCTTGGCCGACGAGGAGCCCTCCCGCAGCGCCACCCGGACCTCGACCCCGGAGTCGGCCAGGTTGAGCGCGTGTGCGTGCCCCTGCGACCCGTAGCCGATCACCGCCACCTTGGTCGCCGCGATCAGCTCCGGTTGCGCATCTGCGTCGTAGTACATCTTTGCCATCTATGAGACCTTCCCTCTCTTCGTCCTACGCACAGGCTTCGGAAGCTTGCCGAGGGCAATCCTACCCGTCCGCTGCAGCTCCACCAGACCGAACTCCGCCAGGAACGCCTCGACATCGTCAAGCCGTCCCGGGGGGAGCGCGAACATCAACGTGAGCAGGTCGACGCCGACATCGACGATCTCGCCATCGTACAGCTCCACCAGCTCCATCACCTTGGCCCGGTTGTGGCCCTCGGCCGTCACCGTAGCCAGCATGCACTCGTACTCGACCGCTTGGTTCGGGTCGACCTCGGAGATCTTGATGACGTTGATCAGCTTGTGGAGCTGCTTGGTGATCTGCTCCAGCGTCGCCGTCTCCACGTCGACCACCATGGTCAACCGGCTGAACCGCTCGTCGTCAGTCGGGGCCACCGCCAGCGAGTAGATGTTGTAGCCACGCCGCGAGAAGAGGAGGGCGACGCGGGCGAGCACTCCGGCCCGGTTCTCGACCAGGACGCTCAGGAGGTGGTGGCGCCCCTCTACCGGGGTGCGGATTCCGCCGATCGGGACCAGGTTGGCGCGATCGGTCATCGCTCGCCCTGCTGGTGGGGAGGGAGGACGATCTCGTCGTTGGTCGATCCCGCCGGAACCATCGGATAAACCTTCTCGAAGGTGTCGACCCTGAAGTCGATCACCACCGGACGGTCAAAGATCTGGTTCGCCTTCTCGATCACCGGATCAACCTCGCTCTCCTCCTCCACCCGGAAGCCGACCCCGCCCATCGCCTCCACCCACTTGACGTAGTCGGGAAGGTCGGGCGAGAGGTAGACCTCCGAGTACCGCTCGTCATAGAACATCTCCTGCCACTGCCGGACCATCCCCAGGTACCCGTTGTTCAAGATCGCCACCTTGATCGGGATCCCCTCGGCCGACGCCGTCACCAGCTCCTGGGCGGTCATCTGGAAGCAGCCGTCGCCGTCGACGGCCCATACCGTGGAGCCCGGACGCCCCACCTTGGCCCCGATAGCGGCCGGAACTGCAAAGCCCATGGTGCCGAGCCCGCCGGAGTTGATCCAGCCGTTCGGCCGCTCGAACTTGAAGTACTGCGACGCCCACATCTGGTGCTGCCCAACGCCGGAGACCAGGATCGTCTCCGCGTCCGCGGCCGCCGAGATCCGCTCCACCACGTACTGCGGCTTGATCGGCCGGCCCGACTCCGACGCCTTGTAGGAGAGCGGGTAGCGCTGTTGCCACCCGCGAATCTCCTCGATCCACGGGGCGATGTCGCGCGGCGTGGTCGGGAGCCTCCGGATCAGCTCCGGGAGCACCGAGCGGAGATCCCCGACGATGGGGATGTCGGCGCGGCGGACCTTGCCCACCTCGGCCGGGTCCACGTCGATATGGATCACCTTGGCCATCGGAGCAAAGCCGTCGACCTTGCCGGTGACCCGATCGTCGAAGCGCGCTCCCAGCGTGATCAGCAGGTCGGCGCGCTGCACCGCAGTAACTGCGGTATAGCTTCCGTGCATTCCCGGCATCCCGAGGGCAAGCGGGTGAGAGTCGGGGATGATTCCCCTCGCCATCAGCGTCGTGACCACGGGGATCCCGGTCCGCTCCGCCAGCTCCAGCACCTCGCCCCCGACGCCGGCGCGCATCGCGCCCCCGCCGGCGTAGATGACCGGGCGCTCGGCCCCGGCGATGATGGCGGCCGCCTGCTCGATCATCTTCGGGTGGCCCTTGGTGGTGGGCTGGTACCCAGGAAGGTCGAGCCGCTTGGGCCAGTACCACTCCATGGTCTGGTTGGCAACGTCCTTGGGAAAGTCGATGAGGACCGGCCCCGGCCGGCCGGTGGTCGCGACGTGGAAGGCCTCGGCAACCACCCGCGGGATCTCGCTCGCCGAGGTCACCAGCCAGTTGTGCTTGGTGATCGACATGGTGATCCCGGTGGTGTCGGTCTCCTGGAAGGCGTCGCTCCCGATGGCCGAGGTGGCAACCTGCCCGGTGATCACCACGATCGGGATGGAGTCGACGTAGGCGTCGGCGATCGCGGTAACGATGTTGGTGGCGGCGGGGCCGCTGGTAACCATGGCGACGCCCGGCCTCCCGGTCGCCTGGGCATACCCCTCGGCGGCATGCCCCGCACCCTGCTCGTGGCGGACGAGGATGTGCCTGATCGGGGAGTCAAGCAGCGGGTCGTACACGGGAAGGATCGCCCCGCCGGGAAGACCGAAGATCGTCTCCACCCCTTGCATCTCCAGAGACTTGATCAGCGCCTGCGCTCCAGTGAGCTTCATCTCTTCTCCTCGCTACCCCCACGAGCGCCTCCCGTAGGGTCCGCTCGCAACCAACATCCAGCCGAGGTGCCGCCCATCGGGTAAAGAGCGCCGCGGCAGGCCGCCCCCGCTGCTCGTAGCCACCATCTATACCACAGCTAGCTGCGGCAATAAATAAAAAGACCCCCCGAATAGGGAGGTCCTGGGCACAGCTTGCAGCCGTGCCCTAAGCAATAAGTACTACAACCAGCGAAGCCGTCACAGCACTATCTTAGTTGGAACTCTCCACCTAGCTGCTGGTAATGGCGCCGATTTGCGCCCCCTTGACCAGGGCGGCGTACTTGGCGAGCACCCCGCTCGAGTACCGCGCCGGCTCCGCCACGAACCGTGCTCTCCGGCTCTCCAGCTCCTCCGCGGAGACCAGGAGGTCGATCCGGTGGGAGGGGACGTCGATCACGATCCGGTCCCCCTCCTCGACCAGCCCGATCGGGCCGCCGTCCGCCGCCTCCGGCGCTACGTGGCCAATGCAGAAGCCGTGGGTACCACCCGAGAAGCGCCCATCAGTGATCAGCGCCGCGTCGGAGCCCCTTCCGGCACCCTTCATAGCGCCGGTTACCGCCAGCATCTCCCGCATTCCCGGCCCGCCCTTCGGACCCTCGTAGCGGATGACCACCACGTCGCCCTCGCGGATCTTCCCGGCGTCAAGAGCGCTCTCCTCCCGGAGGAAGACGCGGGCAACCCCCTCGAAGTGATCCTGGTCGATCCCGGCGACCTTCACCACCGAACCGTTGGGCGCCAGCGATCCGGAGAGAATCGCAATCCCCCCGACCTGGTGGATCGGGTCGCCGATCCGGTGAATGATCTCGCCGTCGGCGCGGGGGGCGTCGTAGGCCTCGATCTCCTCGCCGATGCTTCGCCCGGAAACGGTCAAAGCCTCCCCGTTGATCAAACCGGCCTGGTACAGCTCGCGAAGCACCACCGGCACGCCCCCGATCCGGTCGAGGTCGGTCATGTGGTACTTTCCGTGCGGCTTGGTGTCGGCGAGATGGGGCACCCGTGCCGCAATCCGGTTGAAGTCGTCGAGATCGAGTTCGACCCGCGCCTCGTGGGCGATGGCGAGCAGGTGGAGCACCGCATTGGTGGAGCCCCCGAGCGCCATGACCACCGAAATCGCGTTCTCGAAGGCCGCCTTGGTCAGGATCATCCTCGCGGTGATCCCCAGCTCGAGGAGGCGCATCACCGCGACACCGGCTTCGAAGGCGATGTCGGCGCGGCGGCGGTCAACCGCCGGCGCCGAAGCCGAGCCCAGGGTCGCAAGGCCGATGGCCTCGGAGACCGAGGCCATGGTATTGGCGGTGTACATGCCGGCACACGAGCCTGCGGTCGGGCAGGCGTTGCGCTCGATCTCGTCGAACTCCTCCTTGCCCATCTGCCCGGCCGAGTAGGCACCGACCGCCTCGAAGACCGAGACGATGTCGATGGTCCGATCGCGGTACCGCCCCGGGAGGATCGAACCCCCGTAGACGAAGACCGAGGGGAGGTCGAGGCG
>JAJYHR010000072.1 GCA_021784675.1 Actinomycetes bacterium
GGGGCCAGACCAGTTGGTCGCGGTGGCGTGAAGACGGTGGTGCCAAGTAACCCCAATCAAACGGCGGGGTCAGAAGCCCCGTCCGCAAGGGCGGGGAGGTTCACCTTCACGACGACCAGATGGTCGTTCACACGAAACCGAGTGTGCCTGGACATCGTGGCGGTCAAGGGGGCCGCTGCACTTCCCTTGTGGCGAGCGATGACTGGGACCGCGCTCGGGAAGCGTTCGGCCAGGCAGCTAGGTGGTTCACCTCCAGTACCGCCGCGGGGCGAGGGCGCTGGGACGAGCCGGCCCTGGGACGAGCTGGCCCTGGGCGAGTGGACGGTCGGCGACCTTGTTGGCCACACGAGCCGGGCACTGGTGACCGTGGAGACCTACCTTGGCCAGCCTGCGCCTGCGGAAAGTGGCCTCCGCGGTCGACTACTTCCGTATCGTCCTCGCTTTCGCGGGTGATCCGGCCGCAGTTGCCCAGCGGGGCCGCGACGCGGGTTCCGCCTTGGGGGAGGACCCGCCAGGCGCGGTGGGCGATATCGCCGGGCGTTGCGCACCAAGGTGAAACGAGCGGGGGAGCGCCCGGACTTCCCGATCTGCGCAGAGGTCCGGGATCGGTGCCCCGGCTCCATCGCCGAGCGAGAGCCACGCGAGTACCGCTCCCGGTATTCAGGAGGGACGGCCACGTCCAGGCTGCGGCCCACTACGCTTCCGGGCAATCCCGGGTGAGGGTCTCCGCGTCGCCGGTGAAGGCCGGGATGGTGCCCTCCGCGTCCACGAGGATCGTGGCCCGGGCGGCCCCAGCCATGAAGGCAAGCGGAGCGCCCCCGATACTTCGCGCCGGTGTGGCCGGCGCGCCAAGGGGTCTCGCAGGCGAGCGGGGAGCGCACCCGGTACAGGCGATGAACGCTTCGCTAGGGCCGGCACCAGGAGGCGAGGTGGCCGCTTCGGCGAAAACCCTCGGGCTTCTCAGCTGCTCCGGCGAGTCGGTCACCCGACCCGAAGAGGTCGCCACTACGACACAGTGATTCTCAAAACCTCTGTCTCTTAAAGAATGACAGGCACCGGGTTCTCAATCAAGCTCGCGGCCACAGTTTCAGGCCTCGGCGGGAATTCCTGACCGCGCTGAACAGGGGGCTTACGTTACTGGGCCAGGTTAGAGGGACACAGCTTCCGGCTAGCGCAGGGGTGGCGGCAGGAGGCCGCAGCGAGGTCGCTGGCTGGACTGTGGAACCTGCGAGTCGAGGTGCACAGGCAGGGCCCGAGTCCCGCGCGGGCCCCTTCGCTGCGCCTCAAATGCGGGTACCCAGCTGCACGCCCAGGGCGGCGAGAAGCGCCGAGACGGTCACGGTGCCGACCATGTTGACGGCCGAGGCGCCGGGATCGCCCCGCCGGGAGAGGCTCAGCGTCTCGAAGGTGAGGGTGGAGAAGGTGGTGTACCCGCCGATGTACCCGGTCCCAATCACGGTCGCCACCGCCGCGCCCAGCAGCCCGTGCGACTCCATCCCGACCAGAAAGCCCAGGGCGAGCGATCCGCTCAGGTTGATGATCAGGGTGCCGACAGGGAAGTCGGTGGAGAGTCGTGCCATGACCGCGCGGTCGAGCAGGTACCGGGTTATCGCTCCAAGACCGCCGCAGGCGGCGACGAGGAGCCAGATCAACTAGGAGTGCCCATGGTCTCCAGGGTGCCGTTGAGCCTGAGCACGCTGCAGTGCAGGCCGTCCCCGGAGAGCCGGGAGAGGAAGCGCTCGATGTTGTCCGGGCTGTCGACCACCAGGATCGCGACCCCTTCGTTGTCCGACATCGACAGCAGCGTGTCCCGGTGGAGCTTCAAGTGGGATCCGAAGCCCTCGATGGCCCGGAAGGCGGTCGCTCCGCTCAGGTGCTCGCTGATGGCAACGCGCATCACGTGCCCAACGACCGACTGCCCATGAAGGCGGTCGCCCTCGTTGACAAAGAGTATGGCGGTCTCGCTCTCCATCTCTCTCCCTAGCCCGTGCGGTAGGTCCGCTTGATGAGGATCCTAGCACCGGTGTTGCCGGCGTACGCGAGCAGAAGGCCGCCGCCGACGGTGCTCGCCCCGTAGATGAGAGCGGTCCCGGCGCCGTACTTGGTTACCTGGATGGCGAGCGCAAGCGCTAGCGCCGAGAGCGTGGTCAGGCCGCCAAGGAAGCCGGTACTGACCGCCATCCGGATCGCTGGCTGCACCCCGGTCGCGAACCGGGGGAGGAGCGCGAAGAACGCCCCGATGGCGAAGGCTCCCGCCAGGTTGGCCACAAAAATCCCCACCGGGAAGGAGTTGGCGTTCCCGAGACCGATCTCGAGGGCGTAACGCAGCAGGGTCCCCACGGCGCCGCCCGCCGCGATGAGCAGGACGCCCCGCCAGCCCATCAGGCCACGCTCCCCGAGCTGGCCAGGATCGACAACGAGGAGCTTAAAGACGCCAGCCGGGCGAGGCTCGCCTGCCGGGTGGGAGAGGGTGGTGTCTCCTCGACCAGCTGGATGGCGAGCAGGGTGGCCGCCAGCTCGACCGCCGGATGGGCGTGGTCCGGCGCGATGATCGCCTCCACCGGAGTTGCCAGCGGGTAGCCGGCCGCCAGCGGGAGCGTGGCGGTCTGGTTCGTGGTCAGGGCGGAGGCCACCGGCAGGGCTGGCTGGCTGAGGGCGATGTCGAGGCAACCGATGGTGGTGGTGCAGCGGGGCGTGCTTACCGCGCCCACCTTGAGTACCGCCGCCGCGTAGCCTTCGAGGATCGCCATCGTGGCCGAGGAGCTGCCAACCGGCGAGATGGTGATCGGCGACGGCGGCAGGCTTTCGCTCGGGTTGAGCGCGGCGATCTCCGGGGCGTTCCAGGTCGAGAGCTTGCCGCTGATGATCCCCGCGATGGCCTTGGAGTCGAGTACCAGGGAGCTGACGCCGGGGAGGTTGTACCCAAGCCACACCCGCGTGACACCGAGGTCGACGGCTGCTGCCGCCCCGAGCTGCGCCTGCACCGGGGTGGGGAGCGACACCGCCAAAACCGCGAGCGGCGGCTGGTGGGAGAGAAACTCTCGGGGTGCGCTGGCGGGGGCCACCTGGGAGGGTTTGACCGAGACCTGTGGCTGGGAGTGGTGCAGCCCGGCGATGGCCGAGGCTACCAGCCGTTCTGTCCCGGGCTCGATTGCCACCGGCAGGCTGGTGGGCGGGAGCACCGGCGGCTGGACCGTGGCCGGGCTCTTCGAGGGCGGGGTGGGCACCGCCGGCTTGGCGGCGTTTCCGCAGGATGCTACCGCGGCAGCGAGGATCGCCGGCAAAAGCGCCCGGATGCAAGCGCCCTTCACTTGGTACTTCGCCTCCTCCACCCGATTAGAATCGGTAGTCTAACGAAGGGTGCTTGAACGCAAGCTTTAGGGAGCAAGCCTTGGCTATTCCCGCAGGCGGCGCTGTAGGAGGTGCGGTGGCAGAGGTTGAGATCGGAATCGGGAAGTCAGGCCGCAGGGCGTACGGGTTTGACGATATCGCCATCGTTCCGTCCCGCAGGACCAGAGATCCCGAGGATATCGATATCTCCTGGGAGATCGACGCCTTCAAGTTCGGACTCCCCTTGATGGCCTCGGCCATGGACGGTGTGGTCTCCCCGGCCACGGCGATCGAGATGGGAAGGCTGGGCGGGGTCGGCGTCCTCAACCTCGAAGGGTTGTGGACTCGCTACGAGGACCCGGAGGCTGTCTTTGCCGAGATCGCCTCGCTTCCGGTAGACAAGGCGACCGGGCGGATGCAGCAGCTCTACTCCGAGCCCGTGAAGCCGGAGCTGGTTACCGAGAGGATCCGGGAGATCAAGGCGAGCGGGGTGGTGGCCGCCGCCTCAGTCACCCCGCAGCGGACCGAATCTCTGATCAAGGCGATTCTCGCCGGCGATCTCGACATCCTGGTGATCCAGGGCACGGTGGTCTCCGCCGAGCACGTCTCCAAGTCCGAGGAGCCGCTCAACCTGAAGCGGTTCATCCGGGAGCTCGAGATCCCGGTGGTGGTGGGTGGATGTGCCTCCTACCAGGCGGCGCTGCACCTGATGCGAACCGGAGCGGTGGGCGTGCTGGTCGGCGTCGGACCCGGCAACGCCTGCACTACCCGGGCCGTGCTCGGACTCGGGGTCCCGCAGGCGACGGCGATCGCCGACGCCGCCGCGGCCAGGATGCGCCATCTCGACGAGACCGGGGTCTACGTGCAGGTCATCGCCGATGGCGGCATGTCGAAGGGCGGCGACATCGCCAAGGCGATCGCCGTCGGGGCGGATGCGGTAATGATCGGTTCCCCGCTAGCCGCCGCCGAGGAGGCGCCCGGGCGTGGCTTCCACTGGGGAATGGCCACCTTCCACCCGACGCTTCCGCGTGGAGCGCGGGTGAAGACCACCATCCGCGGCACGCTCAAGGAGATCCTCGTCGGTCCGGCCCACGAGAACGACGGCCGGCTCAACCTCTTTGGCGCGCTGCGCACCTCGATGGCCACCTGCGGCTACGAGACCATCAAGGAGTTCCAGAAGGCCGAGGTCATGGTTGCCCCGGCCCTCCAGACCGAGGGCAAGGCGCTGCAGCAGGCCCAGCGCGTCGGCATGGGCCACTAGGTGCTGGGCTCTCGCGCCAATCCGGTCCTCGTACTCGACTTTGGCGCGCAGTACGCGCAGCTGATCGCGCGGCGCGTACGGGAGCTGCACGTCTACTCCAAGATCGTCTCCCACGCGATTACGGCGGAGGAGGTGCTGGCCGAGAGGCCGAGGGCACTGATCTTGTCCGGGGGTCCGAAGTCGGTCTGGGTCGAAGGGGCTCCCACCGTGGACCCGCGGATCTGGGAGCTCGACCTCCCCATCCTGGGGATATGCTACGGCGCCCAGCTGATGTCGCGGGAGCTCGGTGGCGAGGTGGCCCGGAGCGGCTCCGGTGAGTTTGGCAGGACCCTCTTCGAGTCCTCCAGCGATGGCGGTTCGCTCCTCAGCGGGCTTCCGGGCGAGTTCGAGGTGTGGATGAGCCACCAGGACGCCATCGTGCGCGGCCCCGGGGGCGCGACCACCCTTGGCTCCACGGAGCACGCGCCGGTCGCCGCCTTCGAGGACCGGGGGGCAAAGCGCTACGGCGTCCAGTTCCACCCGGAGGTCTCCCACGGCTCCTTTGGCCGCGAGGTGCTTTCCAGCTTTCTCTTCTCCGCCGGCGGCATCGAACCACGGTGGACCAACTTCACCATCATCGAGGAGGCGATCGGCGAGATCCGCCAGACGGTCGGGGAGTCCCGGGCTATCTGCGCGCTCTCGGGCGGGGTCGACTCCACCGTTGCTGCGGTGCTGACCCACGAAGCCATCGGTGACCAGCTGACGTGCGTCTTCGTCGACACCGGCCTGCTGCGCGCCGGCGAAGCCGAGCAGGTGACCACGCTCTTTCGCTCCCAGTTCCACATCACGCTGGTCCACGTGGACGCCTCCGACCGTTTCTTTGCCAACCTGGCGGGCGTGACCGATCCGGAGAGCAAGCGCAAGATCATCGGGGAGACCTTTATCCGGGTCTTCGAGGAGATCGCCGCCGAGTTGAGCGATGCGAAGTTCCTGGTGCAGGGGACCCTGTATCCGGATGTCATCGAGTCGGGGACCGCCACCGCCGCCAAGATCAAGTCACACCACAACGTCGGAGGGCTACCGGAGGATATGAGCTTCTCGCTGGTCGAGCCGCTTCGCCACCTCTTCAAGGACGAGGTGCGGGCGGTCGGCGTCGAGCTCGGGGTCCCGGAGGCGATGGTGTGGCGGCAGCCCTTCCCCGGTCCCGGCCTTGCGGTCAGGATCATCGGGGAGGTGACTCCGGAGCACGCCGGAAGGGTTCGGGAGGCCGACCGGATCGTGCAGGAGGAGCTGAACCGCTCCGGGGCGAGCAAGGGACTCTGGCAGGCGTTCGCGGTGCTGGCGCCGTCGCTGCGGAGCGTCGGGGTCTCCGGAGACGAGCGTACCTACGACTCGCCGGTGATCCTGCGCGCAGTCGAGTCCGAGGACGCGATGACCGCCGACTGGGCCCGGCTCCCCTACGACGTCATCGACCGGATCTCCCGCCGGATCGTCGGCGAGGTGGCCGGGGTGAACCGGGTGGTCTACGACGTTACCTCGAAGCCGCCGGGCACCATCGAGTGGGAGTGACGCGGTGCTTGCGCCGCATGGCGAGGTGACTGTGGCTGCCGGGCCGGCAGCCACGCCATCCGATCGGGGGCGAAGCTGAAGACGAGAAGCTACAAGGTGGTGGACGTCTTCACCACCGTCCCGCTGCTGGGAAATCCGGTTGCCGTCGTCCTCGACGCCGGTGGGCTGGACGCGGGGGAGATGCAGAGCGTCGCCCGCTGGACCAACCTCTCCGAGACCACCTTCGTGCTCCCAACGTCCGCCGGTGGCGCCGACTACCGGCTCCGGATCTTTACCCCGCAGAGCGAGCTGCCCTTTGCCGGGCACCCCACGCTGGGGAGCGCGCACGCGGCGCTGGAGACGGGGCTGGTGTCGCCCAGCGGTGGCCGTCTGGTGCAG
>JAJYHR010000161.1 GCA_021784675.1 Actinomycetes bacterium
GCTGCGACCACGCACTCGAGCTGCGCCTCGATCACCGCGGCGGTGGCTCCAGCCTCCCTCTCCTCGAGGGTCTCGCCCACGCAAACGATCGGGACCATCGCCGCGGCCAGCACAGCGACCGCCTTCTGAGCCACCAACTCGGCGCTCTCCCCGAACAGCCGCCTCCGTTCGGAGTGGCCCACAATCACGTAACCGACCCCCAGCTTGGCGAGCATTGGAGCCGAAACCTCACCGGTGTAGGCCCCCGACACCTCCTGGTGGCAGTTCTGCGCCCCGAGCACGAAGGGCATCCGATCCGACTCGAAGAGGAGCTGCAGCGACCGCAGGTCGACAAAGGGCGGGTGGATCGAGAGCTCCGCGTATCGGAACTGCTGAGGCCGGAGGAGATGGTATAGCTTCTCCATCGCGGCGATCGCTTCCAGGTGATTGTGGTTCATCTTCCAGTTTGCCGAGATCAGCCGGACGCGGCCGGTCACCGGCGACGGAGCCGGAGTCAGCTCCTGTGTCCGGCCGATCACGATAGAACGCGTGCCATCCGGAGAGCGGCAAGCCCCGGTAGATCTCCGTTCTCGATGAACTCGAGAGCCGCTCCGCCGCCGGTTGATAGGTGGCTGACCGCGCCGTCCAACCCCGCTTCCCTGATGGCGGCGACCGAATCACCCCCGCCCACAACCGAGTATGCCCGCGACGAGGCCACGGCGCGAGCGACGCCAAAGGTGCCACTGTTGAACCGCGGATCCTCGAAAACTCCCATGGGACCGTTCCAGAGAATGGAGCGGGCTCCACCGATGGCCGCAGAAAAGGCCTCGAGGCTGTCGGGGCCGATGTCTAGCCCGCGGAATCCTTCGGGGATCCCTCCGGAGAAGCGCATAGCCGCCTCCCCACCGCCCCCGGGGCCAAAGGTGTCCCCGACGGAGTTGCCAAGGATGTCGCTGGGAAGCATAATTTTCCCGGTCTCGAGGAGCCGCCGGCAGGTGTCGATCTGCTCGACCTCAACCAGGGAGCTCCCAATCGCCTCGCCAAGCGCCGCAAGGAAGGTGAAGCACATGCCACCGCCAACAATGACCCGGTCGACGAGACCGACCAGCGCATTGAGCAGGGCCAGCTTGTCGGAGACCTTCGCACCACCGACCACCGCCACGTAAGGCCGCTCCGGCTCCTCCAGCAGGACCGAGAGCATCCGGACCTCATGGACCAGGTTCACCCCCCCGAACGCCGGGAGCAGCTTGGGCACCCCGACTATGGAGGCGTGGCTCCGGTGCGACGCGCCGAAGGCGTCGTTCACGTAAAGGTCCATCCCCGCCGCCAGCTCGGCCGCGTAATCGGGGTCGTTCGCCACCTCGCGAGGGTCGAAACGGAGGTTCTCGAGCACGGTAACGCCCGGATAGATCTCGTTGATGACACGGGCCACCGGCGCGATCGAGTAGGCCGGGTCGGGCCCCTTCGGGCGCCCGAGATGGGAGCAGATCGTAACAGCGGCGCCACCGTTCACCAGATCGTCTATGGTAGGAATGGTCGCCTGGATCCTGAAGTCATCGGCGACGGTCCGCTCGCCGTCCTTCCCGGTCGCGAGTGGAACGTTCAGGTCCGCGCGAAGCAGAACCCGCTTGCCCTCGAGCTCTTGAAGGCTGTCGACTCCGATGATGTCCATTACCCCTGAGCTCCAAACTCCCGGCCAACCATCATGGCAAGATCGAGGAGGCGGTTGGAGTAGCCCCACTCGTTGTCGTACCACCCGAACGCCTTTACCAGGGTGGTGCCGTTCCCAAGGTCCATGGCCATGGTCAGAAGCGAGTCGAAGGTGCACGACGCCGGGGAGCCAACGATATCCGACGAGACCAGCGGCTCTTCCGAGTAGACGAGCACCTTGGAGAGCGGCCCGGTCTCCGACGCAGACCGGAAGGCCGAATTCACATCCGCAGCCGTAACTTCGACGGGGAGAACCACGTTGATGTCGGTGATCGACCCGTCCACCACCGGAACCCGCATCGCAACCCCGTCGAGACGCCCTTTCATCTCCGGGAGCACCAGCGAGGTAGCCCTCGCCGCTCCCGTGGATGCGGGCACGATGTTGACGGCTGCCGCACGGGCGCGGCGAAGATCCTTGTGCGGCAGATCGAGAAGGTTCTGGTCGTTAGTGTAGGCGTGCACTGTGGTCATCAACCCCCGCTCGATGCCGAAGGCATCGTTCACCACCTTGATCATCGGGGCAAAGCAGTTGGTGGTGCAGGAGGCGTTGGAGATGATCTGGTGAGTGGAAGCGTCGTAAAGGTGATCGTTGACGCCGATCACGAAGGTCCCGTCAACGTTGGTGCCCGGTGCCGAGATGATCACCTTCTTCGCTCCCGCGTCGCGGTGAGCCACCGCTCTTGCGGAGTCGGTGAAGTGGCCTGTGGACTCGATAACGCAGTCGACCCCAAGCTCTCCCCACGGAAGCGCCTTGGGATCGCGCTCGGCAACCACCCGTATGCGGCGGTCACCCACCACCATGTCGTTGCCGTCGATCGACACCGGCTCGGAGAACCTCCCCTGGGTCGAGTCCCAAGCGAGCAGGTGGGCGTTCGTGGCGGGCGATGCCAGATCGTTGATAGCGACTACCTCAAGATCGGCGCCAGACGTGATCGCAGCGCGCAAGAAGTTGCGTCCGATCCGCCCAAACCCGTTGATCGCCACCCGATATCCCATTTAAAGCTCCCTTCGTCGACCGGCTCCCCACAAACTAATGTTACTCCAGCGCCACCTGCCCACCTTTGCAGCCCTCACCCGATCAATCCCCCAAATGGATGAAGGCCGCTACCCGGTGAGGGATGCGAGCGCCTTCGCCAGCAGATCCGGCTGGTGCCACCGCCCCTCCCGGTCGCCGACCTCGATCAGGGCTACCTTGCTCGCGGTCTCCCCGCTGCCGGAAAACCTCGGATCGGCGATGCAGTAGTCGAAGCGGACGCCGTGGCGGGAGAGAGCATCGAGATGGTCGGCCAGCTCGAAACCGATGGTCTCGTTGGCTTGGGGCCGCAAGTTGATCAGAAAGACGACCGCAGCCCGGGTGCACGCCAGCGCCTCCCGGATCCCGGGGATGATGGCGCTGGCAAGAACGCTGGTATAGAGCGACCCGGGTCCGAGCACGACCACCTCCGCGCTCTCGATAGCCGCCACCGCGTCCGCGCACGCCTCAGCCTCCGGCTCCAGCCAGACCCGGTCGATACCCGCGGTCTCGTGCACCTTGAGCTGGCCGCAGACCACATCGCCACCCACGGTCGACGCGCAGAGGCGCATCGGCTCCTCGCTAGCCGGGATCACCCTCCCCTCGGCGCCGAACCAGCCACCTACCACCGAGAGAGCACCCTGGAAAGAGCCCGAAAGATCCCTCAACGCCGCCAGCATCAGGTTTCCCACCGCGTGCCCGGCCAGAGGGCCCTCCTTCAGACGGTACTCAAGAAGTCTCGCCGCGGTCGCATGCTCCTTCGTGATCATGGTCGAGAGGATTCGCCTGGCGTCGCCGATGGCCGGGAGGGAAGGGTCCACGTCGCGCAGCATGCCCGTTGAGCCGCCGTCGTCGGCGACACCGACTATTGCGGTCACATCGGCCCCGATAAGCCGGAGCGCTTCCAGTGACGCCGAGAGGCCGTGGCCGCCGCCAATCGCTACCCCTTGCACGCCCTACCTCGCTAGATCGCGGTGCTGGGTCTGAGCCCGGAACCCCGATCCCTGGATATAGGAGGCCACCACCTCCGCTACTACCACCGAACGATGCCGCCCACCCGTGCACCCGATCGCTATGTTCAGGTACGACTTCCCCTCCTCGACAAAGCGCGGAAGCAAGAACTCGAGCAACTGGAAGAGCCGATCCAGAAAGGGCTCCGTGTCAGCCTGGCCCATCACGAACTCCCTCACCGGCGCGTCCAGTCCGACCAGGTTGCGAAGATCGGAGCGCCAGTACGGGTTGGGAAGAAAACGGGTATCGATCACCATGTCCGCATCGATGGGAACGCCGTACTTGAAACCAAACGAGGTCACCAGCACCTTGAGCCGCTGCACCGGGGAGTCGTCATCCACCAGAGCCAGGATCCGCGCCTTCAGCTCGTGCACAGACATCTCCGAGGTCTCGATGACGATGTCGGCCGACTCCTTTATCGGCGCCATCGAGGCCCGTTCGACCTTGATCGCCGCGACGATCCCCTCCGCGGAGATCGGGTGGCGTCGCTTTGTCCCCTCGTACCGGGAGACCAGGACGTCGTCAGACGCGTCCAGGAAGACCAGGGTCATCCGAAGTTGGCCCACCCTGAGCTCGGCAAGCGACTCTACCAGCGCCTCGTAATCATCCCCGAAGGGCCTCCCCACCACCAGAGCGAGCCGGTCGATACTCCCCTGGGCAGCAAGCTCCAACACCTTCGGGATCAGCGAGAGAGGAAGGTTGTCGACTACGAACCAGCCGGCATCCTCGAGCGCGGCGCCCGCGGTGGAGCGCCCGGCCCCAGAAAGGCCGGCAACGACCAGGAGCGAGCTCATGATTCCCTCCCGAAGTGCAAGACCATCAGGCGCGGGTACATCGCCGAGTCGGCGTACGCATCCGCACGGGCGAGAAATCCCGGAGGCGGCGGCGGCTCGAGGATCTCGAGAAGCCGGAAGCCGCTGGCGATCGCCGTGTTCAGGTAGTGCGAGAGCGGCCGGTGGACGAAAGGAATGAAGACCTCCTTCTCCACCTCTTCGACGCTCAGATCCTCCTTGAGGTAGGGGCCAAGCCGCCAGTACCTCTCGCCAAGCTCGGCGTCGTCGATAAGGCCTGAACCCGGCGTCTGCAGGATCGGGTGGTTGAGCAGAAGCAGGAACCGGCCCCCTGGCCGGATCACCCGGGCGACCTCGGCAAGGGCGCGGTCCAGCTCGAGCACGTGCTCGAACACCAGGCAGACCACCACCCCATCCACCGAGGCGGTCGCGATCGGCAGGTCGCCCGCCGTCCCCAAGGCGGCCGGCGTTCCCCGGTCGATCGCCATCCTTGCCTGGCTGACGATCGGGTCGACGACCACCGCCATCCCCCCGGTCACCTCGGCAACCGCTCTGGAGACCTGCCCCTCTCCACCGCCAACGTCGAGCACCAGTCGCAGGCCTCCTACCCGCTCCCTGATGATGGGGAGGATCTGCTCGGTGTACTCGGCGTCAACGCCGCCGGTAAACCCGGCCTGCCACCAGGAGGCGTGGGATTCCCAGAGATCCTTAAGCAAGGCGTCGTGATCTGGATTGGACATGAAATCCTTTAGATCCACCTTGCCTCCCTCCTGTCCGACTGCGAGCTTAACCCGCGGAGCGCGCGTAGGTCTCCGAAAGAGTCCGGGCAATCCGTATGGCCAGCTCCTCCCCCACCAGGTGAGTGGCGGCGATATCTTCCGCCGACGCCGCCGCCAGCTCGAATACCGATCCGAACCTCTCGATGAGCGCTGCTCTGCGCTTGGGTCCAAGCCCCTTGATGGAGTCAAGGACCGAAAGCTCCATCGAGAGCGATCGCCGCCGACGATGGTACTGGATCGCGAACCGGTGCGCCTCGTCGCGAAGCTGCTGGAGAAGGTAGAGGGCAGCAGACCCCCTGGGAATCCTGATCGGCTCGCCGCCACCGGGCCGGTAGATCTCCTCGTAGCTCTTGGCCAGCGCGCAGAGGTCGATCTCGTCCATCAGACCATGGCCCTCCAGCGCAGTCACTCCCACCGACAGCTGCCCAGCCCCGCCGTCCAGCACAATCAGGTTGGGACGGTAGGCAAATCGCCTCCCCTTCCGGTCCTGCTCCGGCTCCGAAACCCGCCTCAACCTCCGCTCCAGCACCTCGGCCATCGCGGCGAAGTCGTCATTCCCGGGGACCGACACTCGAAAGTGCCGGTATGCGGAGGGCTTCATCAAACCGTCCTCCATCACCACCATGGATCCAACGTAGTTTGTCCCCTGGAGGTGGCTCATGTCATAGCACTCGATCCGGAGCGGCTGCTGGCGGAGCCGAAGCTCCCTGGCGATCGACACCAGCGCGTCGGAACGGGTGTTGTAGTCGCGGGAGCGAAGCAGCCGCTTCCGCTTGAACTCGTCTTCCGCATTGGAATTGGCCACGTCGACCAGGTTGCGACGCCTTCCTCGCTGCCCCGCCGATACCCTGATCCTCCTACCCGCAAGCACCGACAGCGACTCCTCCAAGCCTGCGATGTCGGCGGGGTCCCCCGGGAGGACCACCTCCTTCGGAAAGTCGATGGCCACGGAGTCGTAGTAGACCTCAACCGCCTTCGCGACCAGCTCCTCCCCGGAGAGATCTTCGACCCGGTCGAAGAGCATCCCTCGCGCCCCCACTACGCGCCCGCTCCGGATCCGCAGCACCTGCACGGAGGCCTCCAGCTCGTCAGCGTGCACGCCGAAGGCGTCAAGATCGCTGCTGGTGGTGCTGACCATCTCCTGCCGCTCGAGGACGCTCCGCACCGCTGCCAGCTGATCCCGATACCGGGCCGCGCGCTCGAACTCCTCCGCCTCGGCCGCCGCACGCATCTTCGCCGCCAGATCTCTGGAGAGGGCGTTGCCCCGGCCGCCGAGAAACTCGGTCACCTTCTCCACCATGGCCCGGTACTCCTCGGGACCGATCGCCCCGATGCACGGACCCGAGCAGCGGGCGATGTGGAAGTAGAGGCAGGGCCTCCCCTCCCGCTCGTGCTGGCCGAACTTGCTCTGCGAGCAGCTGCGGAGCGGCAGCGCCCGCAGCAGCAGCTCCAGCGTCTCGCGGGCCGAACCCGAGCTTGCATAGGGACCGTAGTAGCGCACCTTCGGTCGCCGCGCGCCCCGGACCAGCAGGGCCCTCGGCCATCGCTCCCCAACCGTGACCGCGATCATCGGGTAGCTGCTATCGTCCCTGAACTGGATGTTGTAGCGCGGGCGGTGCTCCTTGATCAAGCTGTACTCGAGCAGGAACGCCTCGGCGTCGCTCCCTACCCCGATCCAGGTGAGCGACTCTGCCACCGCCATCATCGCTCTAGTTTTCGGGAGTAGCGTCTCCGGGTTCGCAAAGTAGCTGAGGATCCGGGAGCGCAGCGACTTCGCCTTGCCGACGTAGATTACCCTACCCTCGCCGTCCCGGAACTGGTAAGAGCCCGGACCGGACGGGATCGAGCCGGGAGAGGGGCGCTCCATCATCGCTTCAATAGCGGCGCCAGGAAGCTTCCGGTGTAGCTGCCAGCGTTGGCGGCGAGCTCTTCCGGGGTGCCGGTACCGACGATCAGACCGCCGCCGCCGCCGCCCTCCGGCCCCAGATCGACCAGGTAGTCCGCGGTCTTGACTACATCAAGGTTGTGCTCGATAACCACTACCGTATTCCCCTGATCCACCAGGGAGTGCAGTACCGCCAGCAGCCTGCTGACGTCCTCGAAGTGCAGCCCGGTGGTCGGTTCATCGAGGATGTACAGCGTCTGACCGGTCGAGCGCCTGGCGAGCTCCGATGCGAGCTTGACGCGCTGCGCCTCCCCTCCAGAGAGGGTGGTAGCCGCCTGGCCCAGCCTGATGTAGCCCAGCCCCACCTCGTCGAGTGTCACCAGGTGGCGAAGGATAGAGGGCTGGCGGGAGAAGAACTCCCTCCCCTCGGCGACCGAGAGCGCGAGCACCTGGGCTACGTTCAGGCCGCGGTAGCGGATCTCCAGGGTGTCTCGATTGAACCGGCTTCCCCCGCAGGCATCGCAGGCGACGAAGACATCAGGTAGGAAGTTCATCTCGATCCGGAGGGTGCCCTCCCCGGCGCAGGACTCGCACCTCCCTCCCCGCACGTTGAAGGAGAAGCGCCCGGGCTTGTAACCGCGGGCCCGCGCCTCGTTGGTCTCGGCAAAAAGGCGGCGAATGTGATCGAAGACCCCCGTGTAGGTAGCCGGGTTGGAACGGGGCGTCCTTCCGATCGGCGACTGGTCGATATCGATGACCTTGTCGATCTGCTCCAAGCCGGTGATCTTCCGATGCCGTCCGGGAATGTCCCGCGATCGGTTGGCCTTTGCCCGCGCCGCCTTGTAAAGGATCTCGTTGACCAGCGTGGACTTCCCGGAGCCGGCTACACCGGTCACGCAGGTGAAGACCCCTAATGGGAAGGTTACATCGATGTCTCTCAGGTTGTGCATCCTGGCACCCTCGATCGCGATCACCCGTTCTCCAACGGGCCGGCGGGCCGGCGGTACCTCGATCCTGCGCGCCCCCGACAGGTAGGCGCCGGTGATCGACGCCGTATCCTGGATCAGGCCGCCCACTGGGCCCGCGTAGACGATCTCCCCTCCGTGCTCGCCGGCACCGGGTCCGACATCGACCACGAAGTCGGCCGCCCTGATGGTGTCCTCATCGTGCTCCACGACGATGACGGTGTTGCCCTGGTCCCGGAGGCGGAGCAGAGTCTCGATAAGCCGGTGGTTATCGCGCTGGTGCAGCCCGATCGAGGGCTCGTCGAGCACGTAGAGCACGCCGGAGAGGCCGGACCCGATCTGCGAGGCCAGCCTGATCCGCTGGGCCTCGCCTCCCGACAGGGTGTTGGCGCTTCGCGACAGGGTCAGGTAGTTCAGCCCAACGTCCACCAGAAACTTGAGCCGAGACAGGACCTCCTTGACCACCTGCTGGCCGATCTTCATCTCCCGCCCGGAGATCTCGAGGGTACCGACGAGAGCGTAGGCGTCCTCGGTGGAGAGTTCCACTACCTGGTCGATCGACTGCCCGGCGATGGTTACCGACCGCGCCTCCGGCTTCAGCCGTGTTCCCTGGCACGCCTCGCAGGGAACCTCGCGCATGTAAGACTCGATCGCCATCCGCGCCGCCTCGCTCTCGACCTCGCCATGGCGTCGCTTAAGGAAGTTGACCACCCCCTCGTAGCTGAACGAGTAGCTCTTCCGCTTTCCCTGCCGATCCACGTAGGAGTCGCCCATCCGCTCCGGCACCCCGTAGAGGATCTGTTGCTGCTGCTCCGCGGAAAGCTGGGCAAACGGCTTGGTGAGCGGGATACCGTGCTCGCGCGCCATCATCTCCATGGTGTGCTGGTAGTAATCGGCGCGCAAAGATCCAAAGGGGGCCACCACCCCCTGGATCAGGGAGCGGCTCGGGTCCGGCACCACCAGCTCCTCGTCGACCTCGAACCTTACCCCCAGACCCGCGCACGCTGGGCAGGCCCCGAAGGGGGAGTTGAAGGAGAAGCTCCGGGGCTCGAGGGTTCCCAGGCTGATCCCGCACACCGGGCAGGCGAGCTCCTCCGAATAGGGGTGGCGATCGACGATCTCCCGGTCCTCACCGAGCAGTGCGACCTCCAGCGTTCCCCCGGCCGCTGCAAGGGCCGTCTCCACCGATTCGGTCAATCTCCTGGGATCCTCCGGATCCACCCGAAGCCGGTCGACTATCACCGAGATGCTGTGGCTCTCGTACCGCTCGAGGTGGATCTGACCCCGTTCGCTCAGCTCGTACTGCACACCGTCAACGAAGACCCGGGCAAAGCCTTGCTTGGAGAGCTCGTCGAGAAGCTGGGCGTACTCGCCCTTCCGCTCCCTGACCACCGGTGCCAGCAGCAAGATCCGCGCCCCGCCGAACCTCTCCATCACCTGGTCTACGATTTCTTGGGACGTCTGCTTAGAGACCTCCCGGTGGCAGTTCGGGCAGTGCGGATGCCCGATCCGCGCATAAAGCAGCCGCAGGTAGTCGTAGATCTCCGTAACGGTCGCGACCGTCGAGCGCGGGTTGTGAGAGGCAGACTTCTGGTCTATCGAGATCGCCGGGGAGAGCCCGTCGATAAAGTCGACATCCGGCTTCTCCATCAGCCCAAGGAACTGCCGGGCGTACGAGGAGAGCGACTCCACATAGCGCCTCTGCCCCTCTGCGAAGATGGTATCAAAGGCAAGCGAGCTTTTCCCGGAGCCGGACAGCCCGGTGAACACGACCAGCTTGTCCCGGGGTATGGAAACGGAGATGTTCTTCAGGTTGTGCTCGCGCGCACCCTGAACACGAAGGACCTCAGGCATCTAGGGAAAGCCTAGCCTGCGGCCAACACCTTAGCAGTGGCCTGGATCTTGGCCCGAAGCTCCTCCTCCTCGGCCTCCGCAAGCGACGACCCCACGATGCCGCCACCACCGACGACCCGGACCGTGGGGCCGTCAAAGTAGGCGCCGCGGATGGCGAGGTAGGCCTCCCCGTCGCCATCTGGCGCCATCAAACCGACCAATCCCCCATACAGCCCGCGATCGGGCTCGAGCACCCGGAGTACCTCCACCGCCTCCTTCCGGGGGACACCCCCGATAGCCGCTGTGGGAGTGATCGCCAAAAGCAGCTCGACAAAGCCAACGCCCGGAGGCACAAGCCCCCGGATCGGCGTAGCCAGGTGAATCAGCCGCCCGGCATCGAAGAGGACCGGGTGCTCCGGGTAGTTGATCTCCTTGGCAAGAGAACCGAGATCCGAGATCAGCTGGTCAACCATCACCCGGTGCTCCCACTGATCCTTCTCCGACTTGAGCAGAGCGACCTGCCCGCCCCTTCCCGCGGTTCCGGCCAGCGGGTTGAGGTTGACCACGTCCCCGATGCGTTGGAGCACCAGCTCCGGCGAGACTCCAACCGCCCGTGGCGAGGCGTAGAGGTGGCCACGTTGAAAGGAACGCTTTAGCTTTGCCGCTGCCCTGGCTACACCAAAACCGAAAGACCGGCGGTAGTACTCCTCCGCGCTCACCACCAGCTTGGTAAGGTTTCCCGAGCTTATCTGCGCCACCGCGACCGCGATTCGCTCCCTTACCACCTGCGAATCCATCGCCTGCTCCAGCTCGATCAGCCGGCTGGAGCGGGCAGGCGGGAAGGCGGAGCCGATAGCCACCGAGAGCGCATCACTATCCCGGGGCCTCCCTTCGAACACCTCCACCTCGAGCCGGTTGGTCCCAGCAACCACCACCACCGGAAATCGGCGGACAAGCAAGGATCCTGGGAAAAAGCCCGACTCCAGGAAGAGCGGACCGCTCCCCTGCTCATCCGAAGTCGCGACCTGCGCCTCCCCAACCCCCAGGTAGACGCTACCCGCCGCCTCCACTGCAAAAAAGTCCAAGCCTCCGTGCTCGGCTCGCTCCATGATCGCCAGCAGCGTACCAATGCCACCCCCCATCGTAGCTACGCTAGATAGCCCGGATAGAAAGTTCAAGCGGCCCTCCGCTCAGCGATCACGATCTGCGCCGCTCCCAGCCCAACACGGATCCGGGTCGGAGGGAGAAAGCCGCAGTCAACCAGCAGCCTCCCCCACTCCTGCGGGTTCGGAAGGTACACCACCGACTTCGGCAGGTACTGGTAGGCGCCTCGGTCCTTGGAGATCAAGCCACCGATCAGCGGAACCACCTTCGAGAAGTAGAGCCGGTGGCCAAAGCGCAGCACCCGGTTGCGCGGAGCCGAAACCTCGAGCACACCGAATCGCCCACCCGGCTTCAGGACCCGAGCCACCTCGGTGAACACCTCCCTCAGGTCGGAGAAGTTGCGAACCGCGAACCCGCTTGTCACCGCGTCGAACGACGAGCCGAGGAACGGAAGAGCCTCCCCCGCGGCTTGCACCCGCTGCTTCTCGCAGTCGGCAAGCGAGAGCATGCCCATAGAGAGGTCCAAACCGGTCGCACCGATCCCGCGCGCGCGCCACACCCGCAAAAGATCTCCGGTACCGCAGCCCAGGTCAAGCGCACGACCCACTTCCGCGGTTCCCACGGCATCCACCAGGCGCGCCCGCCAGCGCGCATCGAGCCCAAAGGTCATTACCCGGTTTACGAGTTCGTAGCTGGGGGCAATCCTGTCGAACATCGACTGAACGTAATCCTGCTTGGCAAGACTCGACGGAAGTACAACTTCACCGCCCTCGTTCACTTCACCTCGTCAATCGATATGGAAACGCTAGCTCGTACCTTTCCTGAGTCTAGTGCTGGTGCCAGGCGCAGGCGCAGTTCGGATGCCGGATTATCCGCCTAGCCGCCCCGTGTTCCCAGCTTGTCAAGCCCCTAGGTCCACGCGGGGCTTGAAGGCGATGCCTTCTTCGCGGGGAGTCCCGCTGGCAAAACAGGCGTGGAAGATCCCCGCCCAGCCGCGGCCAGCTGGCGGATGCATTCGAGGCCCCTTGTCGCCAGCGTGCAGGGACTGCTGGAACCCAGCTGCTCTCGCCACGAGCTTGCGCTCCCCCCTCACAGAGCGCAGATGACCTTGGACCGTGAGAGAATGCGCCTCGGTGCCGGGGCGGCAGCGATCTGAGGGATGGCCAGAGCATCCCGGCCATCCCGATCGGCGCCAAAGGCTCCGGGAGCTCCGGGGCAGGCTTGCTTTGCTGCGTTCGCCTCCCGCTCGCGGGACCAGCTGGCCCTTTGGTGCGCCCGACCACCAATGACACCGCCTGCTCAGCGCTAGTTTTTTCCGGATCCACCACACCCTGCTAAAAACAGCATATTTTCCCCGGCTGGCGGCGCACCGAGTGATATACTTGCACGCGCGCGGGGGCTAAGCCATCTACTCTCTTCACTCCCTACCACGTGTCGGCAGCGCGGATAAGCCCGCGTGCCGATAGCAAAGGAGATGGTAGCGTGAACAAGCCTGCAAGCAGCAACCAAAGCCGGTCGCCAAGGCGAGCCATGTGGCGAGCTTTTCCCGGCCTCGGCGCACTCGCTCTTTTGGCAATGGCCCTTCCTACGGTCGCTTCGGGAACAGGAGGCTTGACCTCGGAAACGGTTTCCTCGGCGGCCTGTGTCCCGGCCGGCAACACCGGCCTCACAACCGTTATGGTCGCCAGACCGGGGCAGACAATCAACGGGCGAACAGTCAATGCGACCGGATGCGACGTCGGGATCTACATCGGCCCCGGCACCAATAACGTGACCATAGAAAATACGACGATTACCAGCTCGAATGACCACGGGATCTTCGCTGAAGACGCCTCCGGCCTCACTGTGGAGCACTCGACAGTGACCGGGAATGGGGTTGCCCCGACACCCGGAATATTCGACAACAAGGCGATCGAGCTCGTCGGAATGGCCAACTCGACCATCGCCTGGAACGAGGTGAACTACAACACCGGAGACGGAGGGATCGGCGTCCAGGACAACGGTCCACTCGACTCCGGCGCTCCCCAGCCCGGCCCGTCCATCCCGGTGATGACCCACAACATCGTCATCGTCGGGAATGACGTGTCTCACAATACCCGCGGGTGCGCGATCGTCGTAGCTTCACATAACCCGGGCGGCGGCGTCCGATACGTCACGCTTGCAGACAACAATATCGTCTCCACTCCGTTCGTCTCCGGTCCGACCGGTCCCGAGATCGGGGGGATCGTAATCGACGCCCCGCTCCCCAATACCGTTGTAAGCCACGTGACTGTGAACGGGAATACCATCACCGGGTCGCTTATCGCCGGGATTGCCGTATACGCGGGGTCCGGCCCCGGAGCCAAGGTATTCGCGGTCAGCCTCACCGGCAACACGCTCAGCGGCGACGGCTGGGGCGAGGTGGCCGCAGGGCGACCGAAGCCCGAGGCGATCATGGTCGCGGCCTACCCGGCGCCGCCGGGCACACCGCGTCCGATCGTAGCCAGCACCGTCATCACCGGCAACACGATAACCAACGAGTACTACGGCGAGTGGCTTGCCTACACCTTCGGCACCACCTCCACGGGTAACAGCATCACCACCTTCCCGGGTGGGATTCCGGTATACGACGTGCCCTGGCCAGGAACCGGCTACTGGCTCGCCAGCAGTACGGGCCAGGTGTACTCCTTCGGGCACGCGAGCAACTACGGATCGGCCCCGAGCGGGACGCTAACCTCCCCGGTGGTCGGGATCCAGGAGACCATCGACCAGGCAGGCTACTGGCTGGCCTCGGCAAACGGCCAGGTGCTCAACTTCGGGGATGCACTTCCGCTCGGCTCGGTTCCGAGCGGGACGCTAACCTCCCCGGTGGTCGGGATGGCCCGTACCCCGTACTTCTCCCCCGGTCCAGGACAGATGCCCCAACCCGGTGGAGAGGGCTACTGGCTCGTAACAGCGAGGGGGGTGGTCTACAACTTCGGGGACGCCCAGAGCTACGGCTCGCTGACAAACCCGAGTGACCACACCCCGATAGTCGGGATCGCGTCCACGCCGGACGGGCACGGGTACTGGCTGGTGGCAGCGCACGGAGGCGTATACAGGTTCGGTGACGCTGGCTTCTACGGCTCGCTTGGCAACCAGAAGCTCTCCTCCCCGATCGTCGGCCTGTCGCCGACTCCCGACGGGCGAGGCTACTGGCTGGTGGCAGCCAACGGGATGGTATACCACTTCGGGGATACCCACTTCTACGGGTACCTTGGCAGCAGGCAAACCCACGCTCCGATCGTAGCCATGAGCTCGGTGGGCACAATCGGCGACGCCTAGCGTGGTAGCGTCGCAATTGGGGCAGGCCAGGCAGCGCAGGCACCGTCGCCTCCGCTATCTGGCCTGCGATATGGGCCGGGAGTGGCTGCTCCCGCCCTCACTTCGGAGGCTCTGGCGGGGCCGCCTCGCGATGACCTAATCGAGGTGGACCCGCCGGAGCCGGCCCCGGCCGTCCTGAATTTGTGTCATGCGCAGACTCGCTGCCGCCCGGCGCATTCGGCTCGATTGCCCGATCACATCGAGCGATCAGCCGTCGATCGGTTCGAAGTGAGCGGCAAAGTGAGCGGCAAAGTGTCGCAGCGCCGGCGGTTCCTTCGTGATCCTGTACCCTCTTGACGATCGGCTTAGAATAGGTGCTCTCCAATGAAAGGCTCTGGTGGAACCCGGACACGATCATAACGAGGGCTCCCCGCCGACGGGCTTCGGGTTCAGATCGCGGCGACGGGGCCGGATCGCCAGGTGGGGTGCGCTCACCATGCTGGCGCTCATGGCGGTTACGCTTCCCTTCGAGCTCGGCGCGCTAAGGTCGTCGACTGCGCTGGCGGCGAAGGAGGCGCTGCTGCCCCCGGCCGGAACCCATCTGGGATCGGCGCCGCTGATCGTCTTCGGTCCCGGCGGCCGGAAGGCAGCCCAACGCTTCGCCCGCCCGTCCTGGATCGCCAGCGAGGCCCGGTCACTCTGCCTTGGCTCCCAGGCGCTGGGCCCCGCCGCCACCTCCGAAATCGGCTTCGTGTGGACCAGGGATGGGCCCCGGGCTGTCCTGGCCGACTACTGCCAGGTACCCACCGGCGGCGAGCGATTGCTGGTGGCGCTGTTCGAGCCGAAGGAAGCCCTCGAGACGCTTCTCGTGCCTCCCGGCAGCCGCGCCTACACCGCCACCATCACCGTGACCCCGCAATCGGTCGCCATCTCCGGAGAGCTGACCGTATCCCGCTCCGGCACCTCCAGGGCGGTTGCCCCCGCCACCCTGGCCCGGTTTACGGGCTGAGCTCGTTGAGGGCCGGGCGTGCCGGCGGCAAAACCCCCGGGACTCCCCACCTTGCCAGCCTCCTTCGGCCCGCAGCCTTGCTACCGTATTTCGTAGTGAAGTCTTCGGCCGCGGATGGGGAGAAGTTGGAAGCGTACGTTCTGATACAGACCGAGATCGGCAGGGTACACCACGTCCTCGCCGAGTTGCGGGGCCTGCCTCTGGTCCAGCGGGCTGACGATGTGACCGGACCCTACGACATCATCGCCTTGCTCGCGGGCGACACCCTAGAGGAGATCGGCCATGAGGTCGTCCAGGGCATCCAAGTGATCGAGGGGGTCACCAGGACGCTCACCTGTCCCCTTGGCCACCTGCGTATCGACTCGATGCTGCCCGCCCAGTAAGCGGGGCGCGGCGGGACGCTCCCCGCACGAAACGGTCCCCGCAGCTAGGCCGCCTTCACCGCCGCCACCAGCTTGGTAAGCGAATCCTTGGCATCGCCAAAGAGCATGGTGGTCTTCGGATCGTACATCAGCGCATTGTCGATACCAGCAAAGCCCGGCCTCATCGATCGCTTGAGAAAGATGATGTTCCGAGCCTGGTCGGCGTTCAAGATCGGCATCCCGTAGATCGGGGAGCTCTTCGACTCCCGGGCGGCGGGATTGACAACGTCGTTCGCCCCAACAACCAGCACCACATCCGTGGAGCGGAACTCGTCGTTGATCGCGTCCATCTCTTTGAGCTGGTCGTAAGGCACGTCCGCCTCCGCGAGCAGAACGTTCATGTGGCCTGGCATCCGCCCCGCCACCGGGTGGATCGCGTAGGCAACCTCCACGCCCCGCTTCTCGAGAACGGTCGCCAGCTCCCGGGCGGCGTGCTGAGCCTGCGCGACCGCGAGGCCGTAGCCCGGAACGATGATCACCTTGTTGCTGTAGGCCAGCAAGACGCCAATGTCTTCGGCGCTCCCCGACCGGTAGTTCTTCCCCTCGCTGGACTCGGCGTCCCCGCCCGCGCCGGCGACCACCTTGCCAACGGCCGCAAAGAGCACGTTCCCGAGGCTCCTGCCCATCGCGTCGGACATCATCATGGTCAGCAGGGTACCGGAGGCACCCACGAGGGTACCGCCGACGATCAGGCCGGTGTTGCCGAGGACAAAGCCGCTGGCCGCTACGGCAAGCCCGGTGAAGGCGTTCAGCATGGAGATGACCACGGGCATATCGGCTCCCCCGATCGGGAGCACGAATCCAAACCCGAGCACTACCGCGAGCACCAGCGCACCGATCAGGACCGGGATGCTGGTGTGGATGCCGATCAGGTAGGCGGCACCAGCGACGATGGCGAGCAGGATCCCCCCGTTTACCACCCGCTGCCCTGGATAGGTGATCGGGGTACCCCGCATCAGCTCCTGCAGCTTCATGAAGGCGATCACCGAGCCGGCAAAGCTGACCGAGCCGACCACCACCGAGAATACGGTCGAAAAGCTCTGGACCACCCCAGGAGCAAGAGCCGCAGTGTGCAGGTACTCGCTCACCGAAACCACCGCGGCGGCACCACCTCCAACTCCGTTGAAGGCCGCCACCATCTGCGGGATCGCCGTCATCGCGACCTTGCGGGCCGCGAACCAGCCGACGACGACTCCGATCGCCACGGCGGCGAGGATCACCAGGATCTTCGTGGAGCTCAGCGAGAGGCCCGGTAGCGACGCCGCGATGGCGATGACCATGCCGACCGCCGCGGTCCAGTTGCCCTTCCTGGCGCTCTTCGGGGAGCTCAACTGCTTCAAGCCCAGGATGAACAGGACAGCAGCCAGAAGATACGCCAGCCTCACCCCCTGACCCATGGTCAACGCGCTGGAGGCCGCGAGCAGCAGCGGCGATCCCGGCGTCATTGCTGGCCGTCCTTGCCGGCAGGTGAGGACGGCCTCGCCTTGAACATCTCCAGCATCCGGTCGGTGACCACGAACCCGCCGATCACGTTGATGGTGGCGAGCACTACGGCAAGAAAGCCGAGCGTAATCTCGAGCGGCCCGTTGGCGCGAGCAGCGATAGCCAGCGCTCCGACCAGGATCACCCCGTGGATGGCGTTCGAACCCGACATCAGCGGCGTGTGCAAGATGGTGGGAACCTTCGAGATGACCTCGAACCCGACAAAGGCCGCAAGGACGAAGGTAGTGATGTACTCGATAAGGGTATTAGACACTTCTTGCTCCATCGACAGACACAGTTAGACCAAACAGACCGCCGCGCATCTCAATCCTTTCCATAGAGAACCTTACCGTCGTGAGTCACGCAGATCGCCTTGACCACCTCGTCCTCGAAATCAACCTCCAGCCGCCCCTCTTCAAGAAGCGAAACCAGCAGGTTCAGGAGGTTCCTCGAGTAGGTCTGGCTGGCATGATGGGGCACCGTCCGCGGGAGGTCCGGGATACCCACGATGGTCACCCCGCCCAAGACCACCTCCTCCCCGGGGACGGTCGACTCGCAGTTCCCGCCGGAGTCGGCGGCAAGGTCGACGATCACAGAGCCGGGGCGCATTCCGGCCACCATATCGCCGGTGATCAGGAGGGGTGCACGCCTCCCCGGCACTGCTGCCGTGGTGATCACCAGATCGGCTGCGGCTATCCGGTCGCTGAGCAACTCGCGCTGCTTGGCGACCTGCTCCTCCGACTGCTCCCGCGCGTAGCCGCCGGCGCCCTCGGCGCTCGCTACCTCGATCTCCAGGAACTTCGCCCCCAGGCTCTCGACCTCCTCGCGGACCGCCGACCGGACGTCAAACGCCTCCACCACCGCGCCAAGGCGCTTCGCGGTGGCGATGGCCTGGAGCCCGGCTACCCCGGCACCGAGAACCAGGACCCGGCCCGGAGCCAGCGTCCCCGCAGCGGTGATCTGTAGCGGAAGGATCTTGTCCAGCCTCTCGGCTCCCACCAGCACCGCCTTGTAGCCCCCGATGGAGGCCTGCGAAGAGAGCACGTCCATGCCCTGCGCCCTGGAGATGCGGGGGATCAGCTCCATAGCCATTCCGGTCACTCCAGCCCCGGCGAGGCCCTCTAGGAGCTCCGGGCGCCTCACAACCTGCAGGATACCGACGAGCACCGCACCGCGCGGCATGAGCACCACCTCGCCATCCGACGGAGGCTGCACTTTGAGGATAGCGCCAGCGTCCCGGTAGGTCTCCTCGGCACTGGCTGCGATCTTAGCGCCGGCCGCGACGTACTCCGAGTCGGGAAAGTTAGCCTCGAGCCCCGCCCCCGACTCCACCACCACTTCGAGCCCCGCGGCCACCGCCTTGGCGACAGAGTCAGGAACGGCGGCCACCCGTGTCTCACCCGGCGTGGTCTCCTTTGGAACTGCAACCTTCATCGCTCAACCATCCCTTTCATAGCCCACGTCATCCGCCACGGCCAAGCGTCCCATTCCCCCGCGCATCCAGTCCAAAAGAACATTAACATGCGGTTCTCCACCCTACACACCGGCATCACGGGGCTTAGCTATCCACTCAGTGCCTGCCACCGGCGAATGGCGCGCTCAAGACTGAAAGAACAAGGTAGTTCGGCCTGTCCAACCCAGGGCCAAAGTGCTTTGCCAGTCACCGCAAGGTGCACTATTATCGGCTTGCCGGAGGGAGGAGAGGGGGGAGCATGCGCGCTGACGTTTCTGGGGTCGATCCCCTCGACTACAACCTGGCCACCCGATTCTGCGTCGGGGACCTCTTGACCAGGTCATCGGACCTCTTCGCAGACCGGGTTGCGATCGTCGACGCAACGGATGGGGAGATCACCTACGCCCGGCTGGAACAGGCCTCGCAGGCGATCGGTGGCTCCCTGCTCGATCTCGACATCGGGCACCAGGAGCCGGTGGCCATGCTCCTAGCCAACTCCTGGCGCTTCGTCGCCACCTTCTTCGCATGCGCGTCGGCGGGCTTGGTGGCGATGCCGATCAACCTGATGCTCGGGCCGGAGGACATCGCCTGGATCCTGGAGGATTCCGGCGCCCGCCTCGCCTTCGCCGACCGCCAGTTCCTACCGCTCCTGGAGGCGATCCTCCCCAAGGTACCCTCGGTCGAGCGCATCGTCATGCTCGGCGACGACCTTCCCGCCGCGGTAGCCGGGCGCCCGGTAACGAGCTGGGAGCAGCTGCTCGCGCACCCTCCCATGAGCCCGGTGATCGTCGAGGACCGTGAGCTGGTCCACTGCCTCTACACCTCCGGCACCACCTCCCGCCCCAAGGGGGTTCTCACCAGCCACGTCGCCGTCCACGTGGCGGCGCTGAGCAACGCGATCCAGATCAACCACCACCGCGGGGACGGCTGGTCAATCATGCCAATAGTGCTCCCGCTCTTCCACACCACCGGCCTCGACACCCTGCTGCTTCCGGTGCTTGCTACCGGCGGCACAGCGATCCTCCCCTCCCGCTTCGAGCCCGAGTCCTTCCTGGATATGGTGGAGGAGCACCGGCCGACTCACGTCATGCTGCTACCGATGATGTACGCGGCGCTGCTCGCGGCGCCCACGATCGGAAAGCGCGACCTCTCTTCCGTCCGCTACGCGCTCTACGCCATGGCCCCCATGCCCGAGGAGCGGATCAGCGAGATCGCCGCAGCCTTCCCAAACGCGCGGGTGCTGCTGGGGTCGGGCCAGACCGAGTGCGTGCCCGCCACCGTCTTCCAGTGGCCTTCCCACCAGAAATCGAAGTTCAACTCCTGGGGACCGAGCGTAGTAACGGTCGAGACCCAGATCATGGATCCGTCCGGCGCACTCCTCCCGCCCGGCCAGGTTGGTGAGATCGTCTACCGCGGCCCCCACGTCATGAACGGCTACTGGAACAACCGGAGCGCCAACACCGAGGCCTTCGCCTTCGGCTGGTTCCACAGCGGGGACGCCGGATACCTCGACGGCGAGGGCGTGGTCTGGTTCACCGACCGGCTCAAGGACATCGTCAAGACCGGTGGCGAGAACGTCTCCTCGGTCGAGGTGGAGCGCGCCATCCTCAGCCTCCCGGAGGTCGCCGACTGCACGGTGGTCGGGATCCCGGACGAAATCTGGGGAGAGGTCGTCACCGCGGTGGTGGTGCCGGCAGCGCCCGAGATCGATCTCGCCGCCCTCGAAGAGCGCATCCTCGACTCCTGCCGGCAGCGCTTGGCGCGCTTTGCCGTCCCCAAGCAGATCCGCTTTGTCGACGCGCTGCCAAAGACCGCCACCGGCAAGACCCAGAAGGCCAAGGTACGCAAGGAGATGAGCGGCTGATCAGGGCGAGGCCGCGCCGGCAAACGCTCCCGCCACCGCGAGATGCAATCACAGCGCCCGCGAACGGCAGTAACATATCGAACAGCGAGGATCGAACTCTGGCAAGAGGGTGGGATGGACTTTACCGAAGATCACGAACGGTTCCGTAGCTCTGTTCGTGGAGTGCTCGCTCGCGAGATAGAACCGTATATCGACCGATGGGAAGAGGCCGGCGCCTTCCCCGCCCACTCCGTCTTCAAGGCCCTGGCCGATGCCGGCCTGCTCGGGCTGGAGTACGACCCCGCATACGGTGGGCAGGGGGCCGACCACAGCTACACCGTAATCTTCGGCGAGGAGCTGGGGCGGATCCTCGCCGGCGGCGTAGCTATGGCGATCTCGGTCCACACCGACATGGCGACCCCCTCCCTGCACCGGTTCGGGAGCGACGAGCTCAAGCGCCGCTACCTCCAACCCGCCCTCGAGGGAGAGATGGTGGCGGCGATAGCGGTGACCGAGCCCGACGCCGGCTCAGACGTCGCCGCCATCCGGACCCGCGCGGTCCGCGACGGCAGTGACTGGGTGATCAACGGCTCCAAGCTCTACATCACCAACGGGGCCCAGGCCGACTGGATCTGCCTGCTGGCTAGGACCTCCGACGACCCCGGCTACCGCGGGATGTCCCAGATCGTCTTTCCGACGGACACCCCCGGCTTCAGCGTCTCCAAGCTCCTTCGGAAGCTCGGGAACCACACCTCCGACACCGCCGAGCTCAGCTTCGTCGACTCCCGCGTCCCCATCGACAACACCATCGGCGTGGCGGGGAACGGTTTCCAGCAACAGATGGCCCAGTTCCAGCGGGAGCGGATGATCGCCGCCTACATGGCCGTGGGCGGCATGGCGGCAGCGATCGAGCGCACCACCGGGTACCTCCGGGAGCGGAGCACCTTCGGGAAGCCCATCCTCGCAAACCAGTACGTGGCCTTCCGGCTGGCAGAACTGCTCGCCGAGGTCGACCTGCTCCGCCAGTACAACTACGCCTGCGCCGGCGCCTACCTCCGCGGCGAGGATACCCGGCGCTTTGCCACCGTGGCCAAGCTCAAGGCCGGCCGGCTCCAGCGCGAAGTGGCCGACTGGTGCCTCCAGTTCCACGGGGGCATCGGCTACATGGACGAGGCTTGGATCTCCCGGTACTTCCGTGACGGCAGGCTTCTCTCCATCGGCGGAGGAGCGGACGAGATGATGCTGCGAATCATCTGCCAGCTGGAGGGGTTCGAGGCGTGACGCCGGCCGGGAGATCGGGAAGCGCCCTCCCGGAGCAGGCGCGCCGAGGCAGGGGCAGGGGGCCCGAGCGGGGTGGAGCGCGGCCTCCGCGATGAGCGCACCCGTCCTCCCTACCCGCCTCGACCGGCGGAATCCAGCCTTCGCCGCCAACCAGAGCGCCATGCTGTCGATGCTCGCTGACCTCGACGACCTGCTCGAGGAGGCGGCTGGCCGGGAACGGAAACCGGCGCTGGAGCGGCTTCGGCGGCAGGGGAAGCTGCCCGTCCGGGAGCGCATCGCCCTCCTGATCGATCGCGACTCGCCGTTCCTGGAGCTCTCCCCGCTCGCCGGATACCAGACCGAATACAACCTCGGAGGGGGGATGGTGGTCGGCATCGGAAGGGTCGAGGGCACCGAGTGCCTGATCGTAGCCAACGATCCCAGCGACCTCGGGGGCGCCATGACCGCCATCTCGATTCGGAAGCTGCTCCGCGGGCTGGAGGTCGCCCGGCAAAACCGGCTCCCCTACATCCAGCTGGTCGAGTCGGCCGGCGGAGATCTGCGCGGGATCGGGGAGGGGCCGGACCCGGAGGGTGACCTCCGGCGCAACCTGGGGCACTTCGCCGAGAGCGGGCGGATGTTCCACGACATCACCGAGCTCTCTGCGCTCGGGATCCCCTCGGTCTCGGTAGTATTCGGATCCTCGACGGCTGGAGGCGCCTACCAGCCCGCCCTCTCCGACTACACCGTCTTCATCCGGGAGCGGGCCAGGGTGTTCCTGGGCGGGCCGCCGCTGGTAAAGATGGCTACCGGAGAGGAGGCCAGCGACGAGGAGCTCGGTGGCGCCGAGATGCACGCCACCGTCAGCGGGCTCGCCGACTACCTGGCCGAGGACGAGCGCGACGCCATCCGCATCTGCCGCGACGTGATTGCCCACCTCCACTGGAGGAAGGCGGGCCCCGGTCCTGCTACCCCCGACCCCGATCCTCCCCTCTACGACGAGGAGGAGCTGCTCGGGCTGGTGCCGCCCGATCTCAAGGCTCCGGTAGAGGTCCGCGAGATCATTGCCCGCGTCGTCGACGGGAGCCGCTTCGAGGAGTTCAAGGCGCTCTACGGAAAGACGCTGGTCTGCGGCTGGGCGGAAATCCACGGCTTTCCGGTTGGAGTCGTCGCCAGCAACGGGGTGCTGCTCTCGGAGGCGGCCCAGAAGGCCTCCCAGTTCATCCAGCTCTGCAACCAATCCTCGACCCCGATCGTCTTCATGCAGAACGTCACCGGGTACATGGTCGGCCGCGAGTACGAGCGGGGCGGGATCATCCGGCACGGGAGCCAGATGATCAACGCACTCTCCAACTCCAAGGTTCCCCACCTCACGGTGATCCTCGGCGCCAGCTACGGGGCGGGCAACTACGGGATGGCCGGGCGCGCCTTCGACACCCGCTTCGTCTTCCTGTGGCCAACGGCCCGGATCGCGATCATGGGGCCGAAGCAGATGGCGGGCGTGATGTCGATGGTGCGGACGGCTCGCGCCGCTAGGCAGGGAGAGGCGCTCGGCCGGGAGGTCGAGGAGCAGGTCACGGCGGCCGTCGAGCACTTTGCCGAGGCCCAATCGCTGGCACTCTACGCGACCGGGCGGGTCACGGACGACGGGATCATCGATCCCCGCGACACCCGTACCGCGCTCGCGCTCGCGCTCTCTGCCTGCCACAGCGCTCCGGTCGCCGGAGCGCCCGGCTTCGGGGTCTTCCGGTAGCGGCATGGAGAGGCTGCTCGTCGCCAACCGGGGAGAGATCGCGCTGCGGGTGATCCGCACAGCGCGCGAGATGGGGATCACCACCATCGCCGTCTTCGCCGACTCCGACGCGGGATCCCCGTACGTGGCGGAGGCCGATCTGGCGGTGCGGCTGCCCGGCCACGGCGCGAGCGCCACCTACCTCGACACGGGCGCCATCCTCCGCGCCGCCGCTACCGCCGGGGCCGACTCCGTCCACCCCGGCTACGGCTTTCTCTCCGAGAGCGCCCCCTTCGCCACCGCGGTGATCGCAGCCGGTCTCGGCTGGGTCGGACCTCGCCCGGAAGCGATCGAGCTGCTGGGCAACAAGGTGCGCGCCAAGCAGCTGATGGCGGAGGCGGGACTGCCGATCCTCCCCACCTGGCTCCCCGACTCCCCAGAGCTCCGCTTCCCGCTCATGGTCAAGGCCCAAGCCGGCGGGGGCGGGAGGGGGATGCGGATCGTCGCCGATCCCTCCTCGCTGGCCGAGAGCGTTGCCAGCGCGAGCAGGGAGGCCAAAGCCAGCTTCGGCGACCCGGCGGTCTTCCTCGAACGCTACATACCGGAGGCGCGGCACGTCGAGGTCCAGATCCTCGCGGACGCCCACGGGAACGCGATCCACCTCTTCGAGCGCGACTGCTCCATCCAGAGAAGGCACCAGAAGGTGATCGAGGAGGCACCCTCCCCCGCGGTCGATGCCGAACTCCGACGCCGGCTGGGAACGGCCGCGCTGTCAGCGGCGGCGGCTGTCGGCTATTCCGGCGCCGGCACTGTCGAGTTTCTCCTCGAGCCCTCGGGGGAGTTCTGGTTCATGGAGGTCAACACCCGCCTCCAGGTGGAGCACCCGGTGACCGAGGAGATCTGCGGCGTGGATCTGGTGCGCGAGCAGCTGCTCGTCGCCTCCGGGAGGCCACTCTCCTTCGGCCAGGAGGAGCTCTCGATCTCCGGCCACTCCATCGAGGCGCGGCTGTACGCCGAGGACCCCGAGGCCGGCTTCATCCCCGCCAGCGGGCGGCTGCTCGAGTGGGAACCGGCGCGAACTCCCGAGCTCCGCTGGGACAGCGGGGCGGCCCCAGGGAGCGAGATCGGCGCCGAGTTCGACTCCCTGCTGGCCAAGGTGATCGCCCACGCCCCCACCCGTACCGAGGCCGCCGCCAAGCTGGCCCTCGGCCTTTCCCGCTCCACCATCCGCGGGGTCAAGACCAACCGGGATTTCCTGGTGGCCGCGCTGCGCAGCCCCACCTTCCTCGCCGGCGGCGCGACCACCAGCTTCATCGGCTCTGGCGCCGCCAAGCTGGCAAGAACGGTACCAAGGCGCGAGCTCGAGCGGGCCACGGTGGCGGCCGCGCTCCTGATGCAGGAGAAGAGGCGGAGGCACTCCCCCCTCCCGTCGCTGCCGAGCGGGTGGCGCAACAGCGCAATGCCGGCCGAGGAGACCGTTTTCATCGCTGCCGGCGAGGAGGTGACCGTGCGCTACCGGTGCCAGCGGGACGGCAGCTTCAACGTGAACGGAGAGCAAGCGCGGATCCACTCGGTTCTCGGCCCCTGGATCGACCTCGAGTACGCGGGGGTGCGGGAACGCTCGAGGATCCTTGTCGACGGGCACCGGGTGTGGGTGCAGGGAGCCGAAGGCGATGCCGAGCTGCACCTGCTGCCGCGCCATCCCCAACCTCTGGCGAGAGCTGCATCCGGAAGCGGCCTGATCTCCCCGCTACCGGGACGGATCGTCTCCACCCACGTCCTTCCCGGGGGCCGGGTGGCAGCCGGTGATCTGGTGGCGGTGGTGGAGGCGATGAAGATGGAGCACCGGATCACCGCGCCTAGCGGCGGCATCGTGCAAGAGCTTCTCGTCGCGGCAGGCGACCAGGTCGCCGCCGGCGACGCCCTCGCCCGCTTGACGGAGTCGAGTTGAACCCGATCCGTATCGCCAACTGCAGCGGCTTCTACGGCGACCGGCTCTCGGCAGCCCGCGAGATGGTCGAGGGCGGACCGATAGACGTCCTGACCGGCGACTGGCTCGCCGAGCTCACCATGCTCATCCTCGCCCGCCAGCGCCGGCGGGATCCCGGCCGCGGGTACGCTCACACCTTCGTCACCCAGATCAGGGAGGTGATGGCGGACTGCCTGGAGCGGGGAATCCGGGTAGTTTCGAATGCCGGCGGCCTCTCCCCCGCCAACTGCGCGCGGGCGGTCTCCGAAGTCGCGGACGAGCTCGGCCTGTCCCCGGTGATCGCGTGGGTCGAGGGCGACGACCTGCTCCCCCGCCTAGCCGAGCTCAAAGCCAAGGGGATCCCTCTCGCTCACCTGGCGAGCGGCCTGCCGCTGCCGGAGCGGCCGGTGGTCGCCGCCAACGCCTACCTGGGGGCGTGGGGGATCGCCGAAGCGCTGGGGCGAGGAGCCGATATCGTCATCACCGGGCGGGTCGCCGACGCCTCCCTCGCCGCCGGTCCGGCAGCGTGGCGCTACGGCTGGGGGCGCAACGACTGGGATCGGTTGGCCGGTGCGGTGGTCGCCGGGCACGTCATCGAGTGCGGAGCCCAGGCCACCGGGGGCAACTACGCCTTCTTCGAGGAGGTTCCCGGCCTCGAGCACCCCGGCTTCCCGATAGCGGAGATCTACGAGGACGGCAGCTCGGTGATCACCAAGCACTCTTCCCACGGAGGGATGGTCACCACGGAGACCGTGACCGCGCAACTCCTCTACGAGATCGCCGGACCGCGCTACCTCAACCCCGACGTCACCGCCCGTTTCGACTCGATCCGGATCACTCAGAGCGAAAAGGACCGGGTCCTCATCGATGGCGTCAGCGGGGAGCCGCCGCCACCGACCGCCAAGGTGGCGGTGATCTACGAGGACGGTTGGCGTTCGGCCGCCACCTTCTACATCGCGGGCCTCGCCGTAGAGGAGAAGGCGAGCCTGGTCGAGCGGAGCATCGCCTCCCAGCTCTCCAGCAAGGTGAGCCTCGAGATCCAGCTGCTCCGCACCGATGCGGGGGACCCGCTCACCAACGAGAGCGCGCTGGCACAGCTCCGGATCACCGCGCGATCCCCGGACCGGGATCTCCTCGCCGAGGGCTTTTCCCGGAAGGTGATCGAGCTCGCCCTCTCCTCGTACCCGGGCTTCTTCGTCGACCGCGTGCCCGCCGTAGAGGAGAACGCACCCTACTGGCCCGCCCTGCTTCCGGCCACCGAGTTGACCCAGGTCGTGGTGATCGGCAGCGAGCGGATCCCGGTTGCCGCCACCCTGGCGGAGCCGGCGCCGGCGGAGGAGCCGCAAGCCCCCCTCTCCCTTCACGCGCCCCACGGCGAGCTGGCTAGCGTCCCCCTCGGCCTGATCTTCGGGGCCAGATCCGGAGACAAGGGGGGCGACTGCAACCTCGGAGTCTGGGCGCGAAGCGCCGGGGGTTACGCCTGGCTCGCCACCAACCTCACCGAAGAGCGCCTGAAGGCGCTCCTTCCCGAGATTCGCCCGCTCCCGGTCGAGCGCTACCTCTTTCCCCGTCTCCTCGCCGCCAACTTCGTGATCACCGGTCTCCTCGGCCAAGGCGTCTCCACCACGTCGCGGCTCGATGCCCAGGGGAAGAGCCTGGGAGAATGGTTCCGTTCCCGCGTCATCGACCTACCCAAGGAGCTGATCAATGGCTGATGCCGTCCAGTACCAAACCTCCGGCCCGGTCGCCACCATAACCCTGGCCCGGCCGGAGAGCCGTAACGCACTCTCGCCAGCGGTCCTCGCCGGCCTGCACTCAGGCCTGGAGGCCGCGATCGCGGACGCCAACATTCGGGCGGCAGTGATCACCAACACCGGTCCCGTCTTCTGCGCCGGCGCCGACCTTGCCGGCGGTGGCGGAGTGGCCGGCGGCGAAAACCCCGGGCTTCCGGAGGTGCTGGCAGCCATCCAGGACGCTCCCAAGCCGGTGATCGCCAGGATCGCCGGCCACGCCTTCGGTGGCGGGGTGGGGCTCGCAGCGGCCTGCGACCTCTCCGTAGCCGGCAACAGCTCCCGCTTCGGCTTCACCGAGGTGCGTGTCGGCGTGGCGCCGGCGATCATATCGGTATTCTGCCTTCCCAAGCTCTCCCGCGGCGAGGCCCTCGAGCTCTTCCTCACCGGCGAGCGCTTCGACGCCAGCCGGGCGGCAGCCTCCGGCCTGATCAACCTGGCGGTCCCCGACGATGCGCTCGACCAGGCCATTAACGCCCTGGTGGAGCGGATCCTGCTCGGCTCCCCCGCAGCAGTTGCCGCCGCAAAGCGGCTGGTCTACACGGTTCCCCAGCTCCCCCGGGATGAGGCGCTGGCGGTCACCGCCACGCTCTCACAGCAGCTATTCGCCTCCCCCGAGGGCCAGGAGGGGATGGCTGCCTTCCGCGAGCGCCGAATTCCAAGCTGGGTAGCCGGAGAGGGCACCACACGCGGCAGCTAGCTTGCCGCGCTCTTTCAGGCGGTGCGCCATCCCAGCCGGGACGGGAGGAGGTCACAGCGCAGGAATCGCCGGTAAGCAAATCTAGCCAACCGCCAGGCCAGCGACCGGCATCGACCTCCTATGGCATTAGATTGGGAGCCTGTTCCGGGGTAGCTCAATTGGCAGAGCAAGCGGCTGTTAACCGTTAGGTTGAGAGTTCGAGTCTCTCCCCCGGAGCTCCCGGGCCTGTAGCTCAGC
>JAJYHR010000052.1 GCA_021784675.1 Actinomycetes bacterium
GGATCCGGAATAGCTCGTCGAAGGCTATCCGGCGGCGTGCCCGCTGCGTGTCCGCAAGGGCTGCCGGCCGGTGGATGAGCTGAAAGGCCTCCCACCGGTCGAGCAGGCCCAGCTCCGACCGGATCACGCGCGGCACCGTGTCCGCCACCTCCGGATATTGGCTGAAGACCCCCGAGATCAGCCTGCCGAGGGTCTCGGAGTTGATCCTTGCCTCCTCGCGCTGCGGGTAAATCGGCACGATCTGGCCGGTACGGTCGCCGATCGGATCCACGACCGGGTTCACCAGGTAGCGCCGGCGCCGGAAGAGCTCCACCCGCCCGAAGACCGCCACCTCCCGATCGAAGGAGTTGAGCTGCTTGGCCCGGTACGGCTGCCGGAAAAAGCGCAGGGTCACCGACCCCGACTCGTCGGCGAGCGTCGCCTCCACCAGGGAGACCTTTCCCCGTGTCGGGATGGCCCTGGCTCCCTCGACCCGACCAACCAGCACCACCTGCTCCCCGGGGACCGCGTCGGTGATCAGCGCCTGCCGAGTCCGGTCGATATAGCGCCGCGGAAAGTAGGTGACCAGGTCGTAGAGGTTCTCAACCCCCAGGAGCTCGAGGGCCTTCACGCGCCCCGCGGGAACCCCTGGGAGCGAGGCCACCTTCACGGAGCAGAGCTGGTCGAGGCCGACGGCTACCGGGGGCGTGGCCATTCCACTACGCCCCTCTCTCGAAAACGCGCACCGCCAAGCGGCACGCTACTCGACACCGACCAGGTACGGGTAGAGCGGCTGGCCCCCGCTCAGGATCTCGATCGAGAGCCCCTCGAAAGCCGCCGCGCACCGATCCCGCACCACCACCGAGACCGCCCGGTCGGCGCTCTCCCCCTCGATCAGGGTGAGGATCTCCGACTCCGGATCGACCAGCGACTCGATCAGCCGCCAGAGCGCCTCCCCAAGCTCGCTCGAGGCCGAGGCGATGCCGGCGGCAGAGAGGCCGATGAAGCTCCCGGCGCCAAAGGCCCCGCCTGGAAAGGTCCCAGACCTGACCGCGTTGGTGACCTCGCCCCAGCGGACGTGGCGAGCCGAGTCCGCCATCCGCCTGGTGTTGGTCTCGAGGTCGGATCCGGGATCGAAGGCCATCAGGGCCGAGAACCCCTCGATCACGTGGACCGTCGGGATGATCGCGGCGCGCCCGCCGTAGAGCGTCAGCGCCGCCTGCGCCGTAGCCTGGACGTTCGAGTTGTTCGGGAGCACGATCACCCCCTGGGCGACCTCCCCCTCCACCGCCTCCAGGATCTCCGCCGTGGAGGGGTTGTAGCTCTGCCCGCCGACCACTATCGAGGTGACCCCGAAGGACCTGAAGAGGCGGGAGAGACCCTCGCCAGAGGCCACCGCCACCACCGCGGTCCGCTGTGGCCGCTGTGACCGCTGTGACCGCTGTGCCTCCGTGCCACCGGTGCCGGCGGACACCACCCAGGCCGCCTCGGCTACCTGCTCTCGAAGATCGGTGACGGAGATCCCCGAGACCCTGCCGGCCTCGATCCCGGCCTCGATCGCCTCTCCGATGGAGTTGGTGTGGATGTGGCAGCGGTAGATGCCCCCGTTCCCGACCACCACGATCGAGTCGCCGATACCCGACCACAGGATGCGCATCGCGTCCATGCTCACCGCCGATGCCTCCAGCGAGAACATCACCTCGTAGCCCATGATCTCCGCGGTGTTGTGCTCGGTCAGCTCGGCACCGGACAGATCGGGGATGGACGCCTGCGGCACCGACGCCGCCGCCACCAGCCACGGGTAGTCGCCATGCTCGGGAAGCGCCTCTCCCATCGCCTGCGCCATCGCCTCCAGCACGATGACCAGGCCGGCCCCTCCCGAGTCGACCACCCCAGCCCTCCGCAGCACCTCGAGCTGCTCCGGCGTGTGCTCCAGCGCTACCCTCGCCAGCGAGAGCGAGGAGAGGATCGACGTCCCGTCTGAGGCCGCCTCGATGACGGTGAGCATGGTCCCCGCCTGCGGCGACAAAATCGCCTCCCGGGCCGCTTTCGCGGCCGTCTTCAGTCCGGACAGCCACCCCGACTCGAGATCCGGCTCCGCGTAGACGGCCAGCACCAGGGCGTGAATGATCTGGGACAGGATCACTCCCGAGTTCCCGCGCGCGCCGAGAAGCGCGGCCTTTGAAACCCTCGCCACCAGGCTCTCGCAGTCTGCGGAAGTCGCCTCGGCTATAGCCCCTTTCAAGGTGCGGAGCATGTTGGTCCCGGTATCGCCGTCCGGAACTGGAAAAACGTTGAGCCGGTTTACCGCCTCCTCGTGGAGGGCGAGGCCATCGCCCGCCAGCCGGAGACCATCGGCGATCAAACGACACCTGCCGGTGTGCGTAAACTCCATCGTGCGCATGATAGCCTATAGGCTCGGAAATCGAGACATTTTCCCAGCCTTGGCGCTGCAGCAGTGGCCCCGGGGTTCAGGCAAAGCGCCCGATATGCGATCAAGGAGCTGACATGGCTAGCGTTTGCGAGATTTGCGGCAAGAAGCCCGGGTTCGGGATGAGCCTATCCCACTCGCACCGGCGGAATAAGCGCCGCTTCAACCCCAACATCCAGCGGATCAGAGTGGTGGAGAGCGGGACGCCCAAGCGGCGTCACGTCTGCACCTCCTGCATCCGGGCGAACCGCCTAGTCAAGCCGTAGCATTGACCCAGCGGGCCCTTCTCTGGCTCTCCTTCGGAGGGCCGGAGAGCGCTGGCGACATCTGGCCCTTTCTTGAGCGGGTTACCGCGAACCGAGGCGTTCCCAGGGAACGCCTCGAAGTGGTGCACCGGCAGTACCTCGAGGCCGGCGGCGCGAGCCCGATCAACGAGCAGAACCGCCAGATCATCCGCCAGATCGAGAGCGAGCTGGAGCTCCAGGGCGTCGACCTCCCGGTCTACTTCGGCAACCGCAACTGGCACCCGCTGCTCTCCGAGACGATCGGCCAGATGGTGGCGGACGGAGTGGAGGACGCCCTTGTGGTTGCCACCTCCGCCTTCGGCTCCTACTCGGGGTGCCTCCAGTACCGGCAAGACCTGGCCGGAGCGGGAATCCCCTTCCCCTACACCAAGCTTCCCCCCTTTGCCGGGCACCCCGGCTTCCAGCAGGCGCTGGCCGAGGCGGTGCTCGGCGCCATTGGCGAGGTGGATGCGCAGAGGAGCGCCTTCATCGCCACCGCCCACTCGATTCCGGTGGCGATGGCCGCCTCCTCACCCTACGAGCGGCAACTCTCCGCCGCCACGCTCGGGCTTGAGGCCACGATCTCGAGAGCCCTCGGGGTAGAGGTGTCGATCCAGCAGTGCTTCCAGTCGAGGAGCGGGGATCCCGCCACTCCCTGGCTCGAGCCCGACATCGCTGCGGCGATCGCTGCGCTTCCCCAAACCCGCCCGGAGCTGACCACCGTGGTGGTCATCCCGATCGCCTTCCTCACCGATCATCAAGAGGTTCGTTACGATCTGGACGTGCTCGCCCGCACGGCGGCGGAGAACGCCGGTCTTGAGTACGTGCGCACGCCGACCCCTGGCACCTCCCCCCGGCTGGCCAAGCTGATCGCCGAACTAGCCACCGGCTGGATCGGCGGCCAGGATCCGGCGGCGAGCCTCCCTGCGGATCCACCGCTCTGCTTCCAGGGCTGCTGCTCGGCACGCTCGGAGCGCGGGCGCGGCCAAACCTAGCCTGGACACTCCGGCACCCGGACGCGGCCAAAGCGCGCTAGACGCGCTTGTGCAACTCCTCCAGCTCGTCCCGCAGGCGGGCAGGAAGCCGCTCGCCGAGGTTCGCATAGTACCCCTTGACGTCTTCGACCTCGACGGCGAGGTCGGCGAGGTCGATCTCGACCAGCGGGGCGAACTCCTCCGCGGAGAGCGAGGTGCCCGCGAGGTCGATCTCGCCGGGCGCCGGTACCACCCCCAGCGGGGTATCGCGGCCGGCGGCCCTGCCCTCGAGCCGGTCGATGATCCAGGAGAGAACCCGCACGTTGTCACCGTACCCCGGCCATATGTACTTCCGGTCGGCGTTCCTCCGGAACCAGTTGACCAGGTAGATCCGGGGGAGGCCCTCCTTGGACTCCGCGCCGAACTCCAGCCAGTGCCGGAAGTAGTCGCCGATGTTGTAACCGCAGAAGGGGAGCATCGCAAACGGGTCCCTCCGGACCTTCCCGGTCGGTCCCTCCGCGGCCGCGGTGGTCTCCGATGCCATGATCGAGCCCAGAAAGACGCCGTGCTCCCAGCTGCGAGCCTCGGTGACCAGCGGGATCAGATCCGAGCGCCGGCCGCCGAGCAGCAGAGCGGAGAGAGGAACCCCCGCCGGGTCCTGCCACTCGGGAGCGATCATCGGGCACTTGGAGGCCGGAACCGTGAAGCGCGCATTCGGGTGCGCCGCCGGTCCCTGGCCGTCCCAGGGAAGCCCCTTCCAGTCGATCAACCCGTCGGGAGGGGTCTCGGTGGCGCCCTCCCACCAAACGTCCCCCTCCCTGGTGAGGGCGCAGTTGGTAAAGATGGTGTCCCTCGAGATCGTCTGCATCGCCATCGCGTTACTGCGCACAGATGTCCCCGGAGCCACACCGAAGAAGCCAGCCTCAGGGTTGACCGCGTAGAGCCGCCCATCCTCGCCCCGGCGAATCCAGGCGATATCGTCGCCGACGGTCTCCGCTCTCCATCCCGGAACCGTGGGAACCAGCATGGCGAGGTTGGTCTTGCCGCAGGCGCTCGGGAACGCGCCGGCAACGTAGTAGATCTTGCCGGTGGGAGAAATGAGCTTGAGGATGAGCATGTGCTCCGCCAGCCACCCTTCCCGCTTCCCGACCACCGACCCGATCCGGAGCGCGAGGCACTTCTTGCCGAGCAGCGCGTTGCCCCCGTATCCCGACCCGAACGACCAGATCTCCCTGGTCTCGGGGAAGTGGGCCACGTAGGTGCTCTCCGGGTTGCAGGGCCAGGGAACGTCCTCCCGGCCAGCCAGGGGGACCCCAACCGAGTGGATGGCCGGAACGAAGTCGCCAGACTGGTCGATCGCCTCGGCGACCGCCTTCGAGACCCGGGCCATCCTGGTCATCGATAGCGCTACGTAGGCGGAGTCGGTGAGCTCGATGCCAAGCATCTGGAAGCGCGATCCCTCCGGCCCCATGGCGAAGGGAACCACGTACAGGGTCCTGCCCCGCATCGCCCCTTCGTACAGGGGGAGCATGGCTGCCTTCATCTCCGACGGCGACCGCCAGTTGTTGGTGGGACCGGCATCAGACTCCTGCTCGGAGCAGATGAACGTCCTGCTCTCCAGGCGTGCCACGTCCCTCGAGTCGGAGAGCGCAAGAAAGCTGTTTGGCCTCAGAACCGGGTCGAGCCGGACGATGGAGCCGCGAGAGATGAGCAGGTCCACCAGGCCCTCCTGCTGGGCAGGCTCCCCGGTGACCAGCTCCACCCTCTCCGGATCCAGCCGATCGGTCCACTCCTGGAGCCAAGCTGCAACCGTCGGACTCGAAAAATGCTTCTCCATGGGAATATTTTCCTCCTCCGGGCCGGGTGGTCCGTTCATTCATAGGCAGACACGGTAGATTGATTATGCCAAAGGTTCCGCTTGAAGATCAATTCGGGTTGGCGGCGAGCAGGGAGGGGCCCTGACCAGATGGACTGAGCTCGAGGTCATCGCCAGTGTGGAGCGATACCTCGCCGAGCAGGGGGGCGGCTCCGCACTTGGCGACGACGCCGCCGAAGTTACCACGGAGGGTAGGCGGCTCATCGTCTGCGCGGACGCCATCGCCGACGGAGTCCACTTTGACCTCGCCATCTGGCCCCCCGAACTGATCGGGAGGAAGCTGGTGGCGGTCAACCTCTCCGACCTCGCCGCGATGGGCGCCCGGCCACGCTGGCTGCTCGCGACCCTCTCCGCTCCACCGGATGCGCCGGCCATCGAGATCGCCCTGGGGATCGCGAAGGCCTGCACCGCCTTTGGCGTGTCCCTGGTCGGTGGGGACACGACCCGATCTGCGGCGACAGTGGTCTCCGCCACCGCGATCGGGGAGCCCCTGGGCTCCCATGCCATCCGCCGCAGCGGGGCCCGCCCGGAAGACGCCGTCTTCGTTACCGGCCCTCTCGGCGGCTCCGCGCTAGGGCTCGCCAAGCTCGAGGCCGGGGAACCGGCCGACCTCGACGATCCGGCGATCCGGCGCCACCTCATGCCTTCCCCGCGGCTGCTCGAGTCACGCGCGCTGGTCACCTGCGGGGCTACCAGCGCG
>JAJYHR010000175.1 GCA_021784675.1 Actinomycetes bacterium
TCCCCGCTGACTCCGAGGGCAAAGGTGAGCTCAGACACCAGCACTTGGCGCGCCTTGGCCAGCATCCTCCGCTCGCCGGCGGACAGCCCCTTGTCGTTGTCGCGCAGGGTCAGGTTTCTGACCACCTCGGCAACCTGGTAGATGTCCCCGGACTTCAGCTTCTCCACGTGGTTCTTGTACCGGCGCGACCAGTTGGTCGGCATGCGCGCGTCCTTCTTGCCGAGAACGGCGAATACCTCCTCGACCTCCTCGTCGTTGATGACCTCTCGAAGGCCTACCTTCTCGGCGGCATCGACCGGCACCCGCACGGTCAGGTCACCGAAGGCGATGCGCAGTACGAAGTATTCCTTGTTCTCTCCAAAGGCCTCGATCACGGTGCGATCCTCGATCACCGCCGCACCATGGTGCGGGTAAACGACCTTGTCGCCAACTTCGAACGGCACAAACAACCTGCTTTCCGGGACGCAATACGATCCCGCGAATGACTGTTTTCCCACTAGTATACCAGCTCAAGGCCCGGGAGGGAAGATGCTGGCCAACCGCTACGGGGACAAGACAAGCAATGAGGTTAGGCGCATCGTCGCGTCCAGCCCGATCTTTTCCGGCATGAACGGAACCCACCTGAGCGCGATAGCGGAGGCTAGCGAGTACATCCAGTGCCAGCGCGGGCAGACCCTCTTCGAGCGGGGCGAGGATGCCTCCGACTGCTACCAGGTGGTCAGCGGGCGGGTGGGTCTGATCTCCTGCGCCAGCGGGAGAAGACCGTGCATGGTCGCCATCCGGATCCCGAAACAGCTCTTCGGCGACCTGAGCCTCTTCGACTCGCAGCCGAGGGCGGCAAGCGCGAAAACCCTGGAGAGCTGCACCCTGGTCAGGATCCCCTACCGCCCGTTGCGAGCCATTCTCGCTGAGGAGCCACAACTTCTCTGGGGGTTCCTGCAGGCCTTTGCCGGGAAGGTTCGCCACGCCGACGACATGCTCGCCGACGCGCTGGCGGTCGAGCTGCTGACGAGGCTCGCGCGCAGGCTGCTGGAGATTGCCGGAGACGACGACGTCTTCACGCTCGACATTACCCAGGAGGAGATGGCGTCCCTGGTTGGAGCCTCGAGAGAGCGCACCAACAAGGCGCTCTCGACCCTCGCCAGATCGGGCGCGATATCGATCTCCTCGCGCACCTACCGGATCGTCGACCGGAGCCTGCTGGCGGCCTACGGACGCCAGGACGGCGACGCCACCAACCACCGGGCTCACTCAAGCGACTTGAAGTAGTCTTTGACCGCCTTTGCCCAGTCCGGACCGACGCCGGAGATCTCCGCCAGCTCCTCCGCTCCCGCCTGCTTGATCTCGGCAAGCGTTGGGAGCTGCTTCGATATCTGCCCGGCAACATAGCGCGGCAACCGCGGGACCTGCGACAAGAGCCGCCTCCCGCGGGAACGCAGGTGAACGCCGAGAAGCTCCCGGTCGTAGAGATCCTCCTGCTTGAGAGGAGGGCAGAGCGACCTCTCGGCAATCCCGCGCCCGAAACCCATGAGTTCGGTGAGCATCTCGGTGGGGAGCGACGCCACGTACTCCTGGATCCCCTCCACCTCGCGCTCGGCGTCGAGGTCGAGGAAGTCGGCAAGGACGCTCTCGTAGAGGCGGTCGAAGTCCAGGGTTATCTCCGCCACCTGCAGCGCGAGCAGCCTGCCGTCGTTGCCCAGCTCCGCAAGGTAGTCCTCGATCTCCTCGCGGATCCTCCTCACCAGCTCGGTTCGCTGGAGAACGAAGAGGACATCCCTGAAGGTCACCACCCCGGCCAGCTCCAGCGTATCGAGCGAGGCAAGTACCGAGTCCAGCCGCCCCCGGTACCGCTCCAGGGTGGAGAGCGCCTGGTTGGCCCGGCTGAGGAGGAGCGGAAGCGGCTGCAGGGTTCGCTTCTCGCCACCGTGGTAGACCGAGACAACCGAGAGCTCCTCAGAGACGGCCACCACGGTCGCGCTTACGCTCTCCGCCACCCGCTCAGCCGTCCGGTGGCGGGTTCCGGTCTAGGTAGCCTCGGGTCCGGCACCAGGTGGACGTTAGCCCTCACGATCCGGGAGCCGTTCTGGGAAAGGATGATGGCACCGTCCATCTTGGCCAGCTCGAACAGCTTCTGCGGCGAGAACGCAGCCTCGATGAGGAAACCCCCGGTGCAGAGCTCGAGAACCTCCTTGGAGTCGCCGAGGACCACCAGCGCCCCCATCTTGGCGAGCAAGATGCGGTCAAGGCCAGCTCGCAACGCGGTGCCGGGCGCAACTCGCTCGAGCGCGCGCTGGAATCTGCTCTCTCCCTTTTCCATCTGGAGTTAAGGATACCACCCTGCCAGGGCACACTTCCCTGAGATCCTGGCCAGCGGCGCCCAAAAAGCGCGCACCACACCTCACGCGCGTCAGCGCTTCGCAGGAGCCGGCTAGCCTCGCGGGTGCTCCACGGCGTTACTCTGAGGGCAGGTTGGACTCGGCTAGCTCCATCGGCGATGCCTCCAGCCCCTCGATGACCCTGAAGACCACCTCATCCTGCTCGACGTCGACGATGATCATCTCGCCGGCCTTGAACTCCTTGTAGAGCAGCTTCTCGGCCAGCGGGTCCTCGACCATCCGCTGGAGCGTGCGCCGCAGCGGCCGCGCGCCCAGCTCCCGATCGTACCCGCGCTCGGCGAGGAAGGTCTTCGCCGCCTCGGTGAGCTCGATACCGATCCCCTTCGCCTCCAGCTGCTTCTGCACCCGCTTGAAGAGGAGATCGACTACCTGCACCACCTCTTGGGTCGTCAGCTCGTGGAAGACGATCACCTCGTCGATCCGGTTGAGGAACTCCGGCTTGAAGTGGGCCTTCAGCGCGTCGTTCAGCTTCAGCTTCATCCGCTCGTGGTTGACGCTCTCGGAACCCTTGGCAAAACCCACCTGGGTCTTGCGCAGCTCAGCGCTGCCGAGGTTGGAGGTCATGATCAGGATGGTGTTCTTGAAGTCGACCGTACGGCCCTGAGCATCGGTCAAGCGGCCGTCCTCGAGGATCTGCAGCAGCGTGTTGAAGATGTCCGGGTGGGCCTTCTCGATCTCGTCGAAGAGGACGACCGAGAACGGCTTGCGGCGGACCGCCTCCGTCAGCTGCCCGCCCTCGTCGTAGCCCACGTAACCCGGCGGCGACCCCACCAGGCGGGCGACGGTGTGCTTCTCCATGTACTCGCTCATGTCAAGCTGGATGAGAGCGTCCGAGTCCCCGAAGAGGAACTCGGCCAGCGTCTTCGCCAGCTCGGTCTTGCCGACGCCGGTCGGGCCCAGAAAGATGAAGGAGCCTGACGGGCGGCGCGGGTCCTTAAGGCCGGCACGCGTCCTCCTGATCGAACGCGAGAGCGCCGAGATCGCCTCCTCCTGCCCGACGATGCGCCGGTGGAGCTCCTCCTCCATCCGCAGTAGCTTGGCGGTCTCCTCCTCGGTGAGCCGGTGGACCGGGATTCCGGTCCACATCGCCAGCACCTCGGCGATCACCTCCTCGTCAACTATTCCGTAGCGCTCCTGGCCCTCCTTCTTCCAGGCGGCATCGAGCTCGCTCTTGCGCTGGCTCAGCTCGGCCTCGCGGCTAGCCAACCGCTTGGCATCGTCGAAGCTCTGCCGGGAGATGGCCGCCTCCTTGTCGCGCCGGGTCCGGGTGAGATCGTCCTCGACCTTGCGGAGCTCGGGCGGAGAGGTGACCCTCTTGATCCGGAGGCGCGATCCGGCCTCATCGACCAGGTCGATCGCCTTGTCGGGAAGGAAACGGTCCGAGATGTACCGGTCGGCCATGTTCGCCGCCGCCACCAGCGCGTCGTCGGTGATGGTGACGTTGTGGTGGGTCTCGTACCGCTCGCGCAGGCCCTTCAAGATCTCGAAGGTCTCCTCGATGGTAGGCTCTCCGACCTTGATGGGCTGGAACCGCCGCTCGAGCGCGGCATCCTTCTCCAGATGCTTGCGGTACTCGTCGATGGTGGTGGCCCCGATGGTCTGGAGCTCGCCCCGGGCCAGCATCGGCTTCAAGATCGAGGCGGCGTCGATGGCCCCCTCTGCCGCCCCAGCCCCGACCAGCGTGTGAATCTCGTCGATGAAGAGAACGATGTTCTCCTTGGTCTTGACCTCCTTGAGCACCTTCTTGAGCCGCTCCTCGAAGTCACCACGGTATCGGGATCCCGCCACCAGGGCCCCGAGATCAAGCGTGTAGATCTGCCTACCGCGAAGCGTGTCTGGAACCTCACCCGCCACGATCTTCTGGGCCAGGCCCTCTACGATGGCGGACTTCCCTACCCCGGGCTCCCCGACCAGGACCGGGTTGTTCTTGGACCGGCGGGAGAGCACCTGCATCATCCGCTCGATCTCCGAGTCGCGCCCCACCACCGGGTCCAGCTTGCGCTCGCGCGCCATCTGGGTCAGGTTGCGGCCAAACTGGTCGAGGATCGGCGATCCGCTCTGCTGCTCCTGCCCGGCGGAGGGGCCGACGCCGGCGTTGGCGGTCTGCTTGCCCTCGTAGGAGGAGAGCACCTGCATCACCTGCGATCGCACCCGGGCAAGGTCGATCCCGAGGGCGAGCAGCACCTTCGATCCGGTCCCATCGCCCTCCCTGACCAAGCCGAGGAGCATGTGCTCGGTTCCGATGTAGTTGTGCCCGAGCTGGAGAGCCTCGCGGAGCGAGTACTCCAGCACCTTCTTGGCGCGGACGGTGAAGGCCGGGGAGTTGGGGGTCGGGCCCGGCGACGGCTCGGACTGCCTGACCACCTCTTCACGAAGCGAATCGAGCGAGACGCCCAGAGATTCAAGCGCTTTTGCGGCGATGCCATCACCCTCGTGGACCAGGCCCAAGAGGATATGCTCAGTCCCGATGTAGTTGTGATGCAGGAGTTTTGCCTCCTCTTGCGCAAGCACCAACACCCGGCGTGCACGATCTGTAAATCGCTCGAACAAGTTCCTGCCTCCTCAATCGGAACCGGTAGCCCAAAAACTCAGGCCAGCCGCCTCCGACCTAATTGCAATTCCATCTTACCAAACACTGCACGGCAGAGATTCATGCCCAGAGATACCCGGTTAAGCAAAATCACCGCCCAACCACGGCATCCCGCTCCATAAGCGCCTGCCAATCCATGCCAGTCATCTATGACCAATCGGCTTGCACTCGCGCGAAGTGAACTTTACGGTGGAGGCCCTGGTTGAGCACCCCCAGGCACCAGCCAGCCCCAGGCCCGCGCCAGTGCGGCACCGAAACTGCAAGCACCATTCTACCACCCCCGACTGGCAGACAAAGCTGGAAACCCCCCACCGCCTCGACGCCGGCGAGGAGCCGCCGCCGGCTGGCAATCGGCGTGCGGCGCTCGTGAACCCCCCTCCAAGCTTCTAGGGTTAACGGTGGTGGAGTACAGAGAGATTCTCAGCGAGGCATGGGTAGAGGACTACCTCCGCTCCTTGGAGGCCGGCTTACGCACCGTCGTAGCCACCCCGGATCCGCTCATTACCGAGGTGGCGACCCACCTGATCGGTGCCGGCGGCAAGCGAATCCGGCCGATCATCGCCTTTGCCGCCTCCCTGGCCGTCGCCTCCCCGGACGGCCGGACCCAGGCCATTGTGGACGGCGCGATCGCGGTCGAGCTGGTTCACCTGGCCTCCCTCTACCACGACGACGTGATGGACGAGGCCAGCGAGAGGCGCGGCGTGTCCAGCGTGAACGCACGCTACGGGAACCTGCTCGCCATCGTCACTGGCGACTACCTGCTTGCCCGGGCGGCAGAGATCGCCGCCCGCCTCGGGCAAGGGGTGGCAGAGCTGCTGGCGGCCACCCTGGCAAAGATGTGCGAGGGGCAGATCCTCGAGGTGGGAGCCGCCGGGAATCTGGATCGGAGCGCGGAGAGCTACCTCCAGGCCATCTCGGGCAAGACCGCCTCGCTGATGGCGACCTCGGCCCGGATCCCGGGAATCATCGCCGGTGCGCCAGAGCCCCTGCTCGACGCCATCACCAAGATCGGTGAGAACCTGGGGCTGATCTTCCAGCTGCGCGACGACATCCTCGACCTCTTCGCCAGCCGGGAGACGCTCATGAAGGAGCCGGGGCAGGACCTGGTGGAGGGGGTATTCACCCTCCCGGTAATCCTCGCGCTCCGGGACAGCTCGGTGCG
>JAJYHR010000065.1 GCA_021784675.1 Actinomycetes bacterium
GGGCTCGAAGGTGAAGCTGGCGTCGTTGAGCTTGAGCTTCTCCAGCGAGTCGCGAAGATCCTCGAATTCGTCGCCGTCGATGGGGTAGAGCCCGCAGAAGACCATGGGTTTTGGATCGCGGTACCCGCCGAGCGGGGAGGGCGCCGGGTCGCCGGCCAGCGTGACCGTCTCTCCAGAGCGGGCCTCGCCGACGTCCCGGATGTTGGCGATCAGGTACCCGACCTCGCCCGCACCCAGCTGGGCGACCGGGACTGGCACCGGGGTCCGTACCCCGATCTCCTCGACCTGGTGGGTCTTCCCGGTCTGCATGAAGCGGAGCCGGTCATCGTTCCCGACGGCACCGTTCACCACCCTGATCGCGCTGACGACGCCGCGGTACTGGTCGTAGTAGGAGTCGAAGATGAGCGCCTGCAGCGGAGCCTCCGGGTCGCCCGCCGGTGGAGGGATCCGCGCCACCACCGCGTCGAGGAGGGCGTCGACGCCGGCGCCAGTCTTTGCGGAGATGCGCAGGATGGTGTCGGCGGGGATTCCGAGGATCTGCTCGATCTCGCCTGCGTACCGGTCCGGATCGGATTGGGGGAGGTCGATCTTGTTGAGCGCCGCCACGATCTCGAGGTCGTGCTCGAGGGCTAGGTAGCAGTTGGCGAGGGTCTGGGCTTCGATCCCCTGCGAGGCGTCCACCAGGAGGATCACCCCCTCGCAGGCGGCAAGCGACCGGGAGACCTCGTAACCGAAGTCGACGTGGCCCGGGGTGTCGATCAGGTTGATCACGCACCCCTTCCAGTTGACTCGCACGTTCTGGGCCTTGATGGTGATTCCGCGCTCCCGCTCGATGTCCATGGTGTCGAGGTACTGCTCGCGCATGAGGCGCGGATCGACCGCCCTAGTGAGCTCCAGGATCCGGTCGGAGAGGGTGGACTTGCCGTGGTCGATGTGGGCGATTACCGAGAGGTTGCGGATGTCGGCTTGGTCTGTCATCGGGATCTGCTCATCTTTGACTTCGGGGTTGGCGAGTCCTGCTTGGACTCTGGCACGCTAAGCTTAACGGGCGGGTTTTGAAGGTCTTTCAGATACGGAGACGGTGTGGCCAATATCAAGAGTCAGATCAAGCGCAACCGCCAGAACGAGCGCAGGCGAGTTCGCAACAAGGCGGTTAGGTCGGAGTTGAGGACCAGGGCAAAGAGCGCGCTCGACGCGGTCGGCCTGCCCGAGGGCGAAGCGCTGCTCCGGCTGCTGCTGAAGCGGATCGACAAGGCGGCGGCGAAGGGCGTGATCCACAAGAACCAGGCGGCCAGGCGCAAGTCCAGGCTGATGCGCCGGGCTGCGGCCCTCCGGGCTGCCAAATAGCCCTGGTCCCGGTGCCAGGAGCGGGGCCAGCCTCCTGCTGGTAGACTTTACTTCCAGGGAAGTAGGGGAATACGGGTAGGTCTCTAGGAGAGTAGGCATGGTCCAAGCATCCCTCGGTGCTCGCAAGGAGGCAATTCTTATGGCCGTGGTGGCCGAGTACGCCCGGATCGCGGCTCCGATCGGTTCGCAGCACCTGCTCTCGGTCTCCAACCTCCACCTGAGCGCGGCCACTATCCGAGCCCAGATGGCTCAGCTCGAGGAGGAGGGTTACCTTACCCAGCTTCACGTCTCCTCCGGAAGGATCCCGTCGGTGATGGGGTATCGGTACTTCGTAGACCGGTTGATGGGGCGCGATCCGGTCAGGTACTCGGAGGTCAGGCGCGCCGTCGAGGTGCTGGTGGCCAACGCCAGTGGGGAGCTCGACGAAGTCCTGCGCCGGTCGCTGATTTTGCTCGCGCAGCAGACCAACTACACCGCGATCGTCTCCACTTGGACGCTGGCGGCAGAGCGGTTTCAGCGCATTCAGATCGTCCCGCTCTCTGGGCACTTGGTGCTGGTGCTCGCGGTGGGTTCACGGGGAACGGTTGAGCGTTCGACTCTGAGGTTCGAGGGCGGCGTCAGCGAGTCGCTGGCCAACCAAGCCTCCAACCTCATGACCGCGCACCTCCGCAACACCCGGTTCGGCAGCAATCTGGTGGTGCCTCCGACCAACGATCCCGATCTCGATGCGCTGGTCTGCTCGGTGATCGCCGTCCTGCACGACTCCTTCGGCGCCGAAGACGTGGACCTCCGGGTCCGGGAGGTATACAGGACCACGGCGGCGCTGGAGGAGCGGGAGAAGGTCACCCGCATGATCGAGGCGCTTGAGCAGCAGATGGCGGTGGTCGAGCTGATCCGCGGGCTGGTAGAGCAGGGGACCACGGTGAGCATCGGCGAGGAGATCGGGGTCGAGGCCCTGGACGAGTGCTCGCTGGTGGTCGCGCCCTGCGAGGTCGCGGGCGAGGTAGTCGGATCGGTCGGCGTCCTCGGCCCCATGCGGATGGACTACTCGCTGGCCACCACCGTTGTCGCCGCCATCGGAGCGGGCGTTACCGAGGCTGTGAGTTAAGGAGGGTCGTGACCGACTACTACGAGGTCCTCGGAGTATCCAAGCACGCGAGCGCGGATGAGATCAAGCGGGCTTACCGCCGGCTGGCAAGGGAGCTCCACCCGGACGTGAACGGCGGGGACCGCACCGCCGAGGAGCGTTTCAAGCTGGTAACGGAGGCCTACGACACCCTTAGCGATCCGGAGAAGCGCAGAAGCTACGACACCTACGGGACGAGGAGCCCGCAGGGCGACCCCTTTGGCGCCGGTCCGTTCGCCCCCAACTTCTCGGACATCTTCCAGACCGTCTTTGGCGGTGGTTTCGGTGGCCAGACCAGCAGCGGCCCGAGGAGGGGGGAGGACATCGAGACCGAGGTGAGGCTGACCTTCGAGGAGGCTGTTTTCGGCACCGAGAAGGAGATCTCGATGAAGATGCCGACCACCTGCCAGACCTGCGGAGGCAGCGGCGCCAAGGCGGGGACTTCTCCGAAGGTGTGCAACCAGTGCCAAGGTGCTGGCACGGTGAGGAAGGTCGCGCAGTCGTTCTTGGGGCGGATGGTCACCGCGGTCACGTGCGACGCCTGCTACGGGGAGGGGCGGGTTATCGCCGATCCCTGCCCCGACTGCCGAGGCGAGGGTCGGAGGACCACCGAGCGCCGCTTCTCCATCGAGGTTCCCGCCGGGGCGGACAACGGGCTGGTGCTTCGTCTCACCGGCAGGGGAGCCGCCGCCCCGCGGGGTGGCCAGCCTGGCAGCCTCTACGTTCACGTTTTGGTGGCGCCGTCCGAGCGCTTTCACCGTGACGGCAACAACCTGCTGGCGAACGTTCACGTCTCGGCGGTCCAGGCCGCCCTCGGGGCCGTCGTCGACTTTGCCACCCTGGACGGCAGCGAGTCGATCGAGATCCATCCGGGTACTCAGCCCAATACCGAGATCAGGCTGAAGGGGCGCGGCGTTCCCATCCTCAGCGGGAGGGGGCGAGGCCGTGGCGATTTGGTCCTTTCGGTTCAGGTCGACGTGCCGGGTGTGCTCTCGGTCGAGGAGGAGGCGCTTTGGAGGCAGCTCGCGGAGCTGCGTGGCGAGAGCGTGCTCGACTCTCAGGAGCACGGCCTCTTCTCCAAGCTGAAGTCGGCGTTCAAGTAGAGCCAGGCGGTCGTCCGGTGCGGGTGGAGCCGCTCGCCTTTGCCGAGGAGTTCGAGGGTTTGCGCCTTCCGGCGGAGACGGTGCACCATCTGCGCAGGGTGCGCCGGGTGCGCGACGGAGAGCGCTTCTACGTCGGCGACGGCGAGGGCAGGGTGGTTGCGGCCGCCTTCCACGGCGAGGAGCTGAGGGCTCTCGGCGAGGTAATCAGCTTTCGGGAACGGCCCGAGCGGATCGGCGTCGCCATGTTCATGCCCAGCAGGGAGCGGCTTTCCTGGGCGGTCCAGAAGCTTGCCGAGTTAGGGGTGGACGATATCTACCTCCTGCTTGCCGGCCACGACCGGAGGCAGGGGGCGCTACTCTCCGCGGCCGCGGTCGGCAGGATAGAGCGGATCGTCCGCGAGGCCTCCCAGCAGAGCGAGCGCGTCTTCCTCCCCAGGGTGTGGCCCAACCTGCCGGCCGGGGAGTTCATCACCACCCGAGGTGGGGAGATTGCTATCCTCGATCCGCAGGGAGGGGTACCCTCGCTGGAACGGCGGATCTGGTTGGTGGGACCGGAGTCGGGCCGCGTAGATGCTGGCGAGGACGTTCCGCGGTACCGGGTCTCCTCGTCGATACTCAGGGTCGAATCGGCTGCACTGGTGGCGGGAGCGTTCATGTGTGGACTAAGTGAAAGAATTGTTGTCTCGTCGAGTGTTGTCTGCTAAGCTTTTCTCACGCTGCGTACATACATGTAGGAGTGAACGTGGACAAAACAGAACGAGACTATGCACACGAGGTCGGGCAACGGCTGCGTTCGGTGCGGAAACAGCAGCGGTACTCGCTACAGGCGGTAGAGGCGCTGTCCAATCAGGAGTTCAAAGCGTCGGTGCTTGGCGCTTACGAGCGGGGCGAACGGTCGATCTCGGTGCCCAGGCTCCAGCGGTTGGCGGAGTTCTACCACGTCAACGTCGACCAGCTTCTTCCCAAGGATCGGGGCACCCGCGAGTTCTCCAACCTGCCGGTTCGCGATCGGATGGCGCAGGTCTCCCCGAACCCGGTCCGCATTGACCTGGTCAGTCTGGAGACCGATCCCGCGCCCAAGCCGGCGGATTTCCAGGAGCCGGTGAAGTGCTCGATCGATCTTGCCAAGCTGAGCGAGCTCACCGGACCGGACCGTGACGTCCTCTACCGCTACCTGAACATGATCCAGGTGATCAGGCAGGACTTCAACGGGAGGCGGATGACGGTGCGGGCGGACGACATCAAGATCCTCGGCGCGGTTCTTGGCCTGACCTTCAACGAGATGATCGCGTACCTCGATCAGCTGGGTGTGAGGATCCCCGTCTAGGCGCTTGACCGGGCTGTACATCCACGTCCCTTTCTGCCGGTCGCGCTGCTCGTACTGCGATTTCGCCGTCAGCGTCGGTAAGCCTGCCAGCGACTACGTGGGGCTGATCGAGCGGGAGCTGGCGCTCTCGCAATGGAGCGGGGCGGCGAGCACGCTCTACCTCGGCGGCGGCACCCCCTCCAGCCTTCCGATAGCGGACCTCGCCGCGCTCACCGGTCTGGTTGCGATAGAGCCGGGGGCTGAGGTGTCGGTGGAGGTCAACCCGGAGGACGTCTCCCCGCTGTGGGCGGAGGGAGCGCTCGCGGCCGGTGCCAGCCGGCTCTCGCTCGGGGTGCAGTCCTTCGATTCCAGGGTGCTCGAGTGGTTCAAGCGGGGGCACCGTCCGGAGGACGTGCGGCGAGCTTGGAAGGCGCTGAGGAGCGCGGGCTTTGCCAACTTGAGCGTCGACCTGATTTTTGGCGCTCCCGGTGAGACCGGTGCCTCCTGGCGGGAGACGCTCGAACGAACCATCACCCTTGAGCCTGAGCACGTGAGCGTCTACGCGCTGACCATCGAGAGCGGAACGCCGCTCCGAGGGATGGAGCTTGACGAGGAGACGCTGGCGGAGAGGTACCGCCTTGCCGATCGGCTGCTCGCCGATGCGGGGTACCGCTGGTACGAGATCTCCAACTGGGCAAGGCCCGGTTTTGCGTCGCGCCACAACCTGGGATACTGGAACGGGAGCGACTACCTGGGGCTGGGACCGTCGGCGCACTCGCGCCTGGGTGCGGCGAGGTTCTGGAACGTGAGGTCATATCCACGCTACCGACAGCGGGTCTCGCACGGGTTGAGCCCGATCGAGGGGGTGGAGATCCTCGAAGGGGAGGAGCTGGAGGAGGAGGCGGCTTACCTGCGCTTGAGGACCAGAACCGGGCTCGGTGCCGGGGAGTTGCCGTCGTGGACGGGTGGGCTTATCGAGCCGGACGGCGATCGGGCCGTTCTCTCGCTCGACGGGCGCCTCCAGCTCGACGGGATTTTTGCGCGGCTGGCGGCGGAGGGAGCCTTTCGCGGCTAGGACGCCGCTGCGTTGCCCTGATGTTGCCGACTGGAGTCGGCAACATCAGGGCGTGAACCTCCCCGCCCTTGCGGACGGGGCTTCTGGCCCATCCGCGCGGTTGGAGTTGCTTGGCACCACCGTCTTCACGCCACCGCGACCAACTGGTCTGGCCCCGAGGGGCTGGCGGATGATTGGG
>JAJYHR010000115.1 GCA_021784675.1 Actinomycetes bacterium
GACAAATTCCCCCTGCCCGATCTCGAGGTCCACCTCTGCCACCGCACGGTCGCGGCCCTTGCCATAACTCTTGCTGACGCCCTCGAGCCTGATCGATGCCAACAGCGACGCTCCCTTCGTCCTCGCGGCAGTGGCTACGCCCTTGCCTCTTCCATTAGTTCTACCGAGGAAGCGTTACCGGATACTGGCGCAGACAGGGCAGCCCGTTGAACTCTGGCCCAACAACTTCTTGGCCGTTCCGGAACGCCTGCCTGGCGAACGGGGTTTCCTACGACGAAGACATCGCCTGGAAGCACCGCCTGGACTTGGCGGCTTGACAGGTTAGGAACAAGGGGTGTCTAGACCCCCTCGCGCTGGTAGACGCGCTCGGCGTAGTCCTCGAGGACGGCTCCGCACCGCTCGATGGCCGCTACCGCGTTCTCCAGCCCGGCGCTCCCCATCACGTCGCGAGCCCTCACCTTCTCCAGCCACCCTTTCAGCTTGGTTAGGTCCTCCTCGTTCTCCTCCAGCTCCGCAAAGGTGAGGTGATCGGCCGAGATCTCCTTGGCGACGCCGGCCACAAAGTCGTTGCAACGGTCGACGATCTCCTCGTACTCGTCGTCGCGGGCGGCGTTGAAGATGGCGGCGATGTCTTCGCCGCCGGCTAGCGGGCCGCAGCCCAGCAGGACCGCGAACCCTCCCATCTCCTCGACGATCTCGCTCCGGAGACGGTGGAGAGCCCGCCTCGCAGGCGGGCTCTCGGGGAGGACAGCCGCGCCGTTCAGGAGGTAGACGGCTCCCAGCGTCTTCAACCTCCTCCATATCGACGCCCTCAACCTGCTCGGCTCGCTCGGGACCCGGTAGGCGAGGAGAAGCCAACGGTCTCCCTTGGCTCCGGCGGGGGCCGGCCCCTCACGGCCGCCGCCGGCCTGGTCAGGCTCCACCGCGGCGAACCGCCTTGCGCAGCGAGAGAAAGAGGGCGACAACCCAGACCACCGGTAGGATCCCCCAGGCCGCGGCGCTCGAGCGCGCGGCGACCACCACCCCAACGATGCCGAGGAGCACTCCCGCGGCGAGCGTGAGGTCGTCGCCGACGATGAACCGCCACAGGAAGCTCCCCAGGGAGCGGAGGGCCGAGAGACCCCTCCTCATCGAAGCACCGCCGGAGCCGCGCCCCCGGAGGAACTCCGGCGGTACCGCAGCTGCGCGACCATCAGCAGCGAGACCGCCGCCACGAAGGGGACGATGAATAGGAGCGAAGCATCTGCGCCCGGCCAGTGCGCACCGGCACCCTCGGCGGCCCAGAAGGTGCCGAAGCTGGTAAGAAGCATCCCGACAACGAACTTGATGGTGTTCTCCGGCACCCGCGAGAGGGGTCCCCGCACCGATACAGCCACGGCCACGGTGACCGCGATCGCGATCACCGCCGCCAGCGCCGCCAGCGGGATGGCGTTGGCGTTGGCTCCGAAGGTGATCACGATGAAAGCTACCTCGAGCCCCTCGAGCAGTACCGCCTTGAAGGCCAGCGTAAAGGAGTACGGGTCGCCGCCGTGGAACCGCCCGGGATCCCGGGTGGTGGCCGACTCCGCGGCGGCCCGCTGCTTGGCGAAAATCTCCGCCTCGTCGTGGAACGCCTTGTGGCCGGAGGCTCGCAGGATCGCCTTCCTCAGCCACCCGAGCCCAAAGACGAGCAGCAGCGCCCCGACCACCACCCGGAGCGCCCCGATCGGGATGGCGGTGAGCGCCGGCCCTAGCGCCGCCACGATCACCGCCAGTACCCCGATCGCGGCCAGCGTTCCTCTCAGCGCGGAATGCCAGCCGCGTGTCAATCCCACCGCCATCACCACCGTTGTCGCCTCCACCGCCTCGACCGTGCAAGCCAAGAAGGCCGCGGCAAACAAAAACCAGCCCGTCACTTCCCCTCCTCACCGGAAACGTCCACTTCCCAGTGGTATAACACTAACCACGGTTAGCCTAGCCGATAACAGCAGTTACTCTTGCACCCAGTCGCCGGTTAGGCGAACACTCCGAAATCCCGGTGTGCCGCCCTACGCCGTGCCCGTCCCGCCGGGCGCCCGCATGCCTGGCTTTGGTCAACTCATATCGCAGTTTGGATCCGGGCACCAAGGTCATGTGCCCCTTCAACCGCTCATGAACCAAGCGCTCCGGAGCGCTGACCGATCGCCGAGTACGACCGGGGGATCCGAGGAGGCGGCTCGGATTCGACTCCTGCGGCCGCGCAAGAAGCAGCAGCTTGCCGACCTCTCCGCCAGCAGCGCCAGCTGACAGCCGAAAGGGCAAGGCCAGCATGAGCCAGGGGGACGCCACCGGCCGCGCCCTGGGTCGCCTGGCTACACCTCCTGAATACCCTCCAACCCGAAGAAGGCGGCGTGGAGCGCCTCGTCGCCCTCGAACTCATCGACGCCTCCGGAGAAGTTGATCCTCCCACCCTCGAGGACGCAAGCGGAGTCCGCGGTCTCCAGGAAGGAGACGTTCTGCTCCGCGATCACCATGGTGATCCCGAAGCTGCGCAGCGTGTGTAGCTGCTCAACTACCTCCGCGACGAACTTGGGAGAGAGCCCGGAGGAGGGCTCGTCAAGGATCAGGAGCTTGGGCTTGGCCATCAGGCACTTCGAGATCCCCACCATCTTTCGCTGCCCCCCAGAGAGCGAGCCCGCCAGGCTCTTTCCCCTCTCGACCAGTTCGGGGAACATATCGTAGACCAGGGAGAGCCGCTCCCGTACCTCGGCCTTCGACGCCCGTCCCGCACCCAGTGCCAGGTTCTCTCGGACGCTCAGGCCTGGAAAGATCCCCTGCTCGCTCATGTAGGCGATCCCGTTGCGGACCCGGCGAGCGGTGTTGAGCCTGCCAATATCCTCGCCAAAGGCCTTTACCTCGCCCGACCACGCCTTTACCAGCCCGACGATCACCTTCAGCAGCGTCGTCTTTCCCGCGCCGTTCGCACCGAGGAGAACGATCACGCTACCCTGGTTCACGGTAAAGCTGACATCCCACAGGACCTGCACCCGGCCGTACCCACTGGATACCCCGTTGATTTCAAGCGCCAACGGTTCCAAGAAACACCCTCTTTACCTCGTCGTCGTCGAGCGCTGAGCGAAGAGCGCCGTGGAAGATCTCCCGCCCGGCGTTCAACACGATCACCCGGTCGACCAGCTTATCCAAAAAACCCATCAGGTGCTCGACCACCACAAGCGCGCGGCCGCCAGAGAGCAGGCTCCGCAGCATGACGGCTACCTCGGCAAGCTCCACCGGGTTCAAACCGGCACCGAGCTCGTCGACAAAGAGCACCTTGGGGTTGAGCGCGAGCGCGCGACCGAGATCGAGCCGCTTCTGCTGCGCCGCGTTCAACGACCCTGCCTCCTGGCCGGCCCACTTCCCCAGGTTGACGAAGTCGAGGATGTCATCAAGGCTCATCCCCTCTCCGCTGCGGTGAGACAGCGCGATCTCGATGTTCTCGCGAACCGTCAGCGATCCGAAGGGCTGCGGGACCTGGAAGGTCCGGTTGATCCCGGCTCTGGCAAGCCGGTGCGGATTCATCTTCCCGAGCTTGGTCCCCTCGAGGTAGATGCTGCCCGAGTTGGGCGTGTAGAGACCGCAGACCACGTTGATCAGCGTCGTCTTGCCGGAGCCGTTCGGCCCGACCAGGCCGAGAGCCTCCCCGCCCACTACCGAAAACGAAACCTCCTGGAGAGCGTGCAGGCCGCCGAAGTGCTTCGAGATCCCCTCCAGCCGCAGGATTTCGTCAGCCATTTGCGCCAGCTCTCCTCAGCGAGATCATCCTCCCCGCGGCCCGCCCGAAGCCGACCAGGCCGCGGGGGGCGAACAGGACCAACACCACGATGGCAAGCCCGTAGATCAGCTGGAAGTACTGCGGGCTGGAGAGGCCGACCGCCGAGTAGAGGCCATAGAGAAGCACAGTGCCCAGGGTCGGACCCCATACGCTCCCGGTTCCCCCAAAGAGCGCGAAGACGATGGCAAAGACCGAGATCGCCGAGTCAAAGACCGCCGACGGGTAGAAGACCGTGGTGGCCCAGCCAAAGATCGCGCCACCGACCCCAGCGATGGCGGCGGCAATCACCCACGCCAAAGAGCGCATCCGCACCACGTTCACTCCAGCCATCGCCGCCGAGTACTCCGACTCCTTAATGGCCCTGAGCGCGAGGCCGAAGCGCGAGTTCTTGACCAGAACCACGGCCAGCAGCGCCAGCGCCATGAACACCAGCGCCGCGACGTAGATCTGCCCGGAGGAGTAGACCGACGCCAGGTTCTCCCCATATGGGCCGTTGGTTACGCTCTGCAGCGACGGGTTGGCAACGATGTCGGCGATCGCCTCGCCCGCCGCCAGCGTGGCGATGGCGAAGTAGGCACCGCGAAGCCGGAAGAGCGGGAGCAGCAGCAGCCCGAACAGGACTCCCGCCACCCCGCCAAAGAGCATGCCGATCAGGGCTGGAACGTGCAGGTCCAGGATGGCGAGCGTGGCGCCGTAGGCACCGGCTCCGAAGAAGCCAAAGTAGCCGAAGGGAAGGTAGCCGGTGAAGCCGTAGGAGATGTTGATCCCATGGGCAAGCGCAACGTAGACCATCATGTAGACGAGCAGCAACTCGTTCGCGAAAATGTTGATGCCAAAGGCGAACCCGACGACCGGAACCGCCACCGCCAGCAGATCGAGCAGCAGCGTCTTCCTGCGGAAAACGCCCGCCGCCGGTTTTTCGACGGACCTCGATTCAAGCAACCCTTGTCCTCCTGCCAAATAGCCCCTGCGGGCGCAGCAACATGGTACCGATGACCAAGATGTAAGGGACGAGGTTAGACCACGACGGCGTGTAAACCTGCGCCAGCTGGTAGGCCACGCCGAAGAGGATACTCCCCACCACCGTACCCAGTGGGTTTCCCAGCGAACCAAAGACGATGATGGCAAAGGCGGTGATGGTAATGCTCACTCCCTCCGACGGATCGACGCCACCGAAGACGAAGACGGCGAGCACCCCGGCGGCCGCGGCAAGGGCGAGACCCACGCCGAAGGAGATCGCCGAGACCCGGCCGGCATCGATCCCCACGCTTACCGCCTCGTGCTCATCGGCCATCACCGCCCGGGTCTCTCGGCCAAGGCGGGTCCGGTAGAGGTAGAGGAAAAAGATCCCCAGCAGCGGTAGGGCCACTCCCGCGGCCACCCACCAGTCGGCGGGATAGAACTGCCCGAAGAGGTGAACCGGCTGCGACGGGATGGAGGTGACCGGAAGGCTTCGCTCGTTGTTGCCAAAACCAAGGGCGGAGAGCGCCTCGACCACCTGGGAGACCCCAAAGAAAAGGACCAGCGACAGGGTCTCGAAGTCCACCGCGCTCTTGAGCCGCGGGATGAGCAGGTAGTAAAGCCCATAGCCCACGACCACGGTGATCGGGACCATCACCACGATCGCTAGCACCGGGTTCAGGTGGTAACCGTAGTACAACTCCCACGCACCGAAGCCACCAAGCATGACCATGTCCCCGTGAGCAAGGTTGATGATCCGTTGCACGCCAAAGACGAGGTTCAGCCCCATCGCCATCAGCGCGTAGAACAGGCCGAGCAATATTCCGGCAATGATCGAGTACTCGAAAAGCACCTAAGCCTCCATAAGACCGAGAGGGGAGCGAACTCCCCTCTCGATGCCACTGACTCTAACTTATAGGAACGGAACTACGCGCCCGGCGCCGGGTAGACCGCGGTCGCGTTCGCCGAAGCACTCGGATAGACGATCCCTACCTTAACGGTGGAACCGGAGGGCAGGATCTGCGCCACCGGAAGCAGCTCGCCGATCTGGGCGCCCTCAGAGTTGATCTTGAAGTTGCCATCGGCGGTGTTCAGGTTCCCCGAGACCTTGGTAAGGGCGTTCCTGAGCGCCAGCTGCGACAGCGAGGTGGCGTTCTTCAGCGCCGCCTGCACCACCAGCCCGGTGTTGTATCCGAGCAGGCCGAGGGTGTTGAACGCCGACGGGTACTGCTTCTTCAGGGTCGACATGAACTGCGCGCTGTTCATCCCTTCGTTAACCGAGGTGTAGTTGTGGAAGAAGTTGGTCGCGTAGGTGTAGGTGTACTGCAGACCCGTATTTCCCACCTG
>JAJYHR010000183.1 GCA_021784675.1 Actinomycetes bacterium
TTCGGGAGTTGTGGTCGACGCCACCCTCGGGGCCGGCGGGCACTCGGAACTGATCCTCAATGCCTATCCGGAGCTGAGATTGATCGGGGTGGACCGGGACGGGCAGGCGTTGAAGCTTGCCGAAGCGGTGCTTGCGCCGTACCGGGACCGGGTGGAGCTGGTGCAAGCCCGGTTCTCGGACTTGGGGACGGTTCTTGCGGGTCGCGAGGAGGCTCCGGTAGCGATCCTCGCGGACCTCGGCGTGTCGTCGATGCAGCTCGACACCGCCAGCCGGGGCTTTGCCATTCGCTTCGAGGGACCGCTTGACATGCGCATGGACCCGGAGCGGGGCGGCGAGAGCGCGAGCGAGTTGATCGGAAGGGCCGACGAGCGGTACCTGGCACGGCTTTTCGTAAAGAACGGAGTTGGGTCGCAGGCGAGGCGCTACGCGGCGACCGTAGTCGCCAATCGGCCGTTTGCCACCACTGCGGAGTTGGCGGCGACGATCTGGGAGGCGACGCCGGCGCGGCTTAGAGGGGGAAGGATTCACCCGGCGACAAAGGTTTTTCAGGCGCTGCGGATCGCCGTCAACCATGAGGAGGAGGAGCTGCGCTCCCTGATGGTAACGGGGTTCCGTGCCCTGGACACTCCGGGGCTGATGACGGTGATCTCGTACCACTCTGGCGAGGACCGGGAGGTGAAGCGATTCATGGTCGCCATGGAGACCGGTGGTTGCACCTGCCCTCCACGCCTCCCCTGCGCCTGCGGCGCGATCGCGCTGGCCCATCGGCCGAGGCGCTCCGCCATCAAACCGAGCCGCGCAGAGGAGGAGCTCAACCCGAGGTCGCGCAGCGCCCGGATGCGGACGCTGGTCAAGGAGCGGAACGGCGAGGACGCCATCGATCGGTTCGAGCGTAGAGGCGAGCATGGCTAGGTCAGGGGCGGCGAGATCCCTGCACGCGCGGCCAAGGGCCGGCGAGGAGCGGCTGCCGCTCAAGGTTGTCGGGCCGGTCGTTCGGGCACGGCGGGGTTCAAGCCACTACCGGGCTTTGGCGGTCTACCTGCTGGTTGCGGCATCTGTGGCCCTCGCGCTCGGAGGAAGGATCGCCGTTGAGTCGCTCGACATGCAGCAGTCGGCGCTCTCCCAGCAGGTCTACGCCGCTGAGACTGCGCAGGCCGAGTTGAAGCTGAGCGTTGGCAAGCTGTCGGCTCCGCAGCGGATCGTGGACTACGCGAGCACCCACCTCAACCTCGCTTACCCGACATACCTCGAGGTGGTTCCGGGGACTCTTGCCCACCCGGTTCCGCTGCCCCAGTCACCTCCGCCCTCGGTGCAGGTGCCGCTTGCGGCGGGAGCAAATGTTCGATAGTGCCCGCCATCGGCGGAGAATCCGCCTGGCCGGCAGCGTATCGGTTGTCGCTGTCGGACTCCTCCTCGCCCAGCTGGTGAAGGTGACCTCCTTCGCTAGCCGGGACTACCAGGCACTCGGGAAGACTGAGTCGCAGGTGTCCACGGTACTGCCCGGGCTTCGGGGTGCGATCTACGCCCGGAACGGTCAGCTGATGGCCACATCGGTTCTACGGGATGAGGTTATCGCGGATCCGATGCTGATCTCCGACAAGCCGGCGGCAGCGGGGGTACTGGCGAAGCTGCTTGGAACTCCGGAGCCTGCGGTGTTGTCGAAGCTGTCTGTTGCCGGTGGCTATTCGGTGGTAGCGGCACAGGTAAAGGTCTCTCTAGGGAAGCGGGTGGAAGCGCTCGCCGTGCAGGGCGAACTTCCCGGGATCAACGTGGAACCGGTGGAGGCGAGGAAGTACCCGATGGGGCAGACGGCGGAGCCGATCGTCGGGAGGGTAGGGGGCCAGGGCCAGGGCGCTTTCGGCATCGAGTACCAGTACCAGGGAGTGCTGCGAGGACGGGACGGCAAGGAGGTGCGGAATGTAGCTGCCAACGGGCTCCCGCTTCCCGGTGCGCCGGTCTCATATGTACCACCCAAATCCGGCAGTAGCCTGACCTTGACGATCGATCCCGCCCTTCAATACTACGCCGAACAAGCCCTTGCCGGAGAGATCCAGGCCACCAGGGCCCTAGGCGGAACCGCCGTCGTCATGGACGTCGCCACCGGCCAGATTCTGGCGATGGCCTCGCTTATGGCACCCCCGCCGCCGGGGGCGAAGTACGCCTCCCTCCAGAATCAGCCGGTCTACGCACCACGCAGCCTTCCTACCGAGAGCTGGATCAACCAGGCGGTAGGCTACTCCTACGAGCCCGGGTCGGTCGCCAAGATCGCAACCTTTACCGCCGCCCTTCAGGACGGTTTGATCACCCCTAACTCGACGGAGGTGGTCCCCGACCATTTGACCATCGACGGCTCCCGCTTCCACGATGCCGAGGTCCACCCGACCCAGACGATGACGATGCAGCAGATCCTTGCGCAGAGCTCTAACGTCGGCACCATCATGATCGCGAGAAGGCTCGGCGAGCAGCGGCTGGCCCAGTCGTTCAAGCGCTTTGGCTGGACCGAGCCTACCGGCCTTCTCTTCCCCGGGGAGACCTACGGCTACATGAAGCCCACCTCCCTCTGGTCGCCTACTGCGATCGGCTCGATGCCGATCGGCCAGGATCAGCTGGTTACCCCACTGCAGATTCTCGACTCCTACAACGCGATCGCGAACGGTGGGATTATGGCCGCTCCGAAGCTTGTCCTCGGAATCACCAGCCCTTCGGGGCGCTTTCAGCCGGTTTCAAGCCCGGCAAACCGGAGGATAGTCCCCGCAAAAGTCGATGCCGAGATGATCAAGCTGCTCTCCGGGGTCACCGGGCAGAACGCCACCGCCCCGGCCGCTTCGATCCCTGGTTACGTGGTGGCCGGGAAGACCGGCACGTCGCAGAAGGCGTACCACGGCTCCAGCGGTTACCAGCCAGGGGCGTTTTGGGGGACGTTTGTGGGCATGGTACCCGCTGCCCATCCGGTGCTGTCGGCCATCGTGATGCTTGATCAGCCGACGCCTATCTATGGAGGGCTGGTGGCGGCCCCGGTGTTCTCTCAGATTATGCGGTACGCCCTGCAGCGCTACGGAGTCACACCCGCAGGACGGGTGCTGGGAAGCCTGCTACCGACGACCTCCCAAAAGAGCCAGACGGGAGGCAGATCCAAAAAGGCGGCAAAAAGCTGATGAGCCCGGCTCCTTGTGGGGACGTCTCCGGCCGCAGCCGAACCTTGGCACCGGGGCGGTGCCGCCCTCTGCGGCACAGGCCCATAAACCGGTGGCAGGTCCATCGCGAGGGGGATTCGCGCTGCACTGCAGGGTGTTTGCGCCCAGCCGGGGACCCGATGGGAAGCCGGGGTGATTTTGTGCAGTACCATGAGTACTGTCGGGCTTCTGGTAGGGGTGGGTTGTTGAGATCAAACGGGCAGTCGGGCATCGAGCTTGCGGCGCTTGCTGCTCTGGTTGAGGGCTCCCGTGTTGTAGGCGACCCGCGCACCGCGGTTACCGGCATCGCCATGGACCACCGGCTGATCGAGAAGGGGGACCTCTTCGCCATCGTCCCTGGGGCGCACTTTGACCCGCGAAGGGTGGTCAACGAGGCAGTGCAGGCCGGCGCTTCGGCCCTGGTGGCTCCGGGATACGAGGCGGACTCCCAGGCTAGCCAACTGGTCATACCGGAGGACGCCATCCGGCTGGGTGTCGCCCGGCTGGCGCAGAAGATCTACGGAGATCCGTCTTCCAAGATGGATATTATCGGCGTGACCGGGACCAACGGCAAGACCACCTGCGTCTATCTGATCTCGGAGATTCTCGAGCGGCTGGGCTCTCCGACCGGCACGATCGGGACGTTGTGGGGACGCCTTACCACCCCGGAAGCTCCCGAGCTGGCCAAGAAGCTGGCTGGCTACGCGGCGGACGGATATCGGTTCACCGCCATGGAGATCTCCTCGATCGCGCTCTCGATGCATCGCGTGGAGTCGCTAAGGGTCAAGGTGGCGGTTTTCACCAACCTGTCCCAGGACCATCTTGACTTCCACGGTTCGATGGAGCGGTACTTCGAGGCCAAGGCCTCTCTTTTCGACCCGGTATACACCGGTACCGGGGTGGTCAACGTGGACGACGAGTTCGGCCGACGGCTGGCTGACGCATCTCGGGTGCCGGTTCGCAGGGTCGGGCTATCCGACGTGGAACTGGTGGAGCTGGGAAGCCAGGGAGTCCGGCTGCGCTTTCGCGGAAGGGAGATCTTCACTCCTCTCGTAGGCAGGCACAACGTCTACAACCTGCGCTTAGCCCTCGAGGTCATGGATCTTCTCGGCTTTAGCCTTGACGACGTAACCGAGGTGATCCCGTCGATTTCGGCTCCGCGCGGGCGGCTGCAGCGGGTTGCGAGCCCATCGGGCACCATCTACGTCGACTACGCTCATTCGCCAGCCGCCCTGAAGGAGGCCTTGAGCGCGGCACGCCTCGCGGTGGGCGAGGGTGGTCGGCTGGTGGTGGTCTTCGGAGCTGGCGGGGAGCGAGACCACGGCAAGAGGCCGATCATGGGGGCGGTTGCCGAAGCCAACGCCGACGCGATCGTCGTCACCAGCGACAATCCGCGTGGCGAGGATCCCAGCCGCATCGCCAGCGAGATCATCCTGGGCTGCTCGGACCCGGCCGCCGTAAGGTTGATCCTTGACCGCCACGATGCCATCTATGCCGCAATTTCCGGCCTCGGGCCTCGCGATAGCTTGCTCATAGCCGGAAAGGGGCATGAGCGGACCCAGTCTCTGGGCGGGCAGGTGGTTGCCTTTGACGATGCCGAGGTAGCCGCCGCTGCCGTAGCCGATGTCTTTGGTGGCCGAGATTGATCGCTATCCTCGCGTCCGCGGGCCTCGCCCTCCTCTTCTCGATCTTCCTGGTCCCGTGGTTGATTGACCGCCAGACTTCTATCGGAGTAGGCCAGCAGATTCGCGAGGACGGTCCCAGCCGCCACCTGGTCAAGGCGGGTACGCCAACGATGGGCGGCGTGGGGATCATCATTGCCCTCGTCATCAGCTACTTCGCCGTCCACCTTGGCTTGGGAGTCGATCTCTCTCGCGGCGGATTGCTGGTGGTTGGGGTCACCGTCTTCTCGGGCGTCGTCGGGTTGGTCGACGATCTGATCAAGATCGGCAACCGCAGAAGCCTTGGGCTGACCAAGTCGGCCAAGTTCGCCAGCCAGCTCGTTGTCGCCGGGGTATTCGCAGTGCTCGCTCACTACTGGGCGCGGGTGCCCTCAATGATCACCTTCGTGCGTTTTGGGAGCCTCGATATCCATGTCGGCACGGTCGGGTGGCTGGTCTTTGCGGTGGTGGTGATCGTGGGAAGCTCGAACGCCGTCAACCTCACGGATGGCCTCGACGGGCTGGCGGGTGGGGCTTCGCTGTTCGCGTTTGCGGCTCTGACGTTGATCTCCTACTGGATCTTCCGGCACGCCGCACTTTACCGCGTCTACGACGGGCTGGATCTTGCTGTGCTCTCGATCACCTTTGTTGGCGCCATCACCGGCTTTCTCTGGTGGAACGCGCCGCCAGCGAAGATCTTCATGGGCGACGTCGGCTCGCTGTCCATCGGGGCCGGGCTCGGGGCTCTCGCTCTCGTCCTTCACCTTGACCTTCTCCTGCTCCTGCTGGGAGGGTTGTTCGTTCTGGAGACGCTCAGCGTTATCGTCCAGGTGTTCTCTTTCCGGGTCTTCCACCGGCGTGTCCTCAAGATGGCCCCGGTGCATCATCACTTTGAGCTGAAGGGGTGGCCGGAGACCACTGTGCTGATCCGGTTGTGGATCGTTGCCGGGGTGGTTACCGCGATCGCGATCGGCGCCTTCTACGCCGACTTCCTAGCCGCGGGTGCGACAGGGAGATGACCCTTCAGCACTACGGCAGGGTGCTGGTCGTGGGGGCTGGTGTGAGCGGGCGCGGGGCGGTTGGCGCTCTGGTCGGCAGGGTCGGGACGATCGAGATGGCCGAAGACGACCCGGCGAGAGCGAAGGCTGCCAGGGGTATTACGGGAGTGGAGCGGGTGGCGGGTCTGGACGGCTTGGACCTGTCCGGCTACGACCTGATCGTGGTCTCCCCGGGGATCCGACCCGACGCGCGGCTCCGGGCCGCGAAGTGCGAGGTGATCGGCGAGCTGGAGCTGGGGTTTCGGCTGGCTCGCTCGCCCATGGTCGCGGTCACCGGTACCAACGGAAAGACCACGGTCGCCACCCTCGCGGCCGCTATGCTTGGCGAGCGCGGTGTTCTCTGCGGCAACGCCGGCACGCCCCTCAGCGCGGTTGCCGGGCTTGAGGGGAAGGTGCTGGTCGTGGAGGTGAGCTCCTTTCAGGCCTACTGGGCCAACACCTTCACGCCGCAGGCGGCCTGCCTGCTCAACTTCACTCCCGATCACCTCGATTGGCACGGGACGTCCGAGGAGTACTGGCGGGCAAAGACCTCCTTTTTCGCGCGGCTGGAGCAGGGGGCGACCGCCGTCCTCAACCGGGACGACCAGAGCGCTACCCGGGTGATGACCGAAGCGAGGCGGCTCTTCTTCTCGGTTTCGGATCCGGCCGACTACGGCATCGAGAGCGGCTGGCTCACCGGCCCTAACGGGCGCCTGTGCCAGACCGGGGAGCTTGCTCGCTCGGCTGCGCACGACCTCTCCAATGTCCTGGCTGCGTGGGCGCTCGCGGAGACGGCGGGAGCGCGGCCCGAGCAGGCGCGAGCGGCGGCCACCGGCTTCGCCGGCCTGGCGCACCGAATCGAAGTAGTTGCGAAGATCGGAGGAGTCACCTACGTGAACGATTCCAAGGCGACGACGCCAGCCTCGGTAGCCGCCGCTCTCCACTCCTTCGAGAGCGTAGTGCTGATCGCGGGGGGGAAGGGCAAGGGGCTTTCGTACGAGCCGCTGGCGGCTGTCGCAGGCCGGGTGCGGGCGCTGGTGGCGATCGGGGAGGCCGGCCGCGACGCGGCCGGCGTGCTGGGCCGGTTTGCGATTCCGGTTGTCGAGGCGTTCTCCATGGAGGAGGCGGTCGCCCGGGCGACGGTGCTGGCGGAGGGGAGCGGGGTGGTCCTGCTCTCCCCGGGGGCGACCTCGTACGACTGGTATTCTAGCTACGCGGAGCGTGGGGACCATTTTCGGCGGCTGGTGGCCGAGGTGAAGGGGGTCCCGGAGTGATCCAAGCGAACCGGCTTCGGGCCGTGAACTGGGTTCGGGTAGGCCACTGGTTGGTCGTTTCGCTGATGACCGTCGGCGTGATCATGGACGTGGCCGCCAGCTACATCGGGCAGCTGGGTTCCGGCGGGACGGTCGTCAGCCTCGTAAGTCACGAGCTGCTCTGGGTCTTCGTCGGCGGCTTGGTCTTTTTCACCTTTCGCGCGATCGACTTCAGAAGGTTGCTCCAGCTCTCTCGGTTGATGCTGCTCGGCGCCCTTGGGATGCTGGTGATGGTGCTGATTCCTGGCGTTGGAGTGAGCGTGGGAGGAGCAAGCCGGTGGTTCCAGGCTGGGTTCATCCAGGTCCAGCCGTCCGAGCTGATCAAGCTGGCTCTGGTGCTCTTCTTTGCACGTCTGGTGACGCAGCGCAACCAGGCGACCATCATCGCGCCAGTGTTGCTGCTGACCGCCATATCGGCGGGGCTCGTTCTGATCGAGCCGGATATGGGGACCGCCATCGTGGTCTCCGCCATCGGGATGGCATCGCTTTTCGTCGCGCAGGTTCCGCTTCGCAAGCTTGCGGTGCTTGGAGTGGTTGGAGCTGGTCTGGGGACCGCCGCCGCCTTTTCGAGCGCGTACCGGAGGCTGCGGCTGCTCTCCTTTCTGAACCCGTGGCGCTACCGGTCAGACTTCGCTTACCAGGAGGTGCAGGCGCTCAACGCCTTCGCATCCGGCCGAGTGGCCGGAACCGGCCTGGGCAGCGGCCTGGCCAACTGGGGGTACCTTCCCAACGCTCAGACCGACTTTATCCTGGCGGTGATCGGCCAGGACCTTGGGCTTATCGGAGCTGTGGTGGTGGTTCTCGCACTCGCCTCATTGATCTGGTTAATCTTCCAGCTGTCGGTCCGGGTGGAGGGGGAGGGCGAGAAGGTCTTTCTCTTTCTCTTCGCCACCTGGATCCTGACCCAGACCTTTTTGAACGTCGGCGCGGTGATCGGGTTGCTTCCGGTGACCGGCGTACCACTGCCGCTGATATCGGCGGGCGGCTCCTCAACGGTCGCTACGCTGGCGGGTTTCGGGGTAGCGAGCGGCATTGCGCGAAGGGCAGGTATCGGTCGGAGATGAGGAGATCGGGGCGATCGGCAGGCGGCTCGAACGGTGGCGTCGGCACCATCTGGCTGGCTGCAGGGGGAACCGCTGGGCATCTGAACGCGGCTATCGCGGTCCTGCAGGAGCTCCAGGGGGTCGCACCTGCGGTGCTGATCACGACGGATCGCAACATCGACGTGACCTTGAGCGCCGACCTGGGCGTGCCGACGGTCCGGCTGGCCGGGACCGGCCTCGGGCGTGGGCTCGGGCCGGTGGTACGGGCGGCCTGGGTCGACCTGCGCGCTTTGGGAAGGAACCTGGTCGAGCTGAGACGGTTGCCGAAACCGGATGCGGTAATCGCCTTTGGTGGTTTTCACACCCCGCTTGCCGCGCTGGTAGCTCGGGCACGAGGGGCAAAGGTGTTCGTTCTCGAGCAGAACGCAGTGCTCGGTAGGGCGAACTCGCTGGTAGCGGTGTTCGCATCGCGGATTCTTCTCGCCTTTCCGGCCGCGGTTCCGGGCCGGTTGTACCCGCGAGCGGTGCTGGTCGGGAACCCGGTGAGGAGTCGTGGGGCGGTCGAGAAGCGAGCCGCGAGGAAGCGGCTCGGGATGGAGGAGGACGGTTTCGTGGTGGTGACCACCTCTGGTTCGCTCGGATCGACCAAGGTTAACCAGGTGGTCTCCGAGCTTGCCGGGCTCCTCGGCAAGCTGCCGGGAGTCGAGCTCTGGCACTTTGTGGGGCAGCGAAATGCGGGGGATGGGGCGGCATCGGGTGGCGCCTATCACCGGATGGGTTTCAGTGACGAGCTCCTCAACTACATGGCCGCGGCGGACCTGGTGATCTCTCGCGCCGGGGCTAGCACGCTGAGTGAGCTGGCAACCGTCGGGGCGCCGTCGGTGCTGGTGCCGCTGCCCGGCTCCCCCAGGGATCACCAGCGGCGCAACGCCGAGGTGTTTTCCCGGGCCGGGGCGGCCTGGGTGATCGAAGAGGCTGAGCTGGAGGCGAATGCGCTCCTGGAGAGGGTCGGTTGGGCTATGGAGCACCGCCAGGCGCTCGAGGAGATGGGCGCGGCGGCACAGGCGCTGGCAAAGCGGGAGGCGGCCCGGGCCGTAGTCGAGGAGGTGGCATCGTGCCTTCGCCCCCGCGGCTAGCCGACCTTCAACGGATCCACATCGTGGGCATCGGCGGCGCCGGCATGAGCGCGCTCGCTTCGTTGCTGATGGGGAACGGCAAGGTGGTGAGCGGGTCGGATCTGAAGTCGTCCTCGGTTCTCGAGCGGTTGCGGTTGCTCGGCGCCAAGGTCTCAGTGGGACACTCGGCTGCGAACGTGGGCGAGACCGACGCTGTCGTCTACTCGACGGCGATTCCACAAGGCAATGTCGAGCTGCAGGCGGCTAGGGAGCGCGGGATCCTGACCTTGTCGAGGGCGGACCTTCTGGTGGCGGTGGCCGAGGGGCGGCGCGTGGCGGCGATCTCCGGAACGCACGGCAAGACCACCACGACGTCGATGCTGGCGCTGTCGCTGGCGAACGCCGGCCTTTCCCCGAGCTACCTGATCGGCGCGGAGCTCAACGACTCCGGCGCCTCCGGGCACGCCGGGGCGTCCGATCTGCTGGTCGTGGAGGCTGACGAGAGCGACGGGACGTTCCTTCGTCTCGATCCGGAGATTGCGGTGGTTACCAATGTCGAGGCCGACCACCTTGACTACTACGGCAGCTTTGACGGCTTGCAAGGTGCTTTCAGGCGCTTTATCGGCAGCTCGCGGCTGTTTCCGGTTGTCTGCGCGGACGATCTGGTGATTGCCGGTTTCGGGCTGGCACGGGAGAGCTGCTACAGTTACGGCTTCTCCGACTCGGCCCGGCTCCAGGTCAAGAATCTGGTGGTGGCACCGCACTCCAGCGTCTTCGAGCTCTTCCTCGATCGGAAGCGCCTAGGGGACCTTGAGCTGTCGGTGCTGGGGGTTCACAACGTGCTCAACGCCACCGCTGCCGTCGGCGTGGCGCTCCAGCTCGGCGCCTCCTTCGGGGACATAAGCGAGGCACTATCCAGGTACGTTGGGGTGAGCCGGCGATTCCAGCACCGCAGGGTCGTGGGGGGCGTCCGCATCGTAGACGACTACGCCCACCTTCCCAGCGAGATACGGGCGACTATCGCAGCTGCCAGGCAGCTCGACGCGAGAAGGATCGTCGCCGTCTTTCAGCCCCACCGCTACTCCCGGACCCGGGATCTCTGGCGTGAGCTTGGCGAAGCCCTGGTCGGCGCCGACGTCGTGGTGGTTACGGACGTCTACCCCGCCGGGGAGGAGCCGGTCCCCGGGATAACGGGCGAGCTGGTTGTACAGGCTGCACGGGAGCTTCGCTCGGGCGAGACCTACTACTGCCCCCGGCGTGGAGAGCTGGCCGGAGTGGTCGCCTCTCACCTGCGCGAGGACGACATCTGCCTATCGATGGGGGCTGGCGACATCACCACTCTCGAGGCGGAGCTTGGTGAGGTGCTGGGATGAGCTGGGTCGCCAGCTTGAGAGGGCGGGGAGTAGATCTGGTCGAGGGGGCGGAGCTGGGTTCGCGGACCACCTACCGGGTCGGCGGGCGAGCTAGAGCTGCGGTCGAGGTCGGCGACGAGGGGGAGCTGGCCCGGCTGGCGTCGGCGCTTCGGGAGATCGATGAGCCGGTGCCGCTGCTCGTCGTCGGCATGGGTTCCAACATCCTCGTCTCCGATCACGGGTTCGATGGCTTGGTGGTGACTCTCGGCCGCCGGAACTTTGCCCGCTTCGAGGCAGGCGAGGATGGATTGGTGACGGCGGGGGCTGCGCTCGCGCTTCCGGTGCTGGCGAGAAGGGTCAGCGCGGCCGGCCTCGCCGGTCTGGCTTGGGGTGTGGGCATCCCGGGAACGGTTGGTGGGGCCGTCCGCATGAACGCCGGCGGGCACGGGTCTGCGATCGGCGAAATCCTTGAGCGGGCTTTCGTAGCCGATCTCGCTGGCGGGGGCGGCTTGGTGGCGCGGGGGGCGAGCGAGCTTGACCTGGGTTACCGGCGATCGGCGATCGGCGACAGCGAGGTAGTGGTGAAGGCGGCCTTCAGGCTCGCCGCCGGTGATCGGGAGGAGCTGGGACGGGCCATCGGCGAGATCGTGGCTTGGCGCCGGGAGCACCAGCCAGGAGGGCAGAACGCCGGCTCCGTCTTCCAGAACCCACCGGATCGTGCTGCGGCCAAGCTCATCGACGAGGCGGGGTTGAAGGGCTTCCGGTGGGGAAGCGCGCAGGTTTCGGAGCGGCATGCGAACTTCATCCAGGCCGATCCTGGAGGGCGGGCGGATGACGTCTACGCGCTGATGCAGGAGGTCAGGGCGGAGATATCCAAACGGTTCGGGGTCGAGCTCCTCCTCGAGGTGAAGCTGATCGGCTTCTCGAGCGTTTCCAGTGGGGAGGTGGCGTAGTGGAGAACCGGATACGGAGCCGGCGGCGAGAGGTGAGGTGGCTGCGGTTTCGGTCTGCAGCCCTCCTTGGGGCGGCGGCCGTTGGAGCTGGTCTTGCTAGTTACGGCTACTTCGGGCCAATCTTCCGGGTACAGGGCGTAGCGCTCCGGGGAGCGCCAGCGCCGATCGCGGCGGAGCTCCGTGCGCGTCTGGCGTCGAGCCTCTCCCAATACCATGTCTGGTCGATCTCTCCCCGGTTGGTGGGGAAGAGTATCGCGGGTGGGGTCCTTGGCGACGAGGTACGGGTGGATCGGGTCTCGGTCTCGCCGCCTGCGGGTTTGGTGATCACGGTATCCCCGGTAGCGCCGGTGGCTCGGATCGGCGCCGGTATCGGGGTCGTCCCATCAGGGGTTGTGGTGCCGCTTGCCATCGCGGGGGGCGGCCTTCCGTTCCTCTCGGTCTGCCCGGAACCGCTAGCGAGCGTTGGCTCCCGCTGCACCGCGCGCCTTACCGCTGGGGAGAGGATTCCGGGAGTCCTTCTCGCCCCGGCGCTGGCGGCGACCAGGTCGGCGCCGGGGGCCAGGCTTGTCGATGTACGGGGGAAGGGGGTCGTGGCCATCCTGCAAGGGGGCGGCGTGTGTACGCTCGGCTCCTCGGGCCAGGCGGCGTCGAAGCTCGGCCTATGTGTCCAGCTTGCGAGGAAGAATGCGACCGTAGATTTGCGAGGGGCAGATTCGCCGGCACTTGTGGTTGGCTAGCGTGTAGGCTATGCGAGATCCCACCTTACCCGGAGCGGCGCGGGGGCGTCAGTGCAGGCGAGTATGGGTAGGCAGAGGTGTTGTACATTCCCGGTGAGGGATCGGCGATCAGGCGGAGGTGAGCGAGTGGTTGGCGATGCCCATAACTATATCGCTGTGATCAAGGTGGTTGGAGTTGGCGGCGGTGGCGGCAACGCCGTCAACCGGATGGTCGAGGCTGGGCTGCGCGGGGTGGAGTTCATCGCGATCAACACCGATGCCCAGGCCTTGCTGATGAGCGATGCTGATATCAGGCTCGATATCGGCCGCGAGCTGACCCGTGGCTTGGGTGCAGGCTCGGTCCCGTCGATCGGCCGCGAGGCGGCCGAGGAGCACCGCGAGGAGATCGAGGAGGCGCTCAAAGGGGCCGATATGGTCTTCATTACCGCCGGTGAGGGGGGCGGTACCGGTACCGGCGGAGCTCCGGTGGTGGCTGAAATTGCCAAGGGCCTTGGCGCGCTCACCATTGGCGTGGTCACCAGGCCATTCTCCTTCGAGGGGAAGCGTCGCTCGAACCAGGCTGAGGATGGGATCGAGAACCTTCGCGATCGCGTTGACACGCTGATTGTGATCCCGAACGACCGCCTTCTCTCCATCGCCAACGAGAAGACCTCGATGATGTCGGCCTTCAGAATGGCTGACGACATCCTCCTCTCCGGGGTAAAGGGCATAGCCGACCTGATTACCACGCCGGGGGTGATCAATACTGACTTCGCTGACGTGCGGACGATCATGACGGCCGCCGGTACGGCGATCATGGGGATTGGCGCCGCCTCGGGCGAGAACCGGGCTGCGGCAGCCGCGCGCAACGCTATCACCTCGCCACTCTTAGAGAACTCCATCGACGGCGCGCAAGGCATCCTGCTGAACATCGCCGGTGGCGATGACCTCGGACTTTTCGAGGTCAACGAGGCGGCGAGCATTATCCAGGGTGCGGCCTCGGCTGATGCCAATATTATCTTTGGATCGGTTATCGACTCCACGATGCAGGACGAGGTCCAGGTGACTGTGATTGCGGCTGGGTTCGAATCGTGGTCGGGGGTTGCTACGGCGATCAAGGCAACCTCCTCTCCTGCCGTCGAGCAGCCACGACCGGTGGCGGTTGTCGACCCGGTGGAGAAGTCCCGGCCCGTGGAGGAGCCTGACGACGGGGACGTTCCCTTCTTTCTCAGGTAGTGATCCGGTTTTCGTTCCCCGACGGCCGCGCGGAGGTCCTCGTTACCGGTAGGGAGGATGGCGATCTGCGGGCGGCCCCGCGTGCGGACCGCGAGTCGCTAGTCGAGCGGCACCTTGCCGCTACGGAGTTGCTACTGCTTGAGCAGGTGCACTCCAGCACCGTGGTGAGTGCGGAGGAGGCGCGGGAGCAGCGCCGGCAAGGTGACGCCCTGGTCGGGTTTGGACCGGCGGCGCTTGGCGTCCTGACCGCCGACTGCGTTCCCATCGTTCTCGCCGACCGCGGAGGTGCGGTGGCGACGGTACACGCCGGTTGGAGGGGGCTTGCCGCCGGGGTGGTGGAGGCTGCCGCCGACCGGCTCGGATCGGAGGTGGAGGCCTTCGTAGGGCCCCACATCCGTGCCTGCTGCTACGAGTTCAGGGGGCCGGAACGCCCGGGGCTCGAGCAGCGGTTCCCGGAGTGCTTCCATGGCGATTACCTTTCGCTCGACGCCGCGCTCGGGCGGGTGTTCGAGGAGATCGGGGTGACCATCGTCGGTGGCCTCGACGAGTGCACGATGTGCTCCGGCCGGTTCTTTTCCTATCGTGGAGGAAGCCGGGCCGAGAGGTTCCTCACCGCAGCGAGAAGCGGCGACCGGTGGTGCTAGGGGCGATCGAGTTCCAGGAGCGCCTTGCCGGGGTTGTAGCCGCCCTCGATCGGGTCTCCGCGGGAGTCAGGATCGTGTGTGTCACCAAGACCCACCCGGTCGAAGATCTCAGGGTGGTGCTCGACGCCGGGTGCGTCGATCTCGGCGAGAACTACCTCGGGGAGCTGGAGGAGAAGTCGAGGCTGCTCGGAGTGGAGTACGCTCCGAGGTGGCACTTCCTCGGCCACCTGCAGCGGAACAAGATTGCGCGGATAGCGGCTCTGTGTGCGGAGATCCACTCGGTGTCACGGAGCGAGGAGATCGCCTCTCTGGCTCGGCGCGGCTTCGCGGGGAGGATCTACTTGCAGGTGGCCGCTCCGGGAGGAGGCGAGTCGAGGTCTGGCGCTGATGCCGCCGAGATTCCGGGCCTGGTGGAGCATGCGCGAAGCCTCTCCGTTGACGTGGCCGGCCTGATGGCGATGGCTCTTCCAGGGAGCGACGCGGAGGTCGCCAGCTACTTTCGGAGCGTGGCGCAGCTTGCCGACCGGTTGGGACTGGCGGAGAAGTCGATGGGCATGTCGGGTGATTTTCTGATCGCTGCCGCGGAGGGTGCTACCGTCGTACGATTAGGCACCGTTTTACTGGGTCAACGCTCGTTATAGTGTGTTAGGATAGTTCCCAATTTTGGGGAACGGAGGAGGAAAGATGCCGGCGCTACGTCGTGCTTTAGTTTGGCTGGGGATAACGGACGACGATGAGGAGTACGAGACCGCTGGCGTCAGGCATCATCAGGGCGTTGAGGAGAGCGCCAGCGAGCGCACGGCGGAGCGCGGGAGGGTTCAGGTGGTGTCGCCCGGCCAAGCCGTCCCGAAGAGAGCCGAGGACGATCAGTTCGAGGAGCGCCGCTCAGCGGTGGTGCGGCCGTTCAATCCCGTTCCGGAGCGGCCCAAGATTCACCTTGTCCTCCCCACCAAGTACGTCGACGTCCAGGAGATCGGTGACCGGATGAAGTCCGACCAACCGGTAATCATCAACTTGGAAGGGGTCGATAAGGAGTTGCGCCGCCGGATCATCGACTTCTCCTCAGGACTCACCTATGCGCTCGGGGGTAAGGTTAAGGAAGTAAGCACAAGCGTGTACCTGCTTTCCCCAGCCCGGGTCGAGGTCGCCGATGAGGAGATGTTCCGGCTCAGGCAGAGGACGGTGGTCAAGGGAGTAGGAGGGAATGGGAATTAGGTCCTTTCTGATCGACCTGCTCCTGATCTATGAGGCCGTAGTCATTCTCCAGGTGGTGATGAGTTGGTTCCCGGTCACCAATCCCGGTGGACCTATGGACCGTTTTCGTTACATCCTCTACCGGCTGACCGAGCCGGTGCTCGGGCCGATCAGGCGGGTGATCCCGTCGGTTGGCGGCGGGATCCGGTTCGACTTTTCGCCGCTGATCGTGATTCTCTTAATACAGCTGATTTTGATTCCGATACTATCTCGGTAGTATTCGTCGGTAATATTCTCGGTGTTGGGAGGGTGTCCATGGACAGCCAGGGTGTTGACGCACGTCGCATCAGGGAAGTAGAGTTTCGCGACAAGATGCGCGGCTACAACCAGGAGGATGTGGACGAGTTTCTGGAGAAGGTCGCCTTGGGGGTGGAGTTCCTCGAGGGCGAGCTTGCAAAGGCGCAGGCAGAGGTGCTGTCGCTCCGTGCCCAGCTCTCTTCCTCCTCCGAGGAGGCGGTAGCTGCCAGCCCGGTCGCCGAGGCCGACGTGATCCAGCGTACCCTGCTAGTGGCGCAGCGCGCTGCCGACCAGCTAAGGGTGGAGGCGGACCAGGAGGCGGCGGAGATTCGAGATGAGGCCCAGCGCCAGGCGGACCGGATCATGGAGGAGGCTCGCTCAGCAGCGGAGCAACTTCGATCCGAAACGCTCGATCGGCTCAACGCGGACGCGTCCCGCTTGGCGGATGAGATCGATGCGCTGGAACGGAGGGTTTCCGAGCTCTCGTCGATCCACTCGGCGGCAAAGAGCCGGATTCGTGGAGAGGTGGCTGCGCTGCTCGCCCAGATTGGCGGTGACGATGGTGGCAGCGAGACTGCCGAGCCGGCGGCGCCGGAGGAGTCGACGGAGACCGGGCAGCCGCTAGCGGAGGCGGTCGATGAGCACCTGCTCATCGAGCCGGAGACCGACGAGGCGGACGAGCCACTGGGGTGGATGATCGCCGACGATTCTCCCACAGCTAGCAGCGAGGATGTTGAGGAGGAAGAGGAGGTCCCGAACTTTGTCTTCGGAAATCGCTCCCCTTCGTCCAGCGAGTCGATCTTCCTCTGGGAGCAGCGCGACAGCTAGGCCAGCCGCCTGCCGGGCTACCTCGCCTGCTGGACCGATCGCCGCGAGGTTACGGTGATCTGCTCGGTGGCGGCGTCGAAGACGTCGCTGAAGCCGTCCAGCTTCGTGGCTTCATGATCGATGATGAGCTCGTGAGCGAGCGCCTGATCGGCTATCTCCCGGTGATTGCGGGCCAGCGCCTCGGCGACCTTGCCGTTGGGCGCTACACCCGCCAGCTCGAGGACGATGCGGTCGGTTACCTCGTACCCGGCGAGCTTGCGGTGCTTCTGGATGTGGCGGAGGAGGTCGCGAGCCAGCCCCTCAAGCAGTAGCTCTTCGTCGATCGCGGTGTCGAGGGCGACCACTGCGACGTGTGATTCCAGCACCCGCATCCGGTCCGGATCGGTGGGTTCGAGCGCCGTCGAGTACTCTCCGTCGAGGAGGGGAATGCCGCCGACCTCGACGCCGGTTTCGGTGGCTCGGTAGTCGCCGTCCTTGACTGCTCTGATCACGCGCTGGACCTCGCCCCCAAGCCGCGGGCCGATTAGACGGGGGACGAGGGTGATCCGCTGATGCGCGTAGCTTTCGAAGGCGGTGGTGAAGACGACCTCCTTCACGTTGGTCTCCGCCTTGATCAGCTCCTGGTAGTCGCCGAGAGCCAGAGCGTTCGCGGATGCGATGGTCACCCGGCGGAGAGGAAGGCGGGAGCGGAGGCCTGCCTGCTTGCGGATCGAGTGGATCTGGGAGCAGATCTCCCGCACGGTCTCGATCTCGGCAACCAGTTGGTCGTCGCGGTTGATCGCTTTCCCGGTCGGCCAGTCGGTCAAGTGGACGCTGCGCTCGCCGGTCAGAGCCTTGAAGAGCATCTCCGAGACCATCGGCAGGAGCGGCGCCACCAGCTGGGTGAGGGTGACGAGCGTGGTGTGCAGGGTGTTGTAGGCCGCTTGCTTATCGGTGTCGGCGAGGGCATTCTGGCCCCGCCTTGACCAGAACCGGTCGCGGCTCCGGCGGATGTACCAGTTGTTCAGGGCGTCTAGGAAGGCCTCGATCTCCTGGGTGGCCTTCGACAGATCGTAGGAGTCGAAGGCGGCGGTGGTGGCGTCGATGAGCTGTCCGAGCTTGGCGAGCAGGTACCGATCGGTCAGGTTGGTCGAGGTGGCGTCCATCCTCCCGATCGACGAGTCGGCCTGGGCGTAGAGGGTGAGGAAGCTGAAGGCGTTCCAGATCGGGTTGATCACCCGCTTTACGGTGTCGAACATGGCCTTTCGCTCCAGCACCATCTCCTGCCCGCGGAGCACGGATGAGGAGAGCAGAAACCAGCGCATCGCGTCGGCTCCGATCTCTTCGAACACCTCCCAGGGGTCGGGGTAGTTCTTGAGCCGCTTGGAGAGCTTCCGGCCGTCGTCGCCGAGGAGGACTCCGTGGGCCATGCAGTGCTTGAAGGGTGGCTCGTCGAAGAGGCCAACCGAGAGCACGTGGAGCGTGTAGAACCATCCGCGCGTCTGGCCGATGAACTCGACGATGAAGTCGGCGGGGAAGGTCTTCTCGAACTGTTCCTTGTTCTCGAAGGGGTAATGGAGCTGGGCGAAAGGCATCGATCCGGACTCGAACCAGCAGTCGAGGACGTCGGTGACCCGGCGCATCATCGACTTGCCTGAAGGGTCGTCGGGATTCGGCCGGACCAGCTCGTCGATGTAGGGCCGGTGGAGATCGGTGGGCTCGACCCCGAAATCGGCGGCCAGCTCGGCTAGCGAGCCGTAGACGTCGACGCGGGGGTACTGCGGGTCGTCGCTCTTCCAGACTGGGATCGGAGCGCCCCAGTAGCGGTTCCGGGTGATCGACCAGTCGCGCGCCCCCTCCAGCCACTTGCCGAACGCGCCGTTCTTGATGTGCTCGGGAACCCAGTTGATCTCCTGGTTCTTGGCGAGGAGCTGCTTCTTGATCGCGGTAACGTCAACAAACCAAGATCCGACCGCCTTGTAGATCAGTGGGGTGTCGGTCCGCCAGCAGTGGGGGTAGCTGTGCTCGTAATTGGACTCCTCGAGGAGGGCGCCGCTGTCGCGGAGGTAGTTGACGATTGCGGCGTTGGCGTCGAAGACCTGCTGGCCCGCGTACCAGGGTACCTCGCCGGTGTACCTGCCGCGATCGTCGACCGGGCATACCACTCCGATTCCGTTGGCCTCGCAAGCAAGCTGGTCGTCCTCGCCGAAACCGGGGGCCATCTGGACGATTCCGGTCCCCTCGTCCATGGTGACGAAGCTGGCGGCGATCACTTTGAAGGCGTTCGGCTCACCGGCAAAGAAGGGAAAGAGCGGCTCGAAGGAGCGGCCAACCAGGTCGGCGCCACGGACCTCGGCGACGACCGGAGCGCTCCCAAGGTGCTCCGCGTACGCCTCCAGCCGCTCCCTTGCGATTACGTAGGGGCGGTCGGCTTGGACGAGCACGTACACCGCATCCGGATTGACGGCGAGAGCCAGATTGGAGGGCAAGGTCCACGGGGTGGTGGTCCAGGCGAGCATGTAGAGATCGGAGTCGAGCGCTGCCGCTCCGTCCACCGCCGGAAGGTGGAAGGCGACGGTGATGGCCGGGTCCGTCCTCACCCGGTAGGAGTCGTCCTGGCGAGTCTCGAAGTTGGAGAGCGGTGTCTCGCACTCCCAGCAGTAGGGGAGAACCCGGTAGTGCTCGTAGACGAACCCACGTTCGTACAGGCGCTTGAACGCCCAGATCACCGACTCCATAAACGATGTGTCCATGGTTTTGTAGGAGTGGACGAAGTCAACCCAGCGGGCCTGGCGGGTCACGTAGCGAAACCACTCGTCGGTGGTCCTCTGGACCAGGCCGCGGCAGTGATCGTTGAAGCGGTCGATGCCGAGGCTCTCGATCTCCTCGCGCCCGGAGAGCCCAAGCTCCTTCTCCGACGCCATCTCGGCGGGGAGCCCGTGGCAGTCCCAGCCGAAGCGGCGCTCGACGACCTTTCCGGCCATGGTCTGGTATCTGGGGATGGCGTCCTTGACGAAGCCGGTCAGGAGGTGGCCGTAGTGGGGGAGGCCGTTGGCAAAAGGAGGGCCATCGTAGAAGACGAAAGCCGGCTTTCCCTGCCTCCGGCGGCGGTCGATCGACTCCGCGAATGTGCCGTCCCGCTCCCAGAAATCAAGGATCTGGTGCTCGATCGCCGGCAGGTTGAGTTTCGATGGTTGGGGCGGGTAAGTTGCGTCTGAGCCGACTCTTTCCATGGTTTAAAGCTAGTCGGCAGCGGGCTGCTCTGGGATTGTGGCTTATGGAGGGTGCGAGCCGCTATAGTGTAGCGATTCAAAAGGTGGCTAGCTGCAAGAGGGCCGGTCATCGCGAATGGATGGAGATGACTGACATAACCGAGACCGAGAAGGAAGCCGTCGAGGCCTACCTGGCATTGGATGACGACGTGATGGAGTCGCTGTCCGAGCCGGAGTTTCTCGCCCGGCAGAGAGGGTTGCTCGCCGTCGAGCGGGAGCACTATATCGCGCAGGCTTCCCAGCTGAAGGCGGAGGCGGATAGCCTATCGCAGGGCAACGAGCCGGTGGAGGTCCAGTTCGACGAGGAGTCGGGGGAGGGCAACACCCTCACCGTCGAGCGAGAGCGCGACCTGGCGCTGGCGGCGTCCGCGATCGCCGCGGTCGAAGAGGTCGAGGCGGCCATCGCCAAGATTGACCAGGGGACCTACGGCATCTGCGAGTCGTGCAAGGAGTCGATTCCCCGCGCGCGGTTGCGGGCCTTGCCCTACGCCCGGCTCTGCGTGAAGTGCAAAGAGGGAGGCCTTCCGCGGCGGAGGTAAGGAGGCGACCCTCCGCCCGTTGGGTGGTGGCGGTGGTGGCGGCCGTTATCCTCATCGACCAGGCAACCAAGAGCTGGGCGCAGGAGGCGCTCCGGTCGGGGCCGGTACCGGTGGTAGGACCGTTAAGGTTGGAGCTCTTCTACAACAGCGGCTTTGCCTTTTCGCTAGGGGCGGGCCACCCACTTGTCGTTGGAATCGCGTCACTGCTGATCGCGGGCGGTCTTGGCGTATATGCCCTTCGAGCCCGTACTCTGTTGGCTCAGGTGGCGGCGTCGATGGTGGTCGGCGGAGCGCTCTCCAACCTTTGCGATCGGATCTTCCGGGACAACCACGGCGCAGTGATCGATTTCATCTCCCTCCCCTTCTGGCCGGTCTTCAATCTGGCCGACACCGCGATCACCGTTGGTGCGCTTCTGCTCGCGCTTGCCGGGCTCCGGGAAAGCCGGTAGGCGGTGGAGGAGGAGAGGGATATCGAGGTCGAGGTCGGCGGGGCGCTCGCTGGCGAGCGGGTCGACCGGGCGGTGGCCCTGGTGGCTGAGGTTTCGCGGGCGGTTGCAACCGCCCTTTGCGAGGCGGGCGATGTCACCGTCTGCGGGTTGACCTGTCCGAAGAGCCAGCGCCTGCTAGCCGGCGAGCTCCTTCGGGTGCGGATTCGCGGCCGCGAGCGACCGGTCCTTGCCGAGGAGTTGCCGACAATCCTCTACGGGGATGACGATCTCCTAGTGGTCGAGAAACCTGCCAACCTGGTGGTTCACGCAGCAATGCCACGGGATCCGAGGCCGACGCTGATCGGGTCGGTGCTCCGGCTCTACCCGGAGATCGCTGCCGTCGGCGAGGACCCGCTCCGCCCCGGAGTGGTCCACCGGCTGGACAGGGGAACCTCCGGCGTGATGCTGGTTGCCCGGTCGCAGCGGGGCTTCGAAGCGCTAAAGAGCCAGCTCTCCCAGCACTTGATCGAGCGGCGCTACCTGGCTCTGGTCCAAGGGGTGCCGGCCGGCGGTTCCGGTGTCGTTGACGCTCCGCTCGGGCGCGATCTGCGGAATCCGAGACGGGTGGCGGTGGTGTGGGGCGGGAAGCGCGCGGTTACCCGCTTCCAGCTGGTTGGCGGATCTGCAGAGTACTCGCTTCTCGATGTCCGCCTGGAGACGGGAAGAACCCACCAGATCAGGGTGCACATGGCCTCTGTCGGTCTGCCGCTTGCCGGCGACGATCTCTATGGGGTTAGGGTTGCCGGGCTCGAGCGCCCCTTCCTCCACTCTCAGTCGATTGCGTTCATCCATCCGTTCTCGAAGCAGAGGATTAGCGTGACGAGCCCGCTTCCCGGCGATCTGGTCGAGGAGCTGGAGCTGCTCGGGATCGGGTACACCGCCGCGGAGTAAACCGAGGGTCAGCTGCCGCTAGGCGGCGGAGGTCTTCAGGGCAGGGTGCTCGGCGAGCCTGCTCAGGGCTGATGCCTCCAGCCTCCTTGCCCGCCGTGGACCGATCCCGAGGATCCGGGCCGTCGCCTCGAGGGAGGCTGGCCGGTCGCCGTTGAGACCGAAGCGAAGCGTTACCACCGCCCGCTCCAGAGCATCGAGGCCCTCTACCGCCTTCCGCAGCATGTCCCGAGAGATTGAGTCGTCGATATCCTCTTCGAAGGAGGTCTCCGGCCCAACCACCAGGTCGCCAAGGCTGGTCTCTCCCTCCGGGCCGACGGCCTGGTCGAGACTAGCAACTACGCGTGCGGCATGGCGGACATCGGAAAGCTGCGACTGGGAGAGGTTAGAGGCGATGGCGATCTCCTCTTCAGTGGGTGCCCGGCCAAGATCGGCGGCCAACTCGCGGCTGACGTTGTCGACTCTCCGCGAGCGCTCCGCAGCCTCCATCGGGAGCCTGATGGCCTGGCCGTGATTGTGCACGGCACGCTGGAGCGACTGGCGCACCCACCAGGTGGCGTAGGTAGAGAACTTGAAACCACGCCTCCAGTCGAACTTCTCCACCGCCCGGATGAGGCCAAAGGTCCCCTCTTGGATCAGGTCGGAGAGTTCGACGCCACGATCCTGGTAGCGGCGGGCCCAGTGGACGACGAGCCGGAGGTTGGCCGCCACCATCTCGGCCTTGGCTTCGTCGTCCCCGTCGCGAACCCGTTTTGCCAGCTCCACCTGCTCCGAGGCGGAGGGGAGCGGGTGCTTTGCCAGATCGTCAAGGAACAGCCGGATCGAGTCGGCACCGAGGCCGGCCGCGGCAAGGGCGTTGTCCACTTCGGCCTGCATGGAACGCTTCCGCCCTCTCGGCTCTGGGGTCTTCGTGGGGTTTCCTCGTGCTACCATACTCGTTATCCTCTTATCGTCTTATCGTGGTATGCGTCTCTCAGGAGACGCCAACGTAGCTACCAAGCCGCCTCGCCACACCCCGTGATCGAGCTACCCACTCGATAGGAAGGATCTTGGACCCTGCCTGATCGCGCTGGCACTTCCGCAATAACGGGATATCCTTTCTTCGGCTCAGCTGCAGCCAGAGGTTGATTGTTGATTTGCCATCTTTTTCGCTGCACCAGTATAACACGGATGTGGCACGTTTTGTTTCTATGAATCGGGGTTGATTATTTATTAGAATTGGCCTTGTTCTCAGCTGCTGCCGGCTCTCCGGAGTGAGCTAGAACGAACTGAATGGGATGGTACGCGGTAGGAGGTGGATGTTGCAGAGACGGGTGCTGAGGCTCGGGTTGCCGGGCGTAGCCGGGCTCTTTGCGCTGGTGGCTGCGGCGGTGACGCCCTCCCTGACTAGCGCTCAGACTCCTCTCCTGGAGCAGATGTCTCCCAACCAGCTGATCGGTGCCGTGATCGGTGCGGTTCCGGTCCAGTACTCGGGGACGCTGGTTACCACCTCCAATTTGCTGGGTCCGGCTTCCGACCTGCTCTCCTCCCTCGGCCAGTCTGCTTCCCTTCCGCAGGGCACTTCAAGCGAGGAGGTGTACCGTGGTGCGGGGCGTGAACTGCGGGTTCAGGTGCTGGATTCGCAGTCGGAGCGCGATCTCTATGTCAACTCCAAGACGGCGTGGATCTGGAACTCCTCGGGCTCGGTAGCCCGGGAGATCGTCGGCTCTTCGCCGTCCGTGGTTGCTGGCGCGCTTAACCCGACCGAGATGGCCGACAAGATAGTCACAAACCTCGCGACGACCTCGTCGCTTAGCGTCGGCGCCAACACCTACGTCGGCGGACAGGCAGCCTACGATCTGACGGTGACGCCGCGCCAGGCCGGATCGATGGTCAGGCGGGTGGACATCTACGTCGACGCGAGCAACTACCAGATCCTTGGCTTCCAGGTCATGGCGGTGGGTTCGTCGGCCCCCGCCCTCTCGGTGGAGTACTCGCAGATCAGCTTCGCCTCGCAGTCGAGCAGTCTTTTTGACTTCACGCCGCCTTCCGGGTCGACGGTGCGGACGATCAAGCTTCCGCTCAGCTTTGTCGGCGGCGGCTTTAGCGGCAAGATCCTCGGCACCTCTTGGGATTCCGTGGTCGCGCTTCCCCAGAGAGCCCTTGCCGCTGTGCTGGGGACGGCGGGGGCCGGCAACCTCACCGACGTGGAGACTCCCGTTTCCGTCGGGGGGGTAAGCGCTGAGCTGGTGAGGACTACGCTGGTCAACGCGTTGATACTGCCCAACCAGCGGGTTCTCGTCGGCGCGGTGACTCCTTCGGTTCTTGAGGCTGATGCCCTCGCCGAGATGGGAGGCTGATGCCCTCCGCGCTTGCGGTTACGGGAGTTACGAAGCGGCTGAGTGGTTCCATGGTGGTGGATGGCGTCTCGCTCGAGGTGCCGGAGGGGTCAGTCTTCGGGTTTCTCGGGCCGAATGGCGCCGGGAAGACCACCACCATCAGGATGCTGCTGGGCCTGGTCCGCCCCGACTCCGGGAGTGTCGAGCTCCTCGGGGCAAGGGGGTCGAAGATCCGGAGCGTCCTTCCCCGCGTGGGAGCCCTGATCGAGGGACCTGGTTACGTGCCTTACCTGAGCGCCCGGGACAACCTATCGCGGCTTCTCGCTGCGGAGGGAGTGCGGCGCCGTGATCGGGCGGCGGCCGTCGAGGCGGCTATCGAGCGGGTCGGCCTTGGAAGTGCCGCCGGCAAGGCTGTCGGCCGCTATTCCCTAGGGATGAGGCAGCGGTTGGGGTTGGCCGGCGCGTTGCTCAGAGATCGCGACCTGTACATCCTCGACGAGCCTACCAACGGGCTGGATCCCAGCGGCATGCGGGAGGTGAGGCGGCTGATCCAGGAGCTTGCCGCCAGCGGGAAGACGGTCTTTGTCTCCACGCACCTTCTCTCCGAGGCGGAGCAGTTCTGCTCGCACGTGGCTTTCATGTCCCAGGGGCGGCTGGTGGCCAGCGGTTCCCGGGAAGAGTTGCGGAGGGAGTTCCCCGCTGAGGTGGTGCTGCGGGTGTCCCCGGAAACCGCGGTGCTGTCACGCCTGGGGATCCGGGTGGTAGAGGCAGACGCGGCGTGGGCGCGGGTGGCGGTACCGGAGGATGGGCTCCCTTCCGCAGTCTCGGAGCTGGTCGCGGGGGGCGTATCGATCTACGGCTTTGAAGGTGGCCAAAGGAGCCTTGAGGATATCTTCGTCGCCGAGGTAGGTGAGGGGTTCGATGTTCGCTGACGAGCTCCGGAGGGTCTACCGGAGGCCGCGGAACCTGGTTATCCTCCTTCTGGTCGCAGTGGTACCGGTGCTGCTTGGAGTAGTGGTGAAGGTTGGTGGCGGTCCGAGGCACGGCGGAGGGCCGCCATTCTTTGCGGAGATCACCCAGAACGCGGTCTTTCTCCCGGTGGCGGCGCTCGCCTCCATGGAGGCTCTGATCCTGCCACTTTCGGTCGCCATCGTCAGTGGCGATGCGCTCGCGGGGGACGCGGCCAACGGTTCGCTGCGCTATTTGTTGGTGAGGAAGCTGGGCCGCGTAAGCGTTTTGAACGCGAAGGCGGTGTCGGCGCTGGTTTTCACGCTCACGATCGCGGCGGTGATTGCCGGCGTTGGCCTGGTCCTGGGGTTCATTCTCTTCCCGGGCGGGCAGCTGATCACGCTCTCAGGACAGGCGGTGTCGACTCTCACCGGCGTCTTTGATGTCGTCCTTGCCGCCCTTCTGGTAGGGGTGTCGATGTTCTCGGTGGCTATGGTCGGTCTCGCCGTCTCCAGCCTCACCTCCTCCTCGCTGGCTGCGGCGTCGATCGCCCTTACGGTGGCGATAGCTTGCGAGGTCATCTCGGCGATACCGCAGCTGAGCGCCATCAGGCCAGCGCTGCTCTCGAACTACTGGGGCAGCTACGTCGACCTCTTCAGGTCGCCGATGGTGCTGGGCGGTGTCTTCAAAGATCTTCTCGAGCAGGCAGGCTGGTCGGCGCTATTCTACGCAATCGCGGTCATCACCTTCAGCAGGCGGGACATTCTCACCTAAGGGGACCTCACCTAAGGGAACCTCACCTAAGGGGACCTCACCTAAGGGGACCTCACCTCAGGGGACTCAGCTGCTAGAGCCGCTGGCCCTCGGTCCGGTTCGGCGGCTCAGCCGCCGCTGCGGGCCTTTGCGAAGCGCTTCGCCGCCAGCGCGACGATCCCGGCCAACAGGGCTAGCACGAAGATCGCCGTTGCCACCGTAGACAGGATGCTGAAAACCCATCCGATGATCAGTAGAGCGGCCACCACTCCGATGGCGCTCGCGAGGATTTTGAGAAGCATTATTTTCATGGCTTGCTCCAATCGCTGCAATTGAGTTCATGCTAGCGATGCGCGCGAGGGCGGTCCAGCCACGCGGCTTACTGTGGGCTTATGCGGGGAGCGGTAGTCGCGGTACCTGGCAATACCGGCCGAAGTTCTCAGGGAATCGACGCGCTCCTGCCTTCGGCCCACTTGGCGCGCCCCACGGCGGAGGGTTCGAGCTGTTGAACAATAGACGCATAACAGCGATCACACACATGTTCTATCGAGTAGTACGGGGAACGTGAATCTGACCGAGTGGGCACATGCTCAGGGTGTGCATCCGCAGACCGCCTATAGGTGGTGCAGGAACGGGACGTTGCCTGTACCGGCTGTGCGGGTTGGTCCGAGGACAGTGTTGGTATCGCCTGAGTCGGCTACCGCCAGAGCGGCCGACGGGTTTGGTCTTTATGCCCGGGTGTCGTCTCATGAT